>CAWIQV010000083.1:0-37097 GCA_963838275.1 uncultured Gammaproteobacteria bacterium | reverse complement strand
ACGATTGCTGGCCGTGATCGGGATGCGACGCGGAACCGCGTGCGCCTGCTTCGGAATCGAGATCGTGAGCACGCCATTGGCGCCGGTCGCGTGCACGCGTTCGCTGTCGACCGTATCCGGCAGTACGAAGCGGCGATGGAAGCGCCCCTGGCCACGCTCGGCCCGCCGCACCTCCGCGATTTCGCCCGGCCGGCCGGTGGCGGTATCCCGGCGTTCGCCGCTCAGCGTGAGCACGCCGTTTTCGAGGGTCAGTTCCACGCTCGAGGGCTCGACACCCGGCAGATCGACGGTCAGCGCGAAGCGATCGGCATATTCGTGGATGTCGACGGGCGGCGACCAGGTCGCGGTCGACGCTTCCTTCTCGTCGGGCAGTACCGACCCGTCCTGTAGCACCGACCCGAAGAGCCGGTTGATCTCCTCCTGAAGCCGCGGAACGACGCTCCACGGCTCGTACTGCACCAATGCTGTCATGGTCGATTCCTCCGCAGTGCTGGGTTGACGATCAACAGTTCCGGCGGGTGACCGGCGCCTTCCCGGGCACGCCCGCCTGCGACGCACAGGTGGGGCCTGGCCGTCGGAGTTCAAGGGCCATCGTACCGGCGACGAGCCGGAAGTGGCTCACCCGCTCAGCTCACCTTCACTTCGATCTTGCGCGGCCGCAGCTCGGCTCGCTTGGGGATCCGTACCGTGAGCACACCGTTGCTGACATTGGCGACGGTCTTCTCCGCGTCGAGCTCCCCACTCAACGTGAACCGGCGGCGATAGCCGGTCGATTGGATCTCGGCGTATAGCGCTTCCATGCCCTGGGGCATTGCGATATGCACCACTCCCTCAATCAGCAAGGTGTTCTTGTCCGCCAGGACGGTGAGACGGTCCTTGGAGACTCCCGGCATATCCAGACGCAGCGTGATGCCGTCGCCATCCTCCAGCACGTCCGCTGGCGGTACCATCGGGTAATCGGGCTCGCGCTCCGGACGCTGGCCGGTGGCCGCCGGTTCGGGGGCAGTGGCAGTCTTGTCGCTCATGGCTCGCTTCCTCGGGTCAACTGATCGGTATCTGGCGGGGCTTCGCGGCCTCGCGGCGACGCAGGCTGATCTGCAATACGCCATCGCGATACTTGGCCTCCGCCCGCTCCGGATCGACGTCTTCCGGCAACGCCACCACCCGCCGGAATTCGCCTTCGAAGCGCTCCTGCCGGAAATAGGTGGCCTGCTCATCGACCGGCAGCTGACGAGCCCCGGAGACCAGCAGCAGATTCTGCTGGATCGAAATCTGGAAGCTCTTGGCTTCGAGTCCCGGCGCGAACAGGTACACCTGCACATCGGCTTCCGTTACGCCGACATTGATCGGTGGAAAGGTACCCCGTGCAACCGACCGGATGCCGGCCGGCACCGTACTCGGGCCATATATCTGGTCCACGCCCCGTTCCATCCGCCGGAGCTCGTCGAACAGATTCTCGAACGTGATCAGCTTTCCGAACATACCCGCCCCTCCTGCCAGGCTGGGAGCATTGAGCTCGTGCCGGCACATGTAAGGGCGCGGCTTTGGAGTTCAAGGGGCCGCCAACGTGATCGACAGGATGGGTCGCGGGTGGGAGTACCTTGCCGAGGGACAGCCGTCCCTTTTTGCGGTGCAACAAGCACCAGGGTCGCGAAACGGTCCGAGTTCAGGTCCAAGCGAACACGGACGGCGACTTCAGCCGGCCAGGGAGAAACTCGATGACGCAGCGCTCAGTCCCCATCTTCATTTTCCTGCGCCAGTTCCGACTTGAGGTAATACGCGTCGGTATCGAAGTCGGTGCCGTCCGCGACCGCGGCAAGCACCATGGGAGGAACGCGCGCGCGCTCCTCCTCCGTCTCCCTGTTCGTGAAGCCGGCCTCAGCCGCGGCGGAGAACAGCTGCTCTGAAAGCCGCTTTGCCCTCGCCTCGTGGCTCTCGACGTCGGAATTGGCGCCGGGAGGAATGTTTTCCTCGATCCACGTCTCGACCCATTTCAAGAAGCGCGTGCTCATGTAATTCGGCGGGGCGGGGAACGGACGCCACGGTCGCACTCTATGGGCCCGGAAGCGGGTTTTGCGGAGTGCCCGGAGGATAGTACCACCCCCAGTCTGGAGACCGGGCGCAGAGCGCCGGAATGTCCGCAGCTGTCCCCCGCGCCGGCCACGCCGGCGTCCCGGCCGCCAGCGGCATGTCATAATTGTTGACGCAGTTGGCAGTGGGTCCGTCCACCTTCACAGGCGCCGCATTGTCGTGGTTGAAGCCAAGGATCGACACGCCGGACAGCTGGCTTACGTGCAACTGAAGAAACTCGCCGTCCGGAGTGAATTCAGCGCTACCCACGTAGGTCACTTCCCAGTCCAGCGTCGCCATTGTGTGCAGCCAGTAGTGGGGGTCAGTCCGGGCGAGCTGCCTGTCGACTTTGGGATTTGTGCAGCCAAAATAGGTCGTGAAGCGCTTGGTGAAGGTAAAACCGCCGAGCTTGAATGCGCCGATAGTGGCCGGGATCCTGAGCTGCGGCGAGTCTGAAGCAAGCAACTGTCCGAGGCCGCTCGAGTACAGCTGTACGAAGTATGGCGTGGGCAAGGTATTGCTGTTGGGCTTATCCAACCACGGTGGAGCCGTGAACGGCGCAGGCGGGCCAGTCGGAACCATCCATGGGATCACTCGCATGCCGTCACTGTATATAGCCATTCCCTTCCATTCGGTCATGTCCTGAATGACTTCGTAGACATCGTCGGCCGTCGCCTCTGCCGTGGGTTTCAGAACCGTGCCCCACTGGATCCCGCTTTTGGCGAACCACCACCAGCCCCCATTGTCGGTTGACAGAAGTACCACGTTATCGTCAACCCGATAATTGAGATGCGGATTGGGATTGGGCTGCTCGGGTGGCGAGTCGTTCACGAGGAAGTGCGCAGTGCAGTCGGCCGGCGGCGGCAGCGAGGGCGGCGCGGGAGGTGCCCCGACTACCACGCTCCGCTTGCCCTGGAGGCGGGCATCAAGTGTGCCGGAAAAGTGACACGAATACGGCCTGTCCGGCTGAATCGTTACTCCATCGAGCGATGCGTGAAACTGCCACGTATCAACTCCCGTGACGAGGTCGAGGGTTTCGCTACCAGTCCACTCGAGCGTGCCGGATTTCATCCAAGGGTAGGCTGTGCGCAGTGCCGTCTCGCGCCCCGCCTCAAGTACCGTTACGACGCCCGCCTCCGATACGGAGACATCGAACGTGCTCGGCAGCGCTGAGATTCCACTGCCGATCAGGGACGGAAATGGCGCAACGTATCGGAAGTCGCGTTCCTGAAATGAATCATGGTAGGCAACCCAGTGTTGATCGTCCACTGCGCGGATCGAAAGCTTGCCGGCGGACAGGGCACTCTCTATCAGGGGTGTCGGTATGTATACGTCGGAGGACAATCTGCGTGGTTTGAAGCAGCCGTTATTCTGCTGCTCGATAATTGGTGTGTGCAGGTAATACAGCCCTAACGATACTGGGCGAGTTATCGGTGCTTCAGTTGGCCAGGCGGGCAGGCTCGTCATCAGCGATGCTGCAATCAGCACGCATCGGATCATGCCTCGATCACTCCCTGTGCTCACGAAGCGCCACCTGACGTTCCTCACGCCGGTTTCAGTTGGGCACACGACCCCCACCCAGAGTCGAGTCGCGCCCCGATGATTGCATTCACGGTCCGGTCATCATCTGCAGCTGCGGACCAGACAGTGCATTGGAACTCACATCGCCGCTATTGGCCAAATTGAACATGTACGCCGTCTTGCGATCCGGGGACGAGTATACCCAGCCGCCGCTGTCGCCGGCGCTGGGTACCCCGGCCATCAGACGCGGCCGCGCTACCAGGAAGGAGCGCCTTTCACCACAGGCACCCGTGAAGCTTAGCGTGGCCGTGGAACCCTGGTGCTCGATCCTGCCACCAGTGCCCTGTGGCAATTTTGCACTGTCGTCGCACACTGGTGTGGGGGCCAAGGGCTCGCTCGTGGGCGTCAACAGTATGGCGCGATCGCCCGGGCCGCGAACCAGAATCTGCCCGCTGCGGTTGATGGCAATGGCTTCCATCAACGGCACGTCCGGGTGAGGACCGACCAGGCGCGTGTTCAGATCCACCAGTTTGGTGCCGTTCGAGACGAACGCATGCGTCGTACTGCCGTCCGCCAAACCGGCGCTGCCGACGATGAGTCCGGCGGCGTTGATGCCTGTCGCAGTGGAATACAGGCCGCCGAGCGTGCCCAGATCGTGCAGGCTGCCGTCATAGTAGAAGCCATGGGTTTGGCCGGTGCTGATGCTGGCAACGCCAACAATGCGTCCAGAATTGTTGATCGCCGTGCCCCGCGATGAACCGCCCGGCACCAGTGAGCCGAGATCGTGCATCTTGCCGTCGTAGAGAAAGGCGTGTGTGGCGCCGCCGGCGGTCTGCGCGAACCCGGTGATCTGATCCGAGTCATTGATCGCAACTGCGTGGACCTGGCCGCCGCCCAGGCCGCCGATGTCGTGCCAGGTTCCGTCATAGAAGAAGCCACGGGAATCCGACCCGGTCAGGAACGATCCGCCCATGTACGCGGTAATGCCGAGCGAGCCGGCCACTTTTCCCGCAGCATTGATGCCGAGTCCCTCGCCGCCCCCCTGCTGGGGCGCGGGCAGCGCGTGGGGCGTGCCGTAGTAGAACATCGGCCGATTACCTGGCGAGGCGCGGCCGGTGATCTGTCCTTGGTCGTTGATGGCATTGGCGACGAACGGATCCAGGGACGCCGTGGCATTGAGCGCATGTAGCGTGCCGTCGAATATCACGCCATGCTGGAGCAGCGAGTTGCCGGTTGGCAGCGTGGCCCGGCCGACAACCACGCCGTCATCATTCATGCCCATCGGCTCGAAGCCATGGTGGGCTTCGGCGGTCAGGTCCCGCACCGTATAGTTGGATTGCAGACCCGCATCCGACGGCGGCAGCGGGCTCGCGACTGGAACGGCGGGAAGGCTGTTCAGTGGACCTGCGGAGGCTGGCCTGGCTGGGCTTGCGGGCGTTGCGGAATTGGGCGTGGGTACGGACGGTCCGCTCACGGGTAACGGCGACGTGGGTGTGGGCGGCAGGGTCGGCGTCGACGCCAACACATCGCCGCCACATTGTTTCAGGTGCTCGTCGCGCGTCTTCTCGGAGAACTTCGTCAGAAAGGCTGGCGCTTTCATGCAGCCGTTGTAGTGATAGGCGTAGTCGTCGCGCCACCCGATCGGATCAGTACCCTTCTCGCAGCCCGGGTGGCTGCGCATCTGCTGGTACTGCTGGACGGCGCGCTGCGCATAGGCCGCGCAGATATCGGGATCCTGCTGCGCGAGCACTTCTGATGCGAGGAACGTGCCGGCCAGACCCAGCAACGTGCTGACGAGCGTTCCGCATCTATTCATGATGTAGCCTCGGCGGCCCCGACGGTGCGTGTGCGAGGCTCGTGAACCAATGCTCGGTCAGCCACTCATCGCGCAGCCGCCCGTTGAAGCTCTCCACGTACGCGTTCTGGATTGGCTTGCCGGGCTCGATCAGCCGCAGTGCGATACCGTGCCGATGCGCCCAGGTCAGCATCGCGCGACCGGTGAACTCCGGGCCGTGGTCAGTGCGGATCATCGCTGGCTTGCCCCGTTGCGAGCAGACGCTGTCCATGATCCTCCTCAGGTGCTCGCTCCCGATCGGGTGCTCGGCCACGAGCGCCACCGCTTCGTGGACGAAGTCCATGGACCAGATCTCATTCCAACCCCGTAGCGTCGATGACGCCGCGCCAGAGCGACGATACGAGACCGCAGGAGCGCATTGCGGTCGGGACGGGGCTGATAGCGCAGCGCACTGGCGCTCATGTCTACGATCCGCAAGCAGCGTCGTTCCGTGAGTCCCCTGGTCTGCATCCACCGCACCAGCTCCCGACGCGCCGGCGCGGTCACCATTCTTTCGGAGCGCTTCACGCGTCACCTCGTTCTCGAACATCGACTCGGGCAGCAGCTTTTTCAGCCGCGAGTTCTCGGCCTCCAGCGCCTTGAGCCGCCTGGCGTCCGAGAAGCCGTGCTTGCGGCACAGCTCCTTCACCGGGGATTAGACTCTAAAGCCGCGTGCTGTTCAAACTCGGGGGGACGTCGGACCGAACCCTCCACGCTGGGGCAATCCGAAAAACCATGAGAGAAATCACGCTGCCTGGGTTTATGGACAACTAACATCATCCGATATTTCGGAGATCCCCATGACACGGCTTCCTCCTGCGCAGATTGCCGGGTTTGAGAGTCGATTCCCGCGACCAGGCCCGCGTCTGCCTTATCGCAGCAAGGCCAAATACCTCACGGCATACACACGTGGTTGGGACGATGCCGCAGTGGCGGAGTTTACTGCGGAGCTGCGACGCTTTGCCGCCGGCGAGCCCGATGACAAGGGCGAGGCCATCACGGTATACACAGCGGCGGACAGGCTGATCCGTGTCTCCAGCCTGCTGCGCCACCAGACCATCCACGCCGCGCTCGAAGATGACTCCGCCTGGCGAAAGGTTTTTGATCAATCGACCGCCTACCACTTCCTTGCGTACGAACTCTCCGCCTGCGGCTGGGTGCACCACGCCGTTGCGGTTCAAGGCAAGCAATGGGGTAGGCTCAATTTCACGGACACGTTGATCAATATTGTGCATTGCCTGATGGCTGGTTGGACGGAGCGAGCCGCTGGGCAGACCCGACTCCTGCTCCGTGCACTCAAGTGGTGTTGTGTATCAGGCAACGCGAAGAACTGCCGCACCCAGTTTTTCGTGATGCGCCTCCTCGCCGACTGGCAGGGCGTGCCGGATTACCTGAAGCCATGGCCCAAGTGGGCACGGGACGAACCACTGTTCGCGCGACTGCTCGAGATCTGGCGCGCGCCAGATGCCACAACGGAATTGGGCCATCTCCTGCTCGTCGCCTGCGATCGCCGCACGCATCAGTCCAGTTCATCCTGGAAGAAGCACTATGACTTGCGGCATATCTGGCAGTGGTACGACCCGTTCGAGATTGTCGGTCTGCTGACGCTGCGGTCTCTTGCGGGACTGGAGATCCCGACTCTCGATCATCCAATCCTGGACTCAGCGCTGGGGCGAATACCCGAACCATCACCACCCTATGACGACGAAATGCTCGCTGCTATTCGCGCGCGGGCGCTAGTCCTGATCCCAGACCTCGGACCGGACTGTTGCGCCTCGGCGACGATCACTCCCTAAGCATCCGCTCGCCGCATTGACCCAGGCATTCGGAGCAATTGATCGCAGCGAGTCGTGCTCGCATGCCGCAAAGCCTTCGATCGCTACCGGTCGGACCGGGTCGATAGCGCCAATTCAGTACGCTACGATAAATGGATTTACTATCGAGACCCCAGTCGGCGCGAAATGATCGGCATTTCTGGTAACCACGGTCAGATCATAGAGCAGCGCGGTTGCTGCGATCTGCTTGTCTAGCGGGTTGTCAGGATGTGGTACCCGCAATCTTCCCCGTATCTGTGCAGCATCTTGATCAAAGGGCAGGATGGCATCTGCGAAATCGACCGTCAGGCGATCCAGCCAGCGTTCAAGGCGCGTCGACTGAACCATATCACCACGATGCCGGATTGTTTCGACCCCTTGGCGAAGTTCTCCAATCGTAATTACAGACAAGAACAGGGCAAGGTGGTCACGATTGGCGTTGGCAAGGAATTCGCGCACCCCAACGTTTCCCTTGGTGCCCTTGCGCGCTTCGCATATGACGTCGGTATCCACCAAATACACGATCAGCCTCGGACGTCCGCTTGCTCCCTGGCAAAATCCGTGTCGCGGCCAACATTGGGCATGGAAGCCAGTACATCGGCTAGAGCCCGTCGCCGGGGACCTCGAAGCGCGGACTGGAGAATCTCCCGATGTTCCTGTTCAGCGCTGCGGTTGTTTTTCGCAGCACGTTGCTTCAGTGCTTTGACCAACTCATCCGTCACTTTGCGAACCATCAGTTGTGCCATCGGTATACTCCAGATCGCCGACTGCTAGCAATGATAGCGCCAGGGTGTGGGTCTGCAAGCACTGCTAGCATGCGACACATTGCTCCTATTGTGCACATGCAGGTGACCTTCCGCTCACGCTCGGCGGTTGATCGACCCCACAGGAGACTCTAGTGCCGACTTCTTCGCCACTTCCGTGATTTGCTTTAGGGAGACCCGCGATTGTGCCCAACCTGGGCTAGTACTCTGGAAGCTCCAGTCTGTCTCTGATTTGTCTGCCGACCGCGAGCGCTGCCTCTTGCTTGGACGAGAGGAAGTCGCGCAGCCTGTGCTCATAGCGGCCGAACGCGGCCTCGTGGTCGCCGCCGGCGTGCTTGAGCTCGCCCGCAAGGATATAGGCTGCGAGCATCGCCAGTGCGCACCCCTGTCCGCCGAGCAGGGAGACGCAGAATGCCGCATCACCCACCAATGCCACCCGCCCCTGTTGCCACCGATCGAGGCGAACCTGGCTGACACGGTCCATGTACCAATCGGCGCTGCACTCCAGCGCGTCGAGGATGCCGGCGCACTCCCAGCCTGACTCAGAAAATCTTTCGCGCAGTATGGCTTTCTGGGCAGACACGTCGGTAGGGATCGCGGGATCGTCATCCGCGAACACGAACAGAAACATGGTGCGGTCGTCGCGCATCGAGAACCTGCCGATCTGCTGTCCGACCTGGCGATGAATCAGGTACACGAGTTCATCTCGTGGTCTGTATTTCTCGACCGAGAATGCGGCCACCTTCATGTGCAGGAATCGCTCGAAACGAGCGTCATTGCCGAACACGAGCCGACGCACTTGTGAATGCAGGCCGTCAGCCCCGATCACCAGGTCAAAGGATCGCGAACTGGAGTTGTGGAACTCCACACTGATCTGACTCATTGCGGCATCGAGCCTGGCGATGCCATCGCCGAAGATCGTCTCGATACTGGTGCCTAATGCCCGATAGAGGCATGCGGCGAGCTCGCCTCGAGGCAGACTCGAGTAGCGGCCCTGCGTAAGGCGATCAAGGACGTCTATCGAAAAGCCGCCGACACGCTTGCCGCTTCGGTCGACCTCGCGAAGCTCATTCACCTTGTAGCCCCTTCGCAGGATCTCGGGAACCAACCCCATGCGCTCAGCAACGTCAAAGCCGGCGCCACTGATGAGGATCTTCATGGACGCATTCCCCCTCCCAACTGCCTTCGGCAGCACGGGTTCCGCGACCCGGCTTGCTTATCTCCCCATCACTGCATCGATCGCTGCGGCTGCCGCCAGCTTATGCTTCGCGTCCCAGGGCGGGCCGATCGATCGCCCTGTTGCAGCCAGGAACGGGTGGATATCCTTGCGACCAATCACCGCTGCCGCGCTGCGAAACACATTCTCGCGATCGTACCAATACACCGACCACCCGCGCGCCTCGGCCGCGCTCGCGACGGCTTGGCGATACATGACCGAGTCGGCGACATTTGCCGCGCGGGTATTGGCGATCCGCTCTTCTATCGACGCCGGAAGCCTGGGGCACACACGAATGGCGATGCTCTCGATGGGCACGCGCAGCGAGGCAGCAAGTTCTTCTAGAGTCTCGTGTGCACCACGATTGGCGGCCACATGCACCCGTTCGATCAGTGTCACAGCCTCGGGGAGCGATATCGCCCGGGACCACGTGCTGTTGAGATACCGACCGACGGCCCATGACCCTTCGTGGTGATACGGGTGCGTCGGCAGATCACGCGTAAGGTCGACGCGCCGCCGATCGAGAATCTCGAGGTCGGGTGCGACGGTAACGAGCACCGCCGAGTTACCGTGCTCCGTGACGCCGACGGCGGCGGCTCGCCGAACCGTTCTCGTGGCCAAGATGGTGCACCCCCGGTGCTCGCCTCAACCGTGTTCCGGTAGTATCCGCCAGGGGAACTTCAGTAGAAACGAAATCGCAAAAGCCGCCGTTCGTGACCGTCAGGTTGGGACCAAAACCAGTCTGGGAAGGTCGGGCGCGAACGGGACCGCGATGATTTCACGGTGCGGGAGTCGTTCTCTCGGCGATTCGTGTGTATAACGGCGGTTGCGTTCCGGCTGCCAGCGCCGACGCAGTGGGTGGAAATTTGAAAAGGGGGAGACTGGAATGCCAAGCGGATCGCGCAAGTTCGTCTGGATGACGGCAATCGTTCTATGCGGCACTTCCGCGGCCTTTGCTGCCGACAATTGGGTAGGCGCGTGGGGCTTCGTGCCAACGCCGTTGCCGCCGGGTGAATCGCCGGTGGTGATCACGCCCGCCGCCGCGGCGCTGGCCGCACTCACTCCTTTGAGCACACCGCCGGTGCCGACGGCAGCGAATGCCCCCGCGCAAGGGGTCCCGCTGCTGGAGAATCCCGGCAACCTGGCCATCCTGCCGGTCAACATCGAATTGACCGATGTCACGGTGCGCCAGCTGCTGCGGGTTTCCACTGGAGGCGGGCAGATTCGCTTGCGCCTCTCCAATGAAGGCGGCGCCAGCGTGCTGCCGATCGGGGCGGTGCATGTGGCGGCGGCTGGAACGGACGGTGCCATCCTTCCTGGCACGGATCACGCCGTAACCTTCGACAGTAACGCAGCGGTCACTATTCCCGCCTCCGCGCCACTGCTCAGCGATCCGGTGCCGATGCAGGTGAAGCCGCTGGATCGGCTCGTGATCTCCATTTATCTGCCTGGCGCGCTGCCGCGCGCGGGGCACTCGCTTTTCCAGTATGTGACATTGACGCCCGGCGACTACACCGCCGCGCCGCACTTGCCCGAGGCCAAGCTCGCCCGGGTCACCGCCCTGGTCACGGAGGTCGATGTCAATGCGGACGTACCTACCAATGCGATCGTGACGCTGGGCGACTCCATCACGGAGGGGGCGCTATCTACCGCCAATGCTTTCCGTAGCTGGCCAGACCGTCTGGCGGAACGCCTGGTGGCGGCGCGCAAGCACTGGGCGGTGGTCAATGCCGGCATCGGCGGCAACCGCCTGCTGCGATATGGTGCCGGCCCGAGCGCACTGGCACGTCTGGACCGCGATGTATTCAGCGTGCCGGGCGTCAAGGCGATCATCCTGCTCGAAGGGATCAACGATATCGGTCGCGGCTTTGCTCCCTCAGGCCAGGTCGATCCGGTCACGCCTGAGGCGCTCGAAGCCGCCGACAAGCAGATCATCGCCCGAGCCCATGAAAGGGGGATCAAGGTCTACGGCGGCCTGCTGACACCGTATCAGGGGGCAGCTTATGCCGCGCCTGCTGGCGAGCAGGTGCGAGAGGCGCTCAACGACTGGGTCAGGACCAGCGGCGCGTTTGACGGCGTGATCGACTTTGCCACGCCCGTCGCGGACCCGACGAACCCGCTCACCTTCAATGCCCACTACAATGATCGGGACCATCTGCATCCCAATGACAGCGGCTATCAGGTCATGGCCAACTCGATCGACCTTGCCATGATTGCGGGGAAATAGCGGCCCCGGGTATCCGGAAGCCTGGAGAATGGACATCTGCCTCGAGCCCGACTTGGGGCGGACGGTACTCGTTTGCGGCGTTGCCGTGAGTTGTCGTTTCGAGCGATCAAACAGAGAATCAAGGAGGCAGAATGAGCACGAACAATACCTATCTCGCGGTCTTTCTCGGAAGCAAGGCCAGCCCCAAGAAGGCGGCGTGGGACGCGCTACCCGAGGCCGAGCGTCGCGCAAGAGAACGAGAAGGCATTGCCGCTTGGCATGGCTGGGCGGGACGAAATCAATCCGCCATTGTCGCGATGGGCGGCCCCTTGGGAAAGACCAAGAGAGTGTCCCAGGACGGAATCCAGGACGCGAGCAATCTCATGAGCGGCTATACAGTAGTACGCGCCGAATCACACGAGGCCGCTGCGCAACTGTTTGAGAAGCATCCGCACTTCACGATTTTTCCAGGCGAGTCGGTCGAAGTCATGCCGGTGATGGCCGTACCCGGTGCGCCATGAACCAGCCGCGGTCAACAGTGATGCCTCCCATTTCTGCGGCACGAGAAATGTGCAGGGACAGGTTCGCTCGATGCGGTTCATCGCACGTCGATGCGCACAATGAGGCGGCCGCATGACCGACGTGGTCGGACTGGATCGTCGCAATAACTGATGCACATTACCTGCGATCCGGCGAAGAGACGCAAGACTCTCGCCGATCGGGGGCGGGATTTTCAGGATGCCGCTGAGGTGTTTGCGGGTCCGACACTGGAGGTCGAGGACCGACGGCAAAACTATGGCGAAACCCGCATCATTTGCTTCGGCTATCTGCGCGGCCGCCTGGTAGTGGTCGGCTACACGCCACGCGGCGCAGCTCGTCACGTGTTTAGCAGGAAAGCAAATGCTCTCGAAAATGCGTGCGTCGCGCCGCTCATTAAAGTCTGATCTAGCCCGTGTGGATGCTCACGTCATCAAGTCGCACGAGTATGCGGAGCTTCCTGAGTTGACGGAGGAAATGCTGGGGCGCTGCCAACAGCGCCTCGTACTCGTCAGCCCAAATGGAATAATCTGATGGCGTGTCCTCGGGCCAACGATTTTCCGTGTACGTACAGCCCCGTGCCAGCCGGACGGGAATCGCCGGGCGTCATGGGCCCGACCTCAAAATACGCATCGCGTCGCCGCCTGTCGATCAGGCGGCCAACGAAGAGCTGCTCCGCTTCCTCGCCGAACGGCTGGGTGTTCGGCGGCGCAATATACGATTGACTGCGGGCGCGACCAGCCGCCGCAAGGTGATCGAGGTAGACGGTCTGAGCGCCGAGCAGATAGCGACGCTGCTGGACCAGCCCGAAAAGCCTTGAAACGCGTCCGCGCCGCTGTCGACCCTAACCCGACACATCAATGTCGGCTTAGGAGCAGCAGAAATCAGGAATGAAGGCGTCGCGGCGTGCGTGCGATTGCCGGCAGACTGCAATATGGCTATTATAGCCATATGCACAAGGCTTCTGTATCTAAGCTTAAGGACAACCTCAGTTCGTACCTGCGCAAGGTCCGCGCCGGCGCGACGGTGGTGATCTACGACCGCGACGTGCCGATCGCGTACATAGAACGCATCGAGTCGAGCGCTCGTGGGACGGATCGTCTGGCGCTGCTGCGTGCCCAAGGGCTCACGCGTCCCGCACGGCGGACACTGTCCGCGAGGGAGCTGCGGACCGTGCTGGGTCAAGGCTTGTCTCGCACGGCACGTCTTTCGGAAGCGCTGAGCGAGGAACGTGAGCAGGGTCGATGACTCGGACTGAGTCATGAGGTTTTGGGACGCTTCGGCGATCGTTCCGCTACTGGTCGCCGAGCCCACCCGTGATCGCCTGATCGCGCTCCTCGACCAGGACTCCGAAGTGCTGACATGGTGGGGTACGCCGGTGGAGATCGCCTCGGCGCTCGCGCGGCGTGAGCGCGAAGGACTTGCAAGTGCAGATGAGGTCAGCGTAGCGCTTGTCGCCGCGCGCGAGTTTGCGGAAAGCTGGCATGAGATCGTGCCCACTGATGCGGTGCGCCGCACGGCGGAAAGACTGCTGCGACTCCACACGCTCCGTGCGGCCGATAGCCTGCAATTGGCAGCCGCGCTCGTAGCCGCCGATCATGACCCAGTAGCACTGCCGATGGTGTGTCTCGATGAGCCGTTGAGCCAAGCAGCAAGGCGCGAAGGGTTCGTGGTGATTGGCGCCTAGAATCGCAGCTTGCCATGGTGAACCGGGCTTCAACCAAACGTTTGTTCCCCTGTTTCTGACGCACGACCGTACAACCGTTATCGACCCGGAGCTGCCGCTGGCAAATGTCCGCTTCGGAGGCCATTATTTACGAAAGATATGGCTATTCCCGACATAGAAATCCACACCGGAATTGTTAAAGACGTGGTCAATAATGGCGCTGGCATTACATTCACGGTTGGCGAACCGCCGTTGCTCTTGTCCCTAGGTGCCCTTCCCAATAGAGGCGGCACATTGAGTAGCGTCGCCATCACCCCAAACGCGCTCGACGCAGGCGAGTACATAGCAGTGGCTGTTCGTCCCAGCCTGCTCCAACCGCTGAACTATGTGCTGCTTGCATACAGGCGTCCTCGTAATGAGGCGCACCCAGTCAATTTTACGCTAGCGGCCTGGATCCTGGCTGCCAGCATTTTCGGAATGGTCGCAAGCATATTTGCGGGCACGGTCACGGATGGCCTAAGCCTCCTGGCGGCGTCGGTTCTCGTGGCAATTCCTTGTACACTCAGGCTTCTCTCTGTCCGTCGGGGTGTGCGGCTCCTCAGACAGTGGCAAGCACCGGTTTAAGATCCGGAGTCAGAGGCGCTTCGCGACCCGATGCTGCCGCTTGCCAATGGCTGCAATCGGGTCAGATTGAAATTCACATTGCATGCTCCGTCCGAGCTCAACAACTTCCGGTTGCGCAATCAGCTCGCTCATGCGACAGTTTCAAAGCCTTGGAGCGGTCGCCCATCTCGCCTTGAATTCCTTCGGTGCCGCCCCTTTGGCCTCAGTGTAGTCACACTTGTAGCTCTTGCAGGTGAATGTCCACCATTCGTCTGGGCCTTCTCCATCGAGAGGACGAAAATGTTGAAGCAGGTGCGGCCCCTCGGCCGAGGCTGGCAGAATCCTAGTCTCGACGGAGGCATCTACGGTGTGGCCCATTCCAGGTAACGAGTACTCGAGCGTAGCGTCAAAAGCGGCATGGTCGTCGGCGTAGGTGAATTCATAAGGCTTTGCGTCACCAGGGGCGTCAAAGTCCATGGGAGTGAGGTAGACCGTCGGCTCGCACTCTAGACAGCTTTGATGGCGCACAAACACGACGCTTCGTCCTGACAATTCGCCGAACGGCTCGACTGCATGAACCCGACCGTTTAGGAATGGCCCCGCATAGACGGCGGTGTACGAACCTCTTGCAAATCTGATCCGCCACAGGGACAGAAAGGGATATGGCGCAGGGTCCTTGCTGAGGTCCACGTGTCCAACCAGTAACGCCGGAGTTGCACTTTCATCAAGAAGTGCAAGCCGGAACATAAGCCGATTCACGTTCAGCACTGGAGCAAGTTCCTTTACTAATGCCCTTAGCTTGGTCAGCGTCTCGGGAGCACAAACATTCGAGTAAAGCTTCATGCTCCACTCAGGCCAGACTTTGATCGATCCCGTCACGCATTCACGAGGTTGCGGCGTCAGGGAATCGACGAGATGTTCAAGTGCGGTGACGGTCGCTGAGTCGCGGCCCGTGAACGGACTGTTATTGTCGTAGTCGGGAATGTCCTTGCTGGGATCGATATAGGTGACTTGCGACGGCGTGTCCTTCATTGTCGAGAAATCCAGCTTTGGGTTCGTTTCATCCGTGCACTTGAGGTACGTGTGGCCCTTCATTTCAATGGTCTTGTCGTCAATTATCTTGTAGTGAGAATCGTCAATGATCGGGGTATTCGGTGCCCATGTCCCAGGCGCATCGCAGCCACCCGGTCCACAGAATGAAACTGAATAAAGCTTGGCGCCCTGGGGAATTATCTGAATGCCGAAAGCATCGGTGCATCGAACCTTCCAGAAGCCTTTAAATGTCGAATCCGCCCCCGTCGTATAGGGTGAGAAAGCGATGACGACGGCGATCGCTAACGCGTGCATGCTGGACTTCAGATTGATTTCCATATGTATGACTCGGTGGTACGCGAGGTTGTGATCGTCCGCTATAGGGCTATATTTTCGCAGAGCCGAATGTCTTAGGTTGGCCGACATCTGCCCGACGGTCCGCTCCGGATCTGCCCGATCAGCGAACAGAATTAGCTGATCTGTTCAGTATCGAGCTCTTGGCGACAGTGTAGGCTGGGTACCAGCCGAGGTCGACAGGGCTCTGAACGAGGGTGCGATTGGCAGCTAAGTGGCGGTCAATCGGGCGTGCTCAACGGCTACAGTTGGCCGCATGCGGCGGTGCGTCGAACGTGCCCAGATCTCCTTGAGTTTGAACGGCGCCTTCTGACCGACGAGCTTGCCCTTGTTCCAAGGAGGTCGAGCGGTAGACGAGCTTTCTCTTGATTCCATGACTGACTCCGGTGGTGATGGAGCCACTAAGTCTGCGCCGCCACTTAAAGACGGTCAGCGACCGCGGAAAGCGCCATTGGCACGGCCATCAATTTGTAGTACATTGTAATACATGAGCACTTTGACACTTCGTGTACCGGAAGACCTGGATCGGGCCCTGGAGCGCCTGAGCGCCGCTCTCGGGATTTCCAAGAGCGACCTTGCGCGCGAGGCACTGAAGCGATACCTGCGAGTCACGGAATTTCGAACCCTCCGGACCAAACTCGTGGCGCGAGCGCAGGCCAGCGGCATCAATACCGACGAGGACGTTTTCGAGGCGCTTAGAAAGAATTGAGGATCGCGCTCGACTCCTCGGTATTGATCGCAGCACACATCAGCCGCGCCGGCGTGTGCGCCGAGCTGCTCGAAGATGTTCTACTGCACCATGAGCTGGTGATTTCCGAATTCATTCTCGAAGAACTCTCGCGAAAGCTCGTCGGGAAATTCAATTTTCCCAAGCGTGATGCCGATCAGGTCGCCGCATTTCTTCGACGGGTAGGCATCGTTGTGCTTCCTGCCGCTCTTCCGCAAAATCTGTGCCGCGATCCCACCGACGTTCCGGTACTCGGCACTGCAGTTACCGGTGACTGCGCACTCCTAGTCAGCGTCGACCGTGACCTTCTCGATATGCGGGCTGTGCACGATATTCCAATCATTCGCCCCGGCGACTATTGGCGCCGCACTGCGGAATGCTGAGCTTCTGATACCGACCCGGAGCGGGCCTCCACCAATGGCCGCTATCGGAAACCCGTTTTGCGACGCTGATTCGAGTAAGTTGAACAGTTGGCAGGTGATCTGTTCACTTTTTGTGAGCGGACGGTGCAATTAGGTGGCAGATTTCTGCGGAAACCTATCTCAGATTAGGCGACATTTGAACAGATTGAGCAATTCTGTTCAGCGCCCCATCGCCTTGGATTGCGCGCACTGGTTATTGTAGTTACAATAACTGATGCACATCACCTGCGATCCGGCGAAGAGACGCAAGACTCTCGCCGATCGGGGGCTGGATTTTCAGGATGCCGCTGAGGTGTTCGCTGGTCCGACACTGGAGGTCGAGGACCGGCGCCAGGACTATGGCGAAACCCGCATCATTTGCTTCGGCTATCTGCGCGGCCGCCTGGTAGTGGTCGGCTACACGCCACGCGGCACAGCTCGTCACGTGTTTAGTATGAGGAAAGCCAATGCTCGCGAAAAAGCGCGCGTCGCGCCGCTCATTGAAATCTGATCTGGCGCGTGTGGACGCTCACGTCATCAAATCGCATGAGTATGCGGAGCTTCCTGAGTTGACGGCAGAAATGCTGGCCCGTGCCACTATCAAGAGGGGGGGCAGGCCCGTTTCGGCCAATCCGCGCAAGCAGGTCACCATTCGTCTTCCAGCCGACGTCCTCGCCCGTTGGAAATCTACGGGACCTGGCTGGCAGACTCGTATGGCCGAACGTCTAAGCAAAGCACGGTAGCGTCACGCCGAACGCTCTGAGCAATTCTGTTCAGCCGGACGCCCTGCCTCGTATTCGTTACAGAGATTAATGGCTGTTCGCCTTCCCGCTTCTCACTTCTGATCGATCCGGAAGAGCCGCGTTTCATCGCCCCCAGATGGCTTGATACGAATAATTACCACTTCATCCTTGGGCCATCGCCGCGCAAATCGCTCCGCGACATCGATGTCTGCAAAAGGAACTCTGTCTCGGCCTTCGAGTAGATCGCCTCCGTCGCTGAATTGATAGCGCAACTCTAGCCATGGACATCCGACACCCAATTCTGTCTTGACAGCAACATCCAATATCCGCGCATTTATGCGTCGCCAACGAACAGTACGCACAAAGAGAAGCATTCGATAAACGGCCCAGAGTATGAGTAAAACTGCACCGCCGGTAAAACCCACAGATGCACCCCTATACAACCGAGATGGGTCAGTAGATCACCTAACCTCGGGCGGTTCCGATTAGTGCGTCGCAAGCCGTAATCGTCATCGCGTGATTCCGATCTTCTTGACTGCCAGATTACAAGTCCCACCCCGGGAGGTTGTGAACCCTATTAGCCATACTATCCCTCCCTACGCCCTGCCTTGTAAACTTCATGCAGATTTGCGACTGACCCTCTTGCCCCCATCTCACTTCTGATCAACGCGAAAGAAGTGCGAATCGGTTCCCCTATTTGGGTTGACCCGAACCCTTACCACCACATCCTTAGACCACTTGCGCGCAAATCTCTCAGCATCCCACTCCGCCGCACAGGGAATTCGATCTTCACCATCACGGAGATTGTCACCGTCGCTGAACTGGTAGCGCAATGTGAGCGATGGACATCCAAGATCTGGCTTCATGACAGTAACGTGCACTATGTGCGCATTCACTCGCGGCCAACGAGCGGCACGCGCAAAACTCAGCGTCCGAGAAACGCTCCAGAGTATGAACGAAAGTGTAATGTCGATCGAACCCACAGACACGCTCATCTCCACAATCGGGATGCGTCACATGGTCGACTTAGCCACTGATGGTTCCACTTAGCGCGAGCATTTTGTCATCGTAACCGCGCGGATTCGACTTCGTCGCTGCGGGATGCGCATTCCCACCCCGAACTTTGTGAACCGAATTAGCTGATCTGTTCAGTGGCCCCTCCCAAATGCCATGGCCGTGGGTCGGCAAAGGAGAAACTTGCGCGTGTGGGTATTTCGCAGCTCCTCCGAGGCATGAAATCAGCTGCGGCACAACCGCGATCGCACGATGCTCGCGGATTCCTTCGCTTATCCAAACCTGGCAAGTAGACATTTCTTGCCCACCAAAAGCCGCACATTCCAAAAAGCAGCGCGAAAAGTACGGTTTCTAAAATCCGGTGTTTGCCGTATTGGGAGAAGGTCCCCAGCATCCCTCCTATGATAAATCCCACGATTCCGCCGACTACTCCTTTCTGCAAGGCACTTAGAGCACTCGATGCCTTCGCAATGACCACGAGCGAAAGGCACAAACCAACGAGCGCACCACCATAGATCTCTTTGGCGCGCCCCTGCACGTCCCAATCGATCAGCTTCCCGGCAGCTATAGCCCCGAGAGCCACGCCAATTGCGCAGACGGCCAGGGGCCGAAGTCGATCTTTCGTCATTTATGTCTCGCAGTCCGCACGCGTCAGAGGTGTTCCTATCTCGAGCTCTTGGCGACAGTGTAGGTCGGGTAGTCAGCCGAGGTCGACAGGGCTCCGAGCGAGGGCGCGACTGGCAGCTAACTGGCGGCCAATCGGGCGTGGTCAACGGCCGCAGTTGGCCGAACTGCGACCTTCAAACATAGCCGTCGTTTATGCCGGCTTGCGCATGGCGTCCAACGCCGCACGGGCTAGAAATCCGGATCGAGTCTCACCCTGTTTCCGCGCGTGAGCGTCGATCGCACGAAGAATGCGCTGCGGCAATGTGATGTTGATCCGGGCGGCTTTGTCTCCAAGTTCGCTGGCGTCGACGTCGACGAGGGCCCAAGTCCAGCCGCGATAGCTACGCTTCTTCTGTAACAGTTCAATAGCCGTCGGTGCCGGGAACGGCTGTCCATCGTCCAACAGCCCTTCGAGGTGAAGCAAAATGGCCTCTCGCGAATTGGTCAGCGCGTCGTCCAGAGTATCGCCAGCGGAGAAGCAGCCCGGCAAATCCGGTACTACCACGCCGAATGCATGTTTGGCATCCCCTGTTTCAATTGCAACTGGATATCGCATAAATCTACAACCTCACTTCAATCCGGCTTGCTTGCGAATCGCTTGCACCAAGCCCTTTCCCAGATCTTTCTTGGGATGCGACACCGTAACCGTGCCAGGCTTGGTCGGATGCACAAATTGATGATGGCTACCGCGGGTACGCTTGAGCTGCCAACCATCGGCCTGCAATAGCTTGATAAGCTCCCGGCTTTGCATCGTGTGTATTATACACACTGAGCGTCGATTCGTCGAATGACGGCTTTCGGGCGGCCATTTCTGGGGGACGTATGTCCGCTCTTGGCCGCATGCGGCAGTGCGTCGAACTAGTACTGTCGACCCTTTGCTGCCGGTCATGAACGGCGGCTTCCGGGAGGGCGGATTTTCAAGCGCCGACACGTGTTCGTGTGATTTGCATTCACGTATATACGTATATACAATAAATGGTGACTATTAGCTTCGACTCCGCCAAGAACGAGCGAAATGTCGCGATCCGCGGAATCTCGTTCGAGCGGGCGGTAGCGTTCGAATGGGATAATGCGCTGATTGTTGAGGACACTCGGAAGGACTACGGCGAGCGCTGATTCCAGGCGTTGGGTCTAATTGACGGGCGACTGCATGTGCTGGTGTTCACGCCGCGTGCTGGTAAGACCCATGTCATAAGTCTTCGTAAGGCCAATGGGCGTGAGGTAAGGAGATATGAAGCGCAAACGTAATGCCGAAATGGCGGATCGCGAGAACCCGCAATGGACGAAGGAGACTTTTACGCGTGCGCGCAAGGCGCAAGATATTCTGCCGGAGATTTTCGGTAAGGCTACCGCCGCTGGCATGCTAAAGCGACGCGGGCGACCAAAGTCCGGTAAGGCTCGCACGTCCATTTCACTGCGCCTTCCACCGGATATTCTGGCGCGGTGGAAAGCTACAGGCCCGGGATGGCAAACCCGAATGGCCGAAGCGCTTCGGAAAGCTATCTAAAGTTTGGATCGCGGGCCACCGGCTGCACGCGACCCGAACCGGTCCTCCGTCACAGTCCGCCTTTGGAGAGCCCAGTACCGCTGCGGAGCGAGTGTGCGAGTTGCTGCAAGTAATTAATTGGTGGCTAGGGTGGGACTCGAACCCACGACCTCGGCATTATGAGTGCCACGCTCTAACCAGCTGAGCTACCTAGCCAATCCCGGGGCTGGGCATTGTAGGGACCGAGGGCGGCCGGGTAAACGCCTGCCTGCTCGGGCTCGTCCCCTCGACGGCTCGTCAGCTTGCCAGCGCGCAGGCCCATGCCACCCCGAGGGTGGCCAGCGCCGCGAGCCCGGAAAGCCACTGCGGCACCCGGCTGATCGCGCGCTCGATCGGTTCGAGTGCGACCAGCGCGCCGAGCGCGCCTCCGACCACGAATCCCAGTATGTGCGCGACCACGTCCACCGAGTCCGCGCCCGACTCGCCGGGGCTCGGAGGCTCGTCTCCGCCAGCGCCCCCTGACCCCAGCCAGCCCAGCAGCAGCACTCCCGCGACCAGCGGCGCCCAGCGCAGCGCCCAGCGCTGCGGCAACGCTCGCCGCCGGCTCCACGAGTGTGCGGCGAGCAGTCCGAGTGCCGTGAACACCGCGGTGGAAGCGCCGACCGAGCGATGGCTCGCGGGGCCGAGCAGCGACTCGAGCAGGTTCGCGGCGGCGGCGCCATTGACGATCAGGAACCAGGCGCTGCCGCTGCCGATCTGCCGCGCGGCGAGATACCCGAACCAGACCCCGGCGCCGAGGTTCGCCACGATATGCGCCACATCCAGGTGCAGCGTCAGGGCCGTCCAGGCGCGCCACCACTGTCCGGCCTGCACCTTTCCGGCGTCGAGCTCGCCGGTGTCGAAAGCATCCAGCCGCCCGACGCCGTGCGAGAGCGCGAGCCCGATTGCGACCAGCACCAGCACGTACGCGGTGCACCCGACCCAGGCTTGCGCGAAGGGACGCGCCACGGGGCGCAAGGGCGGCACCGCGGTAACGCGGTTCTCGCTCTCATAGCGCCGCAGCTGCTCGTTCGCGGCCGGCGCGTCGGCATCGGCGACGATGAGCGCATACAGGCCCGCGTCGAACTCGATGCGCGCGGAGATCCCGACCGCCGTCAGCACCAGCGCGCGGTCGGCGCAGCCGGCGCGATCGGCCGAGCGGTGGATGACGGTGCCGTCGTCGGGCATGCAGTGCTCGCCAGGGCAGCGCGCCGCGGCGCGCGCTTCAGATCGCCACGGCCGGCGGTGAATCCGGAATCAACACCACGCCGGCGAAGGTCAACAGCCACAGCCCGAGCAGCGCGACCACGATCGCGATGATCGTGAGGCCGAGGGCTCCGGCCAGCGAGGTGCCGAGCAGCAGGCGGATTGCGATCACGAACCCCAGGAACGCCGCGACGGGTGCGCCGACGTAGACGCCGAACAGTCGCGCCGCAATCTCGCCCGCCAGCACGCCGATGATCGCGGACAGCCCGCACCACAGAAACCCGGTGCGCCTGGCATCCGCCAGCAGCGCACCGATCTTGATGGGTATCGCGACGAACAGCGCGAGCAGCAGCAGCGCGAGCCCGGTGATGAGCAGCCCGCCGAGCACTCCGGCGATCATCAGGGCGGTCCTTCAGCGGCCCCGGCCGGCGCCGGCAGCGGTTTTGCCGCTCCAGCCGGGCAGGTAGCGCGCACGGGAGGACTGGGCGAGCTTGACCCCGGCCCGGGTGGCGCGCCGCGGCTGCGCGCTGATCAGCTCGGCGTCGACCTGGGGCCGGAAGAAATCGGCCCACAGGAATTCGGCAAAGGCAGCCTGCTCCTTCGCGAAGCCGCCGGCGCGGCGCACCATGCCGGCGAGGCTGCGATACGGATCGTTCTTCAGCTGCGTGAGGCGTTCGGGCATCTCGTCATAGCTGCGCCGCCGGCCGCGCTGGTCATACGGATGGGTCCAGGAGCGGAACTCCATCGTGCGCCAGAACACCGGCAGCTCGAGCCACGAGAGATCATCGAGTTCGGCCAGCCAGACCTCGCGCTCCCCGGATTCCAGCAACGCGATCCCGAGGTGGTGATGATCGATGATGTAGTGCGCGCGCTCTGGTCCCAGCACCGACGGGGAACACGTGTTGCGCGAGCTCCGCTTCGCGCTCGCGGCGCTTCATCGCGCGCCATTGCTCGCGCTTGAGCTCCACCTCGGCGTAGCCGACCGACAGCTGCGTCGGGCGCAGCCGGTCGAGCCGTGCCCGCACCAGGGAGGGATTGCGGGTGGGATTGAGCATGGGACGCGCAGCTTAGCGCAACCCCGCGGCCTTAGACGTTGAACCGGAAGTGCATGACGTCCCCTTCGTGCACGACGTACTCCTTGCCCTCCAGCCGCAGCCGCCCGGCCTCGCGCGCTCCGGCCTCGCCGCGATAGCGCACGTAGTCCTCGAACGCGATCACTTCGGCGCGGATGAAGCCGCGTTCGAAATCGGTATGGATCACGCCGGCCGCCTGCGGGGCGGTGCTGCCGGCGCGGACGGTCCAGGCGCGCACCTCCTTCGGTCCCGCCGGTGAAGTAGGTCTGCAGCCCGAGCAGCTCGTAGGCGGCGCGGATCACGCGGTTCAGGCCTGGCTCCGCCAGGCCCAGGTCGCGCAGGAACTCGGCGCGCTCGGCCTCCTCGAGCTGCGCGATCTCGGCTTCGATCGCCGCGCACACCGGTACCACCACGGCGTGTTCGAGCGCGGCGCGCTCGCTCAGGGCCGTGAGGAAGGCGTTGCCCCCGGTCAGTCCCGCCTCGTCCAGGTTCGCGACGTACAGCACCGGCTTCGCGGTCAGCAGGTGCAGCTCCCGCACGTCCCGGCGCTCCTCCTCGCCCAGGGTGAGCGCGCGCACGGCGCCGCCTTCATTCAGCCGCGCGCGCAGCCGCTCGAACAGGGCGCGGCGGCGCCCGGCGTCCTTGTCCGCGCCGCTCTTGCCGGCTTTGACGGCGCGGTCGATCGCCTTGTCGACCGCGGCCAGGTCGGCGAGCGCCAGCTCGGTATTGATGATGTCCAGGTCCGAGATCGGGTCGATGCGTCCCGGCGACGTGCACGATGTCGGGGTTCTCGAAGCAGCGCACGACGTGCGCGATCGCGTCGACCTCGCGGATGTGCGCGAGGAACTGGTTGCCGAGCCCCTCGCCCTGGGAGGCGCCCGCGACCAGGCCGGCGATGTCGACGAACTCGACGGCGGTCGGCAGGATCTTCTCCGGATGCGCGATGCTCGCCAGCTGGTCCAGCCGCGGATCGGGCACCGGCACCACGCCGACGTTCGGATCGATGGTGCAGAAGGGATAGTTCTCCGCCGCGATCTGCGCGCGCGTGAGGGCATTGAACAGGGTCGACTTGCCGACATTGGGCAGTCCGACGATGCCGCACTGTATGGGCACTGGTGCTTCCCGCCGCTAGCCGTGGGTTGCGCCGCGGGGCGCCCCGCCGTGCGAATGCAGCGCCTGCATCGCCTGCTGCGCGCCTTCACGCAGCAGCACGGTGAGCGCCGGCAGCGCGCGCGCGAGCGATTCGTCGAGCAGCACCTGCTCCTCGCGCGTGGGTCGCTCGAGCACCGCCTCGAGCACCAGATCGCGGTGCCCGGGGTGGCCGACGCCGATGCGCAGGCGCCAGAAGTCCGCCCCGATGTGCGCGATCACGTCGCGCAGTCCGTTGTGTCCCCCGTGTCCACCGCCCTGCTTGAGGCGCACGGTGCCCGGGGTGAGGTCGATATCGTCATGCACGATCAGGATCTCCTGCGGTTCGATGCGATGGAAGCCGGCGATCGAAGCCACCGCGGCGCCGCTCCGGTTCATGAAGGTGGCCGGCTTGGCGAGCCAGAGCTCGGTGTCGGCGATGCGCGCGCGTGCCAGCTCGGACTGGTGCCGCGCCGCGTGCTGCCAGGACGCCCCGGCCGAACGCGCCAGCGCATCGATGTACCACCAGCCGGCGTTGTGGCGCGTCAACGCGTACTCGCGCCCCGGATTGCCGAGGCCGACCACGAGCTTGAGCAGCAATCCGGACACGATCTTTCCGCGGAATCAGGTGGGCGTATGAGGGGCGGGGGCCGCACACGGCGACCCCCGCCTCCCGCGAGCGCTGCGGCAGGCCGGCGCCTATTTCTTGCCGCCTTCCTTCTTCGGAGCCGCCTCCTTCTTGGCGTCTTCCTTCTTGGGCTCCTCCTTCTTCGCGCCCTCGGCCGCCGGTGCCGCCGCCGCGGCCACCGCGCCTTCGGCCGGTGCTGCGGCCTCGGGTTCCGGCTCCGCGGCACGCGGGCTGTGCACGCGCACGACCGGCGGGTTGCGGTGCGCGAGTTCCGGGATCGCGACCCCCGGCGGCAGCGGCAGGTCCTGCAGGTAGAGCGTATCGTTCAGGTTCATCCCCGACATGTCGAGTTCGAGGAACTCGGGCAGGTCCGCCGGCAGGCAGCTGACCTCCACGTCCTGCATCAGGTGGGACACGATGCCACCCTGCAGCTTCACGCCCGGCGCGGCCGCCTCGTTCCGGAAATGGATCGGCAGGTGGATCTTCAGCTTCTCGTTCTCGACCACGCGCTGCAGGTCCACGTGCACGACCGAATTGCGGGCCGGGTGCATCTGGACGTCGCGGATGATCGCCGGCTGCGACTCCGAATCGCACGTTCACGCTGATGATCGAGGAATAGAATTTCTCGTTGTCGATCAGCGTGAGCAGCTGCTGGTGGCTGAGCGTGATGTTGCGCGGCTCGCCATGGCCGCCATAGAGCACTGCGGGGACCTTGCCCTCACGACGCAGGCGGCGGCTCGCACCCTTGCCCTGGTCGTGACGCGCGTCCGCGCCGACTTGAAACGTAATACGCATTGTAGACTCCTGGACTGTTGATGGACCCAACGGCGGCGCAGCGCGACCAGTGCACCACCACCTCTCGAAACTCAATCGATATACAGCGAGCTGACCGACTCCTCGTCACGGATGCGGCGGATGGTCTCCGCCAGCAGCGAGGCGACCGAGAGCTGGCGGATGCGGCCGCAATCGCGCGCCGCCTGACCCAGCGGGATCGTATCGGTGACCACCAGCTCATCCAGGGCCGATGCCGCGATACGCTCGACCGCACCGCCCGACAGCACCGCGTGGGTGATGTAGGCCACGACCTTGGTCGCGCCCTCCTGCTTGAGCGCCTCGGCGGCCAGGCACAGCGTGCCGGCGGTATCGACCATGTCATCGACCAGCACGCAGGTCTTGCCCTCGACGTCGCCGATGATGTTCATGACCTTCGATTCGTTCGGCCGCGGCCGTCGCTTGTCGATGATCGCGAGGTCGGCATCGTCGAGGCGGCGCGCGAACGCGCGCGCGCGCACCACGCCGCCGACATCGGGCGAGACCACGATAAGGTTCGGATAGCGCTGGCGCCACACGTCACCGAGCAGCACCGGCGATCCGTACACGTTGTCGACCGGAATGCCGAAGAACCCCTGGATCTGGTCGGAGTGCAGGTCGAGCGTCAGCAGGCGGTCCACGCCGACCCCCTCGATCATGTCCGCGACCAGCTTGGCCGTGATCGCCGAGCGCGTCGCGCGCGGCCGGCGGTCCTGGCGCGAATAGCCGAAGTACGGCACCACGGCGGTGATGCGCGCGGCCGAGGCGCGACGACACGCATCGACCATCATCAACAGCTCCATCAGGTGATCGTTGGCCGGCGGACAGGTCGGTTGCACGATGAACACGTCGCGGCCGCGCACGTTCTCCATGATCTCGACGTTGACCTCCCCGTCGCTGAAACGGCCGATCGCCGCGCGGCCGACGGGCAGCAGCAGGTGGCGCGCGATGTCGTGCGCCAGCAGTGGATTGGCGTTCCCCGAGAAGAGCGCCAGCGTTTCCGTATTCACAATGCGCGTCCTAGAGCGGAGATGGCTGGGGTGGAAGGATTCGAACCTCCGAATGGCGGGATCAAAACCCGCTGCCTTACCACTTGGCGACACCCCAACGGTGCGACGGGCACCCGGGCCGCATGGCCAGCCTCAGGCCTCGGATTCAAGCATGCCATGCAACGGCGAGCGCTGCAGTCCACGCGCGACGAAACCGCCCCAGCGCGCCGGGACCAGCCCCGCGACGCGCTGCGCGTCCTCGGCCTGCTCGAACGGGGCAAACAGGCAGGCGCCGGTACCGGTCAGTCGCGCCGCCAGCCGCCGGCCGTTCCGATCGGTCTGCGCACCGAGCCACTCGAGCGCCGCGCCGACCTCCGGGTAGCGCACGCGCACCACCGCCTCGCAGTCGTTCCGGGTCTCACCCGCCAAAAAGGCCGGCATTGTGACCAGCTCGGAATTCCTTGTCAATTCAGGGGCCTGGAAGATCTCGGCGGTGCTCACGAACACCTTCGGGTGCAGCACCAGGAACCAGCGCGGCGGCAGGTCCAGCGGCTCGAGCCGCTCGCCGCGCCCCTCGCCCCACGCATTGCGGCCGCGCACGAATACCGGGACGTCGGCGCCCAGCGCCAACCCCAGCTGCGCGAGCGCCTCCAGGCTCAGCCCGGTATCCCACAGCGTGTTCAGTGCCACCAGCACGGTCGCGGCATCGGAACTGCCGCCACCCAGGCCGCCGCCGGCTGGAATCTGCTTGATCACATGCAGGTCAGCACCGAGCCTCGTGCCGGTGTGCCGCTGCAGCGCGAGCGCGGCGCGTACGGCCAGATCGGACTGCGCGGGCAGCCCGGCCATGCCTTCGGGACGCGCGATCACGCCGTCGGGGCGCACCGCGATGCCGATCCGGTCGCAGCGGTCGATCAGCTGGAACACGGTCTGCAGCGCGTGGTAGCCGTCGGGCATCCTGCCCACGACGTGCAGGAACAGGTTCAGCTTGGCCGGTGCCGGCCACCAGGACAGCGCCGCACTCACAGCCGCCACGCATTGATCACGAGCCGCAGGCGCAGCGCGCCGCGTGTGACCGTCAGGTGCTGCGGCAGCCAGACCTGGCCGACGCGCATGTAGTCCGGATAATCGACGCGCCAGCCATCCTGCTCCAGATGCGCCAGGCGCTGCTGGGCATCCAGCGACTCCGAGGCCGGCAGGCCCGGGTCGCTCGCACCGCGCAGCCAGAAGCCCAGCGAATGGATCGGCGGCACGAAGCCGAGCGTGTCAGCCAGCTGCCCGCTGGCCTCCTCGCCGTCGTAGAGCTCGCCCTGGCTGGTGCGCAGCTGCAGCGCATCGCCAGACTGCTCTATGTGGGCGGCGCCGACGCCGAGCGGGGCGGTGAGGTCGATGCTGGCGGAGTCCGCGCGCTGCTGCCAGCGCAGTCCGGCACTGAACCCGGTATTGCCGTCGCTGGCGGCGATGCGGCCACTCACCTCGAACCGATCGATCGCCTGCAGCGCCACGAGGCGCTGCGCCCAGGGCTCGAACGTATCGGACGGCTGCGGCACCGTCGCGCAGCCGGCCAGCAGCAGCGCGGCACAGCCGCCCGTCGCGCGGCGCCAGTTGCGGACGGTCGGCATCGAACGCGTCAGATCGACGTGCCGGTGCCCGTCGCCGGCATCTGCGGCACGCCCGCGCGCTGCTGCGCCGCCTTGAGCAGCGCATTGTCGGGATCAGCCAGCGCGGCACGATTCCAGGCCTCGCGGGCCTTCGCCTTCTCGCCGAGGGACCAGAGCACCTCGCCCCAGTGCGCGCCGATGTCCCCGTCCTGCGCGAGCCGGAAGGCGCGCTCGAGCAGCGGCAGCGCCTGCTGCGACATGCCGCGCCGGAAATCGAGCCACCCGAGGCTGTCGAGGATCGCCGGATTGTCGGGTTCCGCCTGCAGCGCGAGCTTGATCAGGCCTTCGGCCCGCGCGAGGTCGCGGCCATGATCGGCGAGGATGAAGCCCAGCGCATTGGCCGCCTCGCTGTCGCGCGGGCGCTCGCGATACAGGCTCTCGAGCAGCGTCACCGCCGCCTCGGTGCGACCAGCCTTCTCGAGCAGCACGGCCTTCTGGTAGAGCAGGTCCGGATGCCCGGGAGTGCGCTCCAGCGCATCATCGATGCGCGCCAGCGCCTGCGCGGCTTCGCCGCCGTTCGCGAGCAGCTGCGCCTGTGCGATCTCCGCGCTCACGCGCGCCGCGGGACTCTCGTCCTTGCCGGCGCCGAGCATCTGCAGCGCGGCTTCGTGCTCGCCCTGCTTGTACAGGATGTTCGCGGCGCGCGCGCGCGCCGCGCTCTCGAGGCTGGTACCGGTCAGCAGACCGTAGCCGCGCAGCGCCGCGCCACTGTCGTCGCGCCGTTCGGCGATCGCGGACAGGTAGTACACGGCGATGGCCGAGCTGTCCTTGTCCCCGAGCAGCTCGGAGAAGTCGCGCCGCGCCTCGTCGTAATCGCCGCTGTTGAACGCCATCTGTCCGAGGCGCCGCTGCGCCTGCAGGTGGGTCGCGGCATTGTCGCGCAGCGTCTCGAGCGCGGCACGGGCCTCCCGCTCGCGCCCGAGCAGCAGCAGCACGTCGGCCGGAGCGAAACTCTGGTCCTTCGGTGCGGCGCTGCGCGCGGCATCCGCGGCCGCGACCGCCTCGTCCGCGTCCCCCAGTCCGGCGTGCGCGCGCGAGATCAGCTGCTGCACCGGAGCGCGCGGTGCGCCGGCGCTCAGCGCGCGATCGGCATACTGCAGGGCTTCCCGATAGCTCCAGCCATCGATCGCCAGGTCCGCCAGCGCCAGCTGTGCGGTGGCGCCCTGCAACGCGTCGGAGCGCACGCCGCGCAGCATCGCGAGCGTCGCCGGCGCGCCGGCCTGCTGCGCCACCTGCAGCAACGCGTCGACGGCTCCGCCCGAGCCGTTGCGGGCGACCGCCGCCGCGCCGTTCTTGAGCCAGATCTCGAACGCGCTGCGTGCCTCGTCGATACGGTACAGGCCGAGCTCGGCGCGCATCAGCGCCCGCAGCGCCCCGGGATCGGCGGGTAGCAGCTCGTGCCAACGCTGGGCGGCATGCTCGGCGGCCTGGAACTGGCCGCAGTCCAGCGCCACGCTGGTGGCACGTGCCGCCAGCCTGGCGTCCGCCAGGTGCTGCGATGCGCGCACATAGCTGGCCGCGGCGCGGCCGCAATCGTCGCGCTGCAGCGCGATCTCCGCGCTCATGATCAGCGCGTTGGAATCCTCCGGCTCGCGTGCGCAGCCGAGCCCCGCCGCCGCGAGCAGCGACACGAGCGCGACGGTGCGGTGGCGGGCGTCCATGATCGTTAGACTATAGCCGAAGATGAAACCATCGATCCGGCAAAAACTCGAAAAGGCCGAGCAGCGTTTCGACGAGATTCGCCATCTGCTCTCCGACCCCGAAGTACTCGGAAACCCGCAGCAATTCCGCGACTTATCCGTCGAATACGCGCGCCTGGAGCCGACCGCGGACGCGTTCACCGAGTACCGCCGGCTGGAGCGGGAGCTCGCCGCCGCGCAGGCACTGTCGGCAGACGCCGACGCCGGCATGCGCGAGCTCGGGGCCGCCGAAGTCGAGGCCGTGCAGGCCGCGCTCGGGCGCCACGACGCCGAACTGCAGCGCCTGCTGCTGCCGCGCGACCCGCGCGACGAGCGCGGCATCTACCTCGAGATCCGTGCCGGCACCGGCGGCGACGAGGCCGCGATCTTCGCCGGCGACCTGCTGCGGATGTACAGCCGCTATGCGGAACGACAGGGCTGGCAGATCGAGACGCTGAGCGAGAGCCGTGGCGAGCACGGCGGCTACCGGGAGGTGATCTGCCGCGTCGCGGGACGCGGCGTGTTCTCGCGGCTGAAATTCGAGTCCGGCACCCACCGTGTGCAGCGCGTGCCGGCGACCGAAGCACAGGGACGCATCCATACCTCGGCCGTGACCGTCGCGATCCTGCCCGAGCTCGACGAGATCGAGAAGGTCGACATCAATCCGGCCGACCTGCGCGTCGATACGTTCCGCGCCTCCGGAGCCGGCGGCCAGCACGTGAACAAGACCGACTCGGCGATCCGGATCACGCACCTGCCCAGCGGCCTGGTGGTGGAGTGCCAGGACGAGCGCTCGCAGCACAAGAACCGCTCGCGCGCGATGGCGCTGCTGGCCGCGCGGCTGCTGGCCGCCGAGCAGGAGAAACAGCAATCGGCGCAGGCGCGCTCGCGCAAGCTGCAGGTCGGCAGCGGCGACCGCTCGGAACGCATCCGCACCTACAACTTTCCGCAGGGCCGCATGACCGACCACCGCATCAACCTGACGCTGTACCGGCTCGGCGCGATCATGGAGGGGGACCTGGACGAGCTGCTGCAGGCCCTGTCGCAGGAATATCAGGCCGAGCTGCTGGCCGCCGAGTGAAGCACCAGTACCAGCGCGCACAGGAAGCAGAACACGAGCGCCCCGACGCCGATCGAGCTGGCGACCCAGATCGCCTCGAACGCCGGGCCGCTGTCGAGCAGCAGCTGCTCGATGAGGCTGATGAATGCGCCCAGCACCAGTGCACAGATCAGCAGCACGCACAGCGCGATCACGAACGCGGCGCAGTGGTACCACCAGTAAGGCCGCACCAGCTGCACGCAGCGCAGCAGCGCGGCGTAGGGGCCAAGGCCGTCGAACACGATCACCGGCAGCAGCACGAGATAGCACACGAACAGGAACAGTCCCGGCACGACCAGCAGCAGCAGCCCGACCGCGGTGCTGGCCACGGCCAGGATCCAGCACAGGAACATCACGGGCAGGCGGCGCAGCGAGGCCAGCAGCTCCGCACGGATCGCGATCGGCGCGCCCGTGACCATCGCCCGCTGGCGCAGCATCAGCGCCCCGAGCAGCCACAGCTCCAGCGTCGTACCGGCCACCGCCAGCACGTCGTAGGTCAGGTCGTCCGGTGCGAGCGCGCTGAACGGATGGCCGGCCGCGCGCCAGTAGATGACCGGCACCATGCCCGCGAGCACGGCCAGCATCGCGAGCGGCAGGCACTTGAGCACGGTGGCCTGGAACAGGCGCGCCGCGTTCTCGAGCAGCACCTGGACGCGCAGCGTCCGCGGCGGCGGCAGGGAACGGCTCATAATGTCTCCGGCATGGGAACAGCCGACAATCTAACAGACCACCTGCTGCGGGAGGGCACCCTGGCGCTGCGGGCGCACAGCGACAGCGCGCAGCTGGACGCGCAGCTGCTGCTGGCCCATGCACTCGCGCAGCCGCGCAGCCACCTGATCGCGTCCGCCGGCGAGGCGGTGCCGGGCCCTGCGGTGGAGCGCTACCGCACGCTGCTGCGGCGGCGCCGGTCGGGCGAGCCGGTCGCGTACCTGACCGGCGAGCGGGAATTCTGGTCGCTGTGCCTGCGGGTGAGCCCTGCGGTGCTGGTGCCGCGTCCCGAGACCGAACTCGTGGTCGAGCGCGCGCTCGCGCTGCTGCCGGCGCGCGGCCCGGCGCCCGGCGTCACGGTGCAGGTGGCCGACCTCGGCACCGGCTCCGGGGCGATCGCGCTCGCGCTCGCCGTCGAGCGCCCGGCCTGGCAGGTGCTGGCAACGGACCGCTCCGCGGCGGCGCTGGGGGTCGCGCGCGACAACGCGCAGCGCCTGGGGGTCCGCAACATCAGCTTTCTCGAGGGCGACTGGTGCGTCCCGCTGGCCGGACGGCAGCTGGATGCGATCGTGAGCAATCCGCCGTACGTGGCCGCGCTCGACCCGGCGATGGCGCAGCTGCGCCACGAGCCTGCCGCGGCATTGAGTCCGGGCCCGCGGGGGCTCGAGGCGCTCGAGGCGATCATCCACTCCGCCGCCCCGGTGCTGCGCCCCGGCGGCATCCTGGTGCTCGAGCACGGCACCAGCCAGGCACGCGCGGTGGCGGCGGCGCTTGTCGCCGCGGGCTTCGCTCGCGTACGCTGCTACCACGACCTGGCGGGCCACGATCGCGTCACGGAGGCGCATTGGCCGGGCGCGTGACGCGGGCGTTTGCAGCAACGGGGGTGAAGCATCATGGTGCGATTCGAGACGACCCACGGCGGATTCACCGTCGAGCTGTACCAGGAGGACGCCCCGGCGACGGTCGAGAACTTCCTGCGCTACGTCGATGACGGTTTCTTCGACGGCACCATCTTCCACCGCATCGTGCCGGGATTCGTGATCCAGGGCGGCGGACTCAATGCCGAGTTCACGCAGAAGAAGACCCGCGCCCCGGTGAAGAACGAGGCCGCCAACGGCGTGCGCAACGAGCGCGGCACCCTCTCGATGGCGCGCACCGACGAGATCCACAGCGCGACCTCGCAGTTCTTCGTCAACCTGGCCGACAACGCGTTCCTCGATCACCGGCCGGGGCAGTACGGCTACGCGGTGTTCGGCCGCATCGCCGACGGCATGGAGGTCATCGACCGCATCGCGGCCGTCGGTACCGGACGCCGCAAGGGCTATACCGATGCGCCGCTGGAAGACGTCGTGATCACCTCGGCGCGCCGCCTCGAACCGGCGACGCCCGGTTCGGCCGGCAAGGCGGCTCCATAGCGGCCGGAGCGCGCGGCCATGGGCAGCGCGCGACGCCGCGGGCGCAGCCTGCTGCTGCGCGCCGCGCGCGTGCTCGGATGGACGATCCTGGCCGCCTGCGTGCTCGGCGTCGGCGCGGTGCTCGCGCTGCGCTGGATCGATCCGCCCACCAGCGCGTTCATGCTCGAAGCGCGGATGGCGGCATGGGCGGACGGCGAGCACGACTACCGCACGCACTACCACTGGGTCGACCTCGAGGCCATCTCGCCGCAGGCTGCGCTCGCGGTCATCGCGGCGGAGGACCAGCAGTTTCCGTTTCACGCCGGCTTCGACTTCAAGTCGATCCGCGCGGCGGTGCGCGAGCACGAGCGCGGCGGCCGGCTGCGCGGCGCGAGCACGATCTCGCAGCAGGTCGCGAAGAACCTGTTCCTGTGGTCCGGACGGAGCCTGGTGCGCAAGGGCCTCGAGGCGGCCTTCACGGTGCTGATCGAGCAGCTCTGGCCGAAGGAGCGCATTCTCGAGGTGTACCTGAACATCGCCGAGTTCGGTCGTGGCATCTACGGCGTGCAGGCCGCGGCCCAGGCGTTCTTCCACAAGGACGCGGCACGCCTCGGCAGCGCCGAGAGCGCGCTGCTCTCGGTCGTGCTGCCCAATCCGCGTCGCTTCCGGGTCGAGGCGCCGAGCCGCTACATGCTCGCCGAGCGCGACTGGACGCTCAGGCAGATGGCCAACCTCGGCGGACCGGCGTACCTGCGCAGCATCGAGCCGCCCTGAGGAAATCATGAGCCGCACCACACCGCACCACGACCGCCAGTACCGCTACTACGATTTCCTGATGGCCGCCTACGTGACCATCGTGCTGTGCGCGAACCTGATCGGGGCGGCCAAGAAGTCCACCGTGCACCTGCCCGGCATCGGCGAGGTGACCTTCCTCGCCGGCGTGCTGTTCTTTCCGCTGTCCTACCTGTTCGGCGACATCCTGACCGAGGTGTACGGGTACGCGCGCGACCGGCGCGTGGTCTGGGCCGGCTTCGCCGCCCTGGCGTTCGCATCGGTGATGGCGACCGTGATCGTCGCACTGCCGCCGACCGCCGACGGCCACGACGAGCAGCTCGCCGTGGCGCGCATCTTCGGCCAGACGCCACGCATCGCGCTCGCCTCGATCATCGCCTTCTGGTGCGGTTCGTTCGTCAACAGCTTCGTGATGGCGAAGATGAAGCTGATGACGGGCGGTCGCGCGCTCTGGAGCCGTGCCATCGGCTCGACCGTGTGCGGCGAACTGGTGGACACCGCGCTGTTCTATTCGATCGCGTTCTACGGCGTGTGGGAGCCGAAGCTGCTCGCCAGCGTGATGGTGGCGCAGTACGTGTTCAAGAGCGGCTGGGAAATCGTGATGATGCCGTTCACCTACCGCATCGTCGGCTTCCTCAAGCGCGCCGAGCAGGAGGATTACTTCGATCGCGATACGGACTTCACGCCGTTCTCGCTACGGACCTGAGCGCCCGACGCTCAGTTCAGCGACGGCGGCGCCTGCGGACTGGCCGCACCGCTGATCAGCTGTTCGACGTCGATCGCATCCAGGCGGTAGGGACGGCCGCAGAACTCGCATGTCACCGTCACCGCGCCCTGCTCGGCGATGATGGCCCGCAGCTCCTCGGGTCCGAGCGCGCGCAGCAGCATCGCGACCCGATCCGCGCTGCAGCGGCACGCGAACTGCACCGGTGTCGCCGCGAACAGCCGCGCGTCGTGCTCGATGCAGACACGCTGCACCACCTGCTCCATCGTGCCCGTGCGCAGCAGCGGCGCATCGAGCGCGTCGACCCGCGCCTGCAGCTGCTCCCAGACCTCCGGCGCGTCGCCGGCGGGCGCCGCGGCGTGCGCGTTCGGGAGCGGCATCTGCTGCAGCAGCACCCCCGCGGCGCGGTCCGCATCGGCGCTGAGCGCGAGGCTCGTGGGCAGCTGCTCCGAGGTTGCGAAGTAGTTCTCCAGGCAGCCGGCGAGGTTCGCACCCTCCAGCGCGACGATGCCCTGGTAGCGCGCCGCCTGCTCGTCGTTCTCGATCGTGACGCACAGGCGGCCGCGCCCGATCAGCTGCGCGAAGCTCGGCGCGTCCGGCAGCGTCGCGGCCGCGTGGGCCACCGCGCGCACCTGCAGCTCGTGCGTGCATTGCGCCACCAGCAGGCTCACCAGCCCGTCGCCGGTGAGCTGCAGCGTCAGCGTCCCCCGGAACTTGAGCGTCGCGGCGAGCAGCACGGTCGCGCTGAGCGCTTCGCCGAGCAGCGATTCGACCACCGGCGCGTACTGCTGGTGGCGGCGCAGCTCGCGCCAGGCCGCGTCGAGCCGCACCCAGAAACCGCGGACCTCGTGGCGCTCGAGCATGAACCGCCGCAATTGCCCGCTGCGCGGACGGACGGCTTCAGCCACCGAGCTTCCTCTTCAGCAGCTCGTTCAGGCGCGCCGGGTTGGCCTTGCCGCCGGTCGCCTTCATGACCTGGCCGACGAAGTAGCCGAACAGCTTGTCCTTGCCGGCGCGGTAATCGGCGAGTTGCGCGGGACTGGCGGCCATCACCGCCTCGATGGCCCGCTCGATCGCGCCTTCGTCGGTGATCTGGCGCAGGCCACGCGCCGCGATGATCGCATCCGCGCTGCTCCCGTCCTGCCACATCGCCTCGAGTACTTCCTTGGCGATCTTGCCGGAGATCGTGTCATCGACGACCCGGCGCAGCAGCCCCGCGAGCGCTTCGGGGCCGACGCGGCTGGCCTGGATCTCGAGTCCGTCGCGGTTGAGCAGGCCGGCCAGTTCACCCATCACGCTGTTGGCCGCGAGCTTCGCGTGTCCGCCGAGCGCGCGCACCACGGCCTCGTAGTAGTCGGCGAGCTCGACCGCGGCCGTCAGCACGCCGGCGTCGTAGACCGTGAGCCCGTATTCGGACACGAAGCGCTGCGCCTTCTGGTCCGGCAGCTCCGGCAGATCGGCGGCGACACCCTCGATATAGGACTCGTCCAGCTCGAGCGGCAGCAGGTCGGGATCCGGGAAGTAGCGATAGTCGTTGGCCTCTTCCTTCGAGCGCATCGAGCGCGTCTCGCCGCGATCGGAGTCGTACAGGCGGGTCTCCTGGACCACCGTGCCGCCACCCTCGAGCAGCTCGATCTGGCGCGCGACCTCGTAGTTGATCGCGCGCTCGACGAACCGGAACGAATTGAGATTCTTGATCTCCGCGCGGGTGCCGAAGCGCGCGGCGCCGCGTTCGCGCACCGACACGTTGGCATCGCAGCGGAACGAGCCCTCCTGCATGTTGCCGTCGCAGATCGCGAGGTAGCGCACCAGCGTATGCACCTTCTTGAGGTACGCGACCGCCTCCCTGGCCGAACGCAGCTCCGGCTCGGAGACGATCTCCAGCAGCGGCGTGCCGGCGCGGTTCAGATCCACCCCGGTCAGGCCCGCGAGCCCCTCGTGCATGGACTTGCCGGCATCCTCCTCCAGATGTGCGCGCGTGATGCCGACACGCTTGACGGTGCCATCCTCGAGCACGATGTCGAGCGCGCCGCCGCACACGATCGGCAGTTCGTACTGGCTGATCTGGTAGCCCTTGGGAAGGTCGGGATAGAAGTAGTTCTTGCGCGCGAACACGGAACGCCGGGCCACGCGGGCGTTGATCGCGAGCCCGAACTTCACGGCCATGCGCACGGCCTCGGCGTTCAGCACCGGCAGTACGCCGGGATACGCCAGGTCGATGATGTCGGCCTGTACGTTGGGCTCGGCCCCGTAGGCGGTGGCCGAACCGGAGAAGATCTTCGAGCGCGTCGCCAGCTGCGCGTGGATCTCCAGCCCGATGACCGTTTCCCAGTCCATCACGCACATCCCGGTGGCGCGCGCCGGTGCCAGTCGGTGTCGCGCTGGTAGCGGTACGCGACCTGCAGCAGGCGGCTTTCCGCGAAGTGCGGGCCGATGAGCTGCAGGCCTACGGGCAGCCCGGCGGCGAATCCGCACGGCACCGACATCGCCGGCAGGCCTGCGAGGTAACAAGA
>CAWIQV010000082.1:0-49532 GCA_963838275.1 uncultured Gammaproteobacteria bacterium | reverse complement strand
GTTGCGACATGCTGTTCATCACCGCCGGCATGGGCGGCGGCACCGGCACCGGTGCGGCCCCGGTGGTCGCGCAGATCGCACGCGAGCTCGGCATCCTGACCGTCGCGGTCGTGACCAAGCCGTTCCAGATGGAGGGCAACAAGCGCTCGATGGTCGCGGAACACGGCATCGCGGAGCTGACCAAGAACGTGGATTCGCTGATCACGATCCCGAACCAGAAGCTGCTCACGGTGCTGGGTCCGGCGACCACGCTGCTCGACGCGTTCCGCGAGGCGAACCAGGTGCTGCAGGGCGCGGTACAGGGGATCGCCGAGCTGATCACGCGGCCGGGACTGATCAACGTCGACTTCGCCGACGTGCGCACCGTCATGAGCGAGACCGGCATGGCGATGATGGGCACCGGCGTCGCCAGCGGCGAGTCGCGCGCACGCCAGGCGGCGCAGGCGGCGGTGTCCTCCCCGCTGCTCGAGGACATCAATCTCGCCGGCGCACACGGCATCCTCGTGAACGTGACCGCGGGTCTGGATCTGTCGATCGGCGAATTCGAGGAGATCGGCAACATCGTCAAGGAGTACGCCTCCGAGGATGCGACCGTCGTGGTCGGCACGGTCATCGACCCGGAGATGAGCAACCAGATCCGCGTGACGGTGGTGGCCACGGGCCTGGGGGCGACGGCCGCTGCAGTCGCGGCGCATGCCGCGCGCCTCGACTACCCGCGCTCGGCCGCGACGGTGCGCGGCGCGCAGCCGGCGCGCGAGGACGTGCTGGCGCGCGACGGCGCCGGCGCGCGGCAGCCGAAGGCGCAGCGCGGGCCGGTCGACTACAGCAATCTCGATCGACCGACGATCGTGCGCCAGCGCGCCGTCGGGGACGGCATCCGTGCCGAGCCTGAACCGGAGGAGCTGCTGGACATCCCGGCCTTCCTGCGGCGACAGGCGGATTGACGGTCGGCGGCGCGCGTTGGCTCCGGCTCCCGCCGCTGTGTTAGCTTAGTCGGACTGCGCAACCGCGAGGCTGTACACCCCTGCCATGGTCGGCCAGAGAACACTGCGGAACTCGATCCGGGCCACGGGCGTCGGGCTGCACACCGGCAAGCAGATCATGATGACGGTACGGCCCGCGGCGGTCGACACCGGCATCTGCTTCCGCCGTGTGGACCTGCTCGAGCCGGTGGACATCCCGGCGCGGGCCGAGAACGTCGGCGAGACCACGCTCGGTACCACCCTGGTCAACGGCGCGGCGCGCATCTCCACGGTCGAGCACCTGCTGTCGGCCTTCGCCGGGCTCGGCATCGACAACGCCTGCGTCGAGGTCAGTGCCGGGGAAGTGCCGATCATGGACGGCAGCGCCGGGCCCTTCGTGTTCCTGCTGCAGTCCGCCGGCATCGAGGAGCAGCCGGCGCCGAAACGCTTCATCCGCGTGCGCCGGCCGGTGGCGGTCGCCGACGGCGACAAGTGGGCGCGCTTCGATCCATTCGAGGGCTTCAAGGTCAACTTCGAGATCGAATTCGACCACCCGATCTTCAAGCGGCGGCTGCAGCGCGCGTCGATGGATTTCTCGACCACTTCGTTCCTGAAGGAGATCAGCCGGGCGCGCACCTTCGGATTCATGCGCGACATCGAGACGCTGCGCAAGCACAACCTTGCCCTGGGCGGCACGCTCGAGAATGCGATCGTGCTGGACGAAACCGGCGTCGTGAACGAGGACGGGCTGCGCTACGAGGACGAGTTCGTCAAGCACAAGATCCTCGACGCGATCGGCGACCTGTACCTGCTGGGCCACAGCCTGATCGGCGAGTTCAGCGGCCACAAATCCGGGCACGGGCTCAACAACGCGCTGCTGCGCGCGCTGCTGCGCGATCCGACGGCATGGGAAGAGGTCGTGTTCGAGCGCCCCGACCAGGCGCCGATCTCGTACGTACCCGCCTACGCGGCACCGAGCGCCGCGCTGGCATCCTGAGACCCGCGCGCGCCAGAGCCTCCGCCCCGGCGCCCCACCACGGCCCGATGCCGCGGTGCCTCAAGCGCCGGAAGGCTGCCGGGGCCCCGGCGCGATCCTGACCCGCCAGCTCCCGATCGCGACATCACGCGCGCGGATCCGCGCCTCCAGTGCCGCCAGCGCATAGCGCAGGCGCGTGCCCCAGGCCGCCGAGTCCGCGAATATCACCAGCTCGGTCGCGTCACCGGCCGTCCCGGCGCCACGCGGTACCACATTCACGACGTGTCCGGCGAGATCCGCCGGCAATTCGGCGCGTAACCACTCGAGCCAGGCCTGCTGCGCCGGGATGGCCGCGGTCAGGCGCGCAAGTGCTGGCCTCTTTGACAATAAATCATTGATTTGCAGCGCTTTATTCGAACGCGTCACGGAGCCATCCGCGTTTCGTGCGCCACTCTTCTTGTCATGCCGGGGCTTCTTGTGCATAGTGAATCGCACTGATCGAGGGCAAACGAGGCCCAGTTCGGGAAGGTGGAGCTACCGGACCGCCAGCGCGCGGTCCGCACTGCAGCTCGGCCTTCGCTACAGTCGCCGGAAGACAGGTTCAACGCAAGATTGCCGTGCCGGCGCGCCGGTTCGATCCCCGTGAGGGCGGAGCGACAGCTATGAACGTCATATTCTTCTCGCGTCGGCGCGGACGGGCCCGGCATCTGAACCTGTCCCACCCGGTGACGCTGACGATCATCAGCATTCTGGCGCTCGGGCTGCTGGCGAGTGCGCTGGCGCTGGGGCTGCAGCTCGGGCAGCGCAGCATGGCGCGCATGGCCCTGCTCAATCCGGGTCTGGCGCTGCTGGCCGAGCAGGAACAGGTTGCTGCGCTGCGATCACAGCTCCAGGACCGGGTCGATGCACTCGCGGTGCGGCTCGGCGCGATCAATGCCAACGTGATCCGGCTGAACGCGCTCGGCAAGCAGCTCACGCAGATGGCGAACATCAACAGCCGCGAGTTCGATTTCGACAATGACCCGCCCCAGGGCGGGTCGGAATCCGACAGCGTCGGTCGCCAGGCGCAGGTTCCGGACCTGACCGCGATGATCGATGACCTGGCGCGCCGCGTCGAGGTGCGCAGCGCGCAGCTGTCCTCGCTCGAGGGTGTGATTGCCGGTCGCGAACTGTCCGCCGAGATCAAGCCCTCCGGCCGCCCGGTGCGCGAGGGCTACATTTCCTCGTATTTCGGTGAGCGCATCGATCCATTCAACGGCGAGGACGCGTTCCACAAGGGGGTCGACTTTGCGAGTGACGCCGGAGCCGACGTGCTCGCGGTGGCCTCGGGCATCGTCACCTTCGCCGGTCCGCGCGAGGGCTACGGCAACCTGGTCGAGATCAACCACGGCAACGGCTACCTCACGCGCTACGCCCACAACGAGCAGGTGCTGGTGAGCGTGGGCGAGGAGGTCGAGCGCGGCCAGGCGCTCGCGATCGTGGGCTCGACGGGTCATTCGACCGGGCCGCACGTGCACTTCGAGGTGCTCCGGGACGGCCGGCAGATCGATCCGATGGCCTTCGTCGGCCACTGAGGCTGCGCTCCGCACGCACGCCCCGCTCGCGCACGGCCGCGGCCCGCGGCACCGCTCCCGACCCGCGGCACGGCCCCGGATCGGCGGCGAACGACTACTTCGCCGCCCGGTCTACCTTTACAATACCCCACCGCGGCGCCTCTGATGCGGTCAAGTCGCTGATGCGGAACACTTTTTCAAAGGACAGGTCGTGCTCAAGGCGCTGACTCGCGTATTTGGCAGCCGCAACGAGCGGTTGATCAGGAACTACGGCCGGCTGGTGCGGGACGCTGCGGGCCACGAAGCGGCGCTGCAGGGATTGTCCGACGAAGCGCTGCGCGGCAAGACCGCGCAGTTTCGCTCCCGCCTGAAGGAGGGTACCCGGCTCGATCAGCTGCTGCCCGAAGCCTTCGCGGTGGTGCGCGAGGCGGCGCGGCGCACGCTGCGGCTGCGCCACTTCGACGTGCAGCTGATCGGCGGGGCCGTGCTGCACGAAGGCAAGATCGCCGAGATGCGCACCGGCGAGGGCAAGACCCTGATGTCGACGCTGCCGGCCTACGTGAACGCGCTGACCGGGCTCGGGGTACACGTCGTCACCGTCAACGAGTACCTCGCGCAGCGCGACGCGGACTGGATGGGTCCGGTCTACCGCTTCCTCGACATGAGCGTCGGGGTGATCCGTAACGGGCAGGATTCGGCCGAGAAGCGTGCCGCGTACGCCTGCGACATCACCTACGGTACCAACAACGAGTTCGGCTTCGACTACCTGCGCGACAACCTCGCCTTCCGGCTCGAGGACCGCGTGCAGCGCGGCCTCGCCTTCGCGATCGTGGACGAGGTCGACTCGATCCTGATCGACGAGGCGCGCACGCCGCTGATCATCTCCGGCCCGGCGGAGGAGAGCACCGAGATCTACCTCAGCATCAACGCGCTCGTGCCGCGCCTGTCACGCCAGCAGAGCGAGGACGGCCCCGGCGACTACTCGGTCGACGAGAAGGGCCGGCAGGTGCATCTGACCGAGGCCGGGCACGAGCACGTCGAGCGGCTGATGCTCGAGGCCGGACTGATGCGCGAAGGCGAGAGCCTGTACGACACCGCGAACATCCGGCTGATGCACCACCTGAACGCGGCATTGCGCGCGCATGCGCTCTACAAGCGCGACGTCGAGTACATCGTGCGCGGCGGCGAGGTCATCATCGTCGATGAATTCACCGGCCGCACGATGCCCGGGCGGCGCTGGTCGGACGGGCTGCACCAGGCGGTCGAGGCGAAGGAAGGTGTGCGGGTGCGCGAGGAGAACCAGACGGTCGCCTCGATCACGTTCCAGAATTACTTCCGGCTGTACAAGAAGCTCGCGGGCATGACCGGCACCGCCGATACCGAGGCACCGGAATTCCTGCAGATCTACGGACTCGAGGTGGTCGTGATCCCGACGCACCGCCCGATGATCCGCAAGGACCATCCCGACTTCGTGTACCTGTCGCAGCCGGACAAGTTCGAGGCGATCATCGGCGACATCCGCGACTGCGCCGAGCGCTCGCAGCCGGTACTGGTCGGTACGACCTCGATCGAGACCTCCGAATTCCTCTCCGGCCTGCTCACCAAGCAGCAGATCGGGCATCAGGTACTCAACGCGAAGCAGCACGAGCGCGAGGCGCAGATCGTCGCGCAGGCCGGGCGGCCCGGAGCCGTGACCATCGCCACCAACATGGCCGGTCGCGGCACCGACATCGTGCTCGGCGGCAACCTGGAGGCCGAGCTCGCGGCGCTCGGCCGAGGGCGCGGACGAGGGCGTGCGCGCGAGGCGGCGCGCAGCGCCTGGCAGCAGCGCCACGACCAGGTCGTCGCGGCGCGGGCGGCCTGCACATCATCGGCACCGAGCGGCACGAGTCGCGGCGCATCGACAACCAGCTGCGCGGCCGGTCCGGCCGCCAGGGCGATCCGGGCTCGAGCCGCTTCTACCTGTCGATGGAAGACAACCTGATGCGCATCTTCGGGGATCCGGCCCGCACCAAGCGCCTGCTGCAGTTCGCCGGCATGAAGGCCGGCGAAGTGATCGAGAGCGGCATGCTCACGCGACAGATCGAGAAGGCCCAGCGCAAGGTCGAGTCGCACAACTTCGATACCCGCAAGCAGCTGCTGCTGTTCGACGACGTCGCGAACGACCAGCGCAAGGTGATCTATCACCAGCGCACCGAGATCCTCGGCACCGCCGACATGAGCGCCGCGATCCTCGAGATGTTCGACGAGGCGGTCGGCGGCCTGCTCGACGAATACGTGCGTGCCCAACAGCGTGCCGCAGGACTGGAACCTCGAGGGGCTGCAGGAGGCCTGCCGGCGGGACTTCAACCTGCGCGATCGACGCGCGCGCCTGGCTCGAGCAGGAGCCGCAGCTCGAGGAGGCGGCGCTGCGCACGCGGGTGCTGGATGCGGTGCGCCAGGCCTATCGGCGCAAGGTCGAGCGCACCGGTCCGGAACTGATGCGGCACGTCGAGCGCGACGTGATCCTGCGCACGCTCGATCAGCACTGGCGCGACCACCTGGCGGCGATGGACTATCTGCGCCAGGGCATCCACCTGCGCGGCTATGCGCAGAAGGACTACCGCTTCGAGTACAAGCGCGAGGCTTTCGAGCTGTTCGAGGCGATGCTCGGGCGGGTGAAATTCGACACGGTCTCGGTGCTCGCGAAGATCGAGGTGCGCACCCAGGAGCAGATCGACCGCGAGGAGGCCGAGCGGCGTGAACGGCTGATGCGCGCGCTGCAGGCGCAGCACGCCGAGGCCCAACCGCTGCTGGCCGCCGCGTCCGAGCAGGCGAGTCCGCCGCCCGGGACCGCACCGCCCGCCGCCAGCCCCACCGGCCGCGCACCGGCGGGTCCGGCCGGCCTGACCGGCCCGGCCGGCGCCGAGCTCGCGGCGCCGTTCGTGCGCGAGATTCCGAAGGTCGGGCGCAACGAGCCCTGTCCCTGCGGTTCCGGCAAGAAGTTCAAGCACTGTCACGGGGCGCTCGCCAGCACCCCATGATCGAGCCGCTGCGCGTGGTCGCGGCGGTGCTGTTCGATGCGCAGCGACGCGTGCTGATCGCGCAGCGGCCGCCGGGCAAGCACCAGGCCGGGTTCTGGGAGTTTCCGGGTGGCAAGATCGGCCCCGGAGAGAATCCTGAGCAGGCGCTCGGGCGCGAACTCGCCGAGGAACTCGGCATCGAGCTGCGCCGCTGTCATTCACTGCTGCAGTTGCGGCATGATTACGCGGACCGCAGCGTCGCGCTCGAGGTCTTCGTCGTCGACGACTTTCGTGGCGAGCCGTCCGGGCGTGAGGCCCAGGCGCTCAAGTGGGTGAGCGCGGAGCAGCTGCGCGGCGAAGAGCTGCTGGTCGCCGACCGGCCCGTGGTCGACGCGCTGCTCGCGCTGGCGGCCGTGTGATCCCTGATCTGCCCGACCTGATCTGAGCGAGGTGACAAGCGAATGGCCCAGGACATCGGACTGCCCGATATCGAGATCGACAGCGCCAATCTGTATCGGGAGGACCTGTACACCGACCGGCGTGCCGGCACGATACGCCGGCTGCTGCCGGTACTGCCCGATGGCAGTGCCGATCCGGCCCGCACGGTGCTCTATTCCGGACAGACCCAGCTGCTCACGCCCAACGGTGTGCTGCCGCTCGGCTTCGAGATCGAGGCGCGCTCGCTCGAAGAGGCGATCCAGAAATTTCCCGCTGCGGTCCGGGAGGCGCTCGAGCAGGCGATCGACGAGGCGCGGGAATTCCGCCGCGAATCCGCCTCGCGCATCGTCGTCCCGGACGTGGCTGGCGGAATCCCGGGTGCCGGGCCGCTGCCCGGCGGCGGCAAGATCAAGCTCTAGGAATCGGACCCGGCGCCCGCCGGTGGCGGCTCGAGGGAGTCGGCCGGCTCGCCGGGGATCGCGTGCTGCTCGGCCAGCCACGCGCCGAGGTCGATCAGCCGACAGCGCGCGCTGCAGAACGGGCGGTCCGGAAAGGCATCGGACCATTCGATCGGGCGCCGGCAGGTGGGACAGAGCAGCGTTTGCGCCATGCGGCAGGTGTGGCGGGCCAGCGGTTCCGCTTCAGGGACAGCAGATCAGCGTGAAGGGCACGTCCGCCTCGGTCTGGGTCGGACGCTGTTCGATGCCGTGCCACGTGAGGAAGCGCAGGCTGCAGCGGTAATGGCTGCCGCTGATCTCCGGATACAGCGGCGTGCTGGCAGGCAGGCTGATGCGCAGCAGCTGGTACGGGGTATCGCGATCGAAGTTCACGGTGAACACTCCGCCGACCGCCAGTTCCTCGCGCGGGCGACCGTTCTGGCGGGTCAGCCAGAGCAGCTCGGCGATCGCATCGCAGAGCGGGCGCAGCAGCGTGAGCCAGCGTCCGAAGGCCTCGATGCGCAGCGTCGCGGGCTGGTTGAGCCAGTAGAAGTAGTCCGGCAGGTCGAACTCGCAGGTGCCGCCGGGGATCGCGCTGCGGTGCTTGATCGCCGCCAGGAACTCCGAGTCGCGCAAGCGGCTGCAGCCACGAGGAGCCGCACCGCGGCCAGTTCGCGTGCGCAGGCGCACGAGGTTTGCCATCAGCGCGCGCAGCCGCGCGGTATCGATGCCGGCGCGGTGCTGGAAATCGTTGAGCAGCACGAGGTGGCGCTCGAGGTCCTTGAGCACGTCGCCGCGCAGATCACCGCGGGTCGATGATGGCGAGGATGTCCAGCAGGCTGTCGACCGCCGCGCGGCTGCCCCAGGAGCTGGCCTTCTCGTTGTGGTAGACGCGCCTGGCTGTACAGGAAGTCCAGGCGCAGGAAGGTGCGCATGCGCTCGTTGAGCGGCTGCTCGAACACCGCCGGCTCTGCTGCCCGCTCCGCGTGCGGTGCGGTCGGGGCTGGCAGTCGTGCTGACGGGCTCGGACATCGGGCTATTGTGCTTGAGGCCCGCGCGCCGGCGTAAACGCTTGGCTACCGGCGCTGCCGTCAGGCGGCCCGCGGTGCCGCCGCGCAGGACCAGGTACCGCGCATGCAGATCGCGCGACCTGCGGCGCCAGCGCTTCGAGCTGCCGTCGTTGCGCGATCACGTCGTCGGCGGCGGCAAGGCGCGCCGCACGCGCTGCCTGCGCGCGAGCATCGCCTGGGCCAGCGCGGGCGTCGACTGCCGTCGCGCGCGCGCAGCCGCGCGAGCTGCAGCGCCGGCGGGCAATCCACGACCAGCACGCGGTCGAAGCGCGCAGCCAGCCCGGCTTCCACCAGCAGCGGCACGACGGAATCTGGTAGGGCCCGCGGCGCTGGGCGGCGAGCTGTCGCGCGCGCTCGGCCGGATGGCCGGATGCAGCAGCGTCTCGAGCTGGCGCCGCGTGTCGCGCTGTCCGCGAACACCCGCGCGCGCAGCAGCGCGCCGATCGAGGCTGCCGTCCGGACGCGCCAGATCGGCGCCGAAGCGCGCGTACACCGCAGCGAGCAGCGGGCTGCCGGGCGCGAGCAGCGCGCGCGCCGATGTCGTCGGAGTCGATGATCGGAACGCCGCGGGCGGCGAACAGTCGCGAAACGGCCGACTTGCCGCTCGCGATGCCGCCGGTCAGGCCCACGCGCATGCGGCGCTGCAGCGGTCAGCAGACCGAGATAGCCGTAGCGACGATCCCTGCGGTCCCCAGAGCATCGCGATCCAGCCGGCGCCGGCCAGGAACGGCCCGAACGGCATCGGCGTGCCGCGCTGCGTCCGGCGCAGCGCGATCAGCGCGATGCCGACCACCGCCCCGACCGCCGGCGGAGAGCAGGACGACCGGCAGCAGCATCTGCCAGCCGAGCCAGGCGCCGAGCGCCGCGAGCAGCTTGAAGTCGCCGTAGCCCATGCCTTCCTTGCCGGTCAGCAGCCGGAACGCATGATAGACCGCCCACAGGCTCAGGTAGCCGGCCGCCGCACCGGCGATGGCGCTGACCGGGTCGACCGGCAGGTTCTGGCCGTTCGACCGCAGTCCGCTGGCGCTCGCGACCAGCCCCAGCCACAGCAACGGCAGCGTCAGCGCATCGGGCAGCAGCTGGTGATCGAGGTCGATGCAGGTCAGCGCGATCAGGAACCAGGTGACCAGGAGCGCGCAGGCCGCGGCCGCGCCGGAGCCGAAGCGCCACGCGACGGCTGCACTCAGCAGTCCGGTCAGCAGTTCGACCAGCGGATAGCGCACGCCGATCGGAGCGTGGCAGGCGCGCGCAGCGGCCGCGCAGCACGAGCGTAGCTCAGCGACCGGGATGTTCTGGTAGGCCCGGATCGGTGCCGCGCACGCGGGACAAGCTCGATGCCGGCACGAGCAGGTTGAAGCGTTCGATCGGCGCGTCCGGAATCGCGGCGCCCGGCGCGCCCGGCGCGCCCGGCGCGGCATCCGATACTCGCGCGAAGTGCGCGCACTCCGCGCGCCACTGGCGCTCGAGCATGATCGGCACGCGGTAGATCACGACGTTGAGGAAGCTGCCGACCAGCAGGCCGAGCAGCGCGGCGACGCGCGATGAACAGCGCCGGCGACTGCGCCAGCAGCGGCAGCAGTCCGCGACACGCCTAGACGACGGAGCCGAGCTTGAAGATCGGCAGGTACATCGCGATCACGAGGCCGCCGACCAGCACGCCCAGGATCGCCATGATCAGCGGCTCGAGCAGGCTCGACATGCTGTCGACCGCGGCGTCGACGTCCTCCTCGTAGAAGTTCGCGACCTTGCCCGACATCGTATCGAGCGAGCCGGACTCCTCGCCGACCGCGATCATCTGGATCACCATGTTCGGGAACAGGCCGGTGTTCTCCATGGCCCGCTGCAGGCGCTGGCCGGTCGCGACCTCGTCGCGCATCTTGAGCACGCCGTCCTCGAACACGATGTTGCCGCAGCGCGCCGGCGACCGAATCGAGCGCCTCGACCAGCGGCACGCCGGCCGCGAACATGGTCGAGAGCGTGCGCGCGTAGCGCGCGATCGCGGCCTTGTTCAGGATCGGACCGATGATCGGGAACTTGAGCATGACGCGATCGAGGAACTGCGCGCATCTTGCGCGAGCGCTTCTTGAAATAGAGGAACGCGTAGCCGCCCGCCCCGAGCACGATCGCGATGTAGATGCCGTCCGTCTGCACGAACTTGGACAGGTTGATCACCATCTGCGTGAAGGCCGGCAGGTCGGCGCCGAAGCCCTTGAACAGGCTCTCGAACTGCGGAATCACGAAGATCAGCAGCACGACCGTGACGATGACGGCGACCACCAGCACCGCGGCGGGATAGAACAGCGCCTTCTTGACCTTCTTCTTCAGCGACTCGCTCTTCTCCTTGTAGGTCGCGATCTTGTCGAGCAGCGTCTCGAGCGCGCCGGCCTGCTCGCCGGCCTCGACCAGGTTCACGAACAGGTCGTCGAAGTACAGCGGGTGCTTGCCCAGGGCCTCGTGCAGCGTCGTGCCGCCCTCGATGTCGGCCTTGATGTCGAGGATCGAGCTTCTGCATCGCCGGCTTGTCGTGGCCGTTGCCGACGATCTCGAAGGCCTGCACCAGCGGGATGCCCGCGGCCAGCATCGTGGCGAGCTGGCGGCTGAAGATCGCGATGTCCTCGGCCTTGACCTTGCCGCCGGACTTGAAGGTCTGCGCCTGCTTCTTGATGCGGGTCGCGACCACGCCCTGGCGGCGCAGCTCGGTCTTGAGCGCGGCCTCGTCCGGCGCGACGCTGCGGCCCTTGATGCGCTGGCCCTTCTTGTCCATGCCTTCCCACTGGAAGGCGACGTCACGCTTGACGGACCGGATCGCAGTCGTTGCTTGCGCCATGGTTCAGGTGTCCTGCTTGAGGTCACTCGAGGGTGACGCTGTTGATCTCTTCGAGGCTGGTCATCCCGGCCTTCACTTTCTCGAGGCCGGAGCGTCGCAGGTCCCAGACGCCTTCCTTCGCCGCCTGGTCGGCGATGTCGATCGCGTTGCCGCCCGCCATGATGATGCGGCCGAGCGCGTCGGAGACTTCCATGACCTGGTAGATGCCGACCCGGCCCTTGTAGCCTTCGGTACAGTTGCCGCAGCCCTTGGGGCCGTACACCTTGATGCCCGCGGCGATGTCGCTCTCCTGGAAGCCTTCCTTGCGCAGCGCCTCGGCCGGAACGTCCAGCGGCTGCTTGCAGTGCGAGCACAGGCGGCGCGCGAGCCGCTGCGCGATGATCAGGCTCACCGAGGTCGCGATCGCATACGGCTTGACGCCCATGTCCACCAGGCGGGTGAGCGTCTGCGGCGCATCGTTGGTATGCAGCGTCGAGAGCACGAGGTGGCCGGTCTGCGCCGCCTTGATCGCGATCTCGGCGGTCTCGAGGTCGCGTACCTCGCCGACCATCACCACGTCGGGGTCCTGGCGCAGGAACGCGCGCAGCGCGGCCGCGAACGTCAGCCCGACCTTGTTGTTCACGTTGACCTGGTTGACGCCGGGCAGGTTGATTTCCGCCGGGTCCTCCGCGGTCGAGATGTTCGTATCCTCGCGGTTGAGGATGTTCAGTCCGGTGTACAGCGACACGGTCTTGCCGCTGCCGGTCGGTCCGGTCACCAGGATCATGCCCTGCGGCTTGGCCAGGTGCTTCATGTAGAGCGCCTTCTGCAGCGGCTCGTAGCCCAGCGCATCGATGCCGAGCATCGCCTGCGAGGGATCGAGGATACGCAGCACGATCTTCTCGCCGTACAGCGTCGGGCAGGAGCTGACGCGGAAGTCGATCGCGCGGGTCTTGGACAGGCGCATCTTGATGCGTCCGTCCTGCGGCACCCGGCGCTCGGCGATATCCAGCCGCGCCATGACCTTCAGGCGCGCGGCAATCTTGCCGGTCGAGCTGCACCGGCGGCTGCGCGATCTCGCTGCAGCACGCCGTCCATCCGGAAGCGGACGCGGAAGATCTTCTCGTACGGCTCGAAATGGATGTCCGAGGCGCCGCGGCGGATCGCGTCCAGCAGCACCTTGTTGACGAAGCGCACGATCGGCGCGTCCTCGACGTCGTCGCGCGCGATGTCGCCGCCGATCTCCTCCTCGCCACCCGAGACCTCGAGGGCCTCGAGATCGACCCCCTCGTCGTCCCCGAGGTTGGGCATCGAGGTGTCGACCTGCTCGATCGCCTTGTCGAGCAGCTTCTGCAGCTTGTCGTCCTCGACGACGATCGCCTCGACCGACATGCCGCACTGGAACTTGATCTCGTCGATGGCGTGCTGGTTGGTCGGATCGGCGACGCCGACGAACAGGCGCTTGCCGCGGCGGAACAGCGGCAGCACGCGATGCTTGGCCAGCAGCTTCTCGGACACGCTGCGGACCGCGTCGAGGTCGACGGCGAGCGCATCCAGGTCGAACAGCGGTACGCCGTACTCGGCCGACGCGGCGATCGCGATGTCGCGGGCGCGGACGGTTCCGGCCTGCACGAGCTGGGTCACGAAGCTGGTCTTCTTCTCCGATGCGGCCTGCAGCGCGGCGTGCATTCCGGACTCATCGACCACGCCGTCCTACGACCAGGCGCTGGGGCAGACCCCCCAGGTTCGACCGGGACGAGCTCATCGCCAAAGAAACGTTATCGTTCATGTACTTAGCGCTGCGCTCGGCCCCTAAATCCCAACGAAGTGAAACGAGCAGGCCTATCTAAGAGGCATGCTCCGGCAATGTCAAATGTCGGTCCATGGTTGCATATCGGCCCTCGAGCCTGCGTGATTGGCTTCCCAAAAGAAGAAGCCCCTCCGGAGAGGGGCTTCGGTGGAATTCCGGATCCTGGTTCTGGATCCGGAAGCGTCCGTCAGGCAGGCCTTACTTGCACTGCGTCGGGACGTACTTCGCGGGCATCGTGCCGGCCGCGGCTACCTTCAGACCGTTCGACGTCGCGGTCGCGTTGGTATTCGAAGCACAGGCCCAGTCGATGTTGCCGACCGCACCGGCCGCCAGCAGCGCACCACCGATGTTCGGCGTGAACGTGACCGTGTACGCCGCCGCGAGCTGCGGAATGCCGCCCGCGCCGTTGTTGTAGGTCACCGTGATCAGGCCATTCGCCGGGGCGATCGTGATGTTCGTCACGTACTTCGTCGCGGCGAAGGTCCAGGCGCCGGCCGCAGCGGCCAGACCGGCGACGTCGCCCGACTGCCAGCCTTCCGAGACCGTCGTTTCAGCGGCCGCGGCGAGGTTGATGCCTTCCGTGACCTTCGAACGCACCGTGTAGTCCTGATAGGCCGGGATCGCGATCGCGGCCAGGATGCCGATGATCGCGACGACGATCATCAACTCGATCAGCGTAAAACCTTTCTGCAGCTTCTTCATGGCGTAGGAGACTCCGTAGTTTGAGGGGCTGCGGCCGTGCAGCCGCTGGGCTGGAAGAAGCAATCGCCGTGCCAGCCTCTCGCACTCGATCAAGTGTTTGATTTTATTGAGAGCAATGGCCCAGAACGCGGCGCCTTGACTTAAGTACTGGCCCCAGCCGGCGACAGCGTGCCGCTTCGGGTCAGAATGTGACGCGTACCGTCAGCCTGCGCGCCTGCATGGAGAGCGCTACTTGCACTGCGTCGGCACGTAATTGGCGAGCACCGGATTGCCCGGCGGATCGACGAACAGGTTGTTGGAGGTCGCCGTCGCATTGGTTGCGGACGCGCAGGCCCAGTCGATGTTGCCCACGGCGCCCGCCACGAGCTGCGCGCCGCCGATGCTCGGCGTCAGCGTGATCTGGTTGCCGCCGCCGCCGGCCAGCAGCTGCGGGACGCCGCCCGCATTGGTGCGGTACGTGACCGTGATATGGCCATCGGCCGGATCGATCTGGATGTTGTTGACGTATTTGGTGCGCGCGAAGGTGAAGGATGCCGCGGCGGCCGCGAGCCCGGCCACGTCACCGCTCTGCCAGCCCTCGGCGACCGTGGTTTCTGCGGCGCCGGCGAGATTGATCCCCTCCGTGACCTTGGAGCGCACGGTGTAGTCCTGGTACGCGGGGATCGCGATCGCGGCCAGGATGCCGATGATCGCGACCACGATCATCAGTTCGATCAGCGTGAAGCCTTTCTGGGTTGCGTTCATTGGGTACAGGTCTCCGACCGGTTTTTTTCGGATGTTCGCCGTCACGCACCGCCCCGATCGACGCAACCCCACCACGGCGCCGGATCCGGGCATCTGTCTTTTCTGGGCTACATTCTAGACGCGGGCGCGGAAGTCGGTAAGACCTTCGCGCTTCGGAACATCCCTGCTTTCCAGCACTCCAAGCCTCATGTCAGCCAGTGCGGACGGTGCCGCGTTATTGTCAAACGCTGCGGTGTTGCAACAGGAGACGTCCATGCCCCTCATGTTTTCTCGTCATGCGCTGGCCGCCCTGCCGATGCTCGGCATGCTGCTGGCGCTACCGGCGCCGGCACCGGCCCAGGGCTACGGCTCCTACGCGGGCGCCCATTCCGACGTGGCCCAGTGGCATGTCGCGACCGGATTCAGCGGCACCAGCGGGGCCACCTCGGATTATCTCGACGGTGGCTGGCTCGTGGAGGGAGGCTTCAGCTACTTTCCGGATGCGGGGGCGCTGGGCCTGCGCGCGGACCTCAGCTACAGCGCCTACGCGGCGAATGGCAACTATGGCGGCAGCGGTCTCGAACCCGGCACTGCGGGCTTCGGACACGGCTATGCCACGGTGAGCTCCGGCGCGATCGGCGGCGTAGTGCGTATGCCGTGGACCGCGCGCGCGCACCTGTACGCGCTCGGACAGGTCGGCTTCGCCTATGCGCGGCTGCACTCGGACCGGTATTTCGACGGTGGATATGGCGGCGGCTGCGATCCGTATTACGGCTGCGGCTACGACTACGGTGACGTCTACAGCGCGACGCGCCTGGCCTGGAATGTCGGCGTCGGCATGGAGTTTCCGCTGTACTGGGCACAGAGCTGGTTCATCGAGGCCCAGTACCGGCGGGTCGAGACGCCGACGCCGATCGAGTACTGGCCGCTGACGGTGGGCCTGCGCTTCTGAGCGTTCATTCGATCCTGAGCTTCTTGACCCGATAGCGCAGCGCGCGGAAGCTCATGCCGAGCAGCTTCGCGGCGGCCGTCTTGTTGTAGCGCGTCTGCTCGAGCGCCTTGATGATCGCCTCGCGCTCGATGCTCTCGAGCTGCTCGCCGAGTGCGCCGGCTGCATCGGTGCCGGGTGGTGCGTGCGCGCCGGTCGCTGCTACGGCCGCCACCGGCGCGCCGTTGCCCGCCGGCGCTCCGGGCAGGCTGCCGGCGCGCAGCTGCAGGTCCGGCGCATCGATCACGCCCGACACCGACAGCGCGGTCGCCCGCTCCAGGATGTTCTCCAGTTCGCGCACGTTGCCGGGGAATCCGTAGCGTTCCAGCGCCGCCCGCGCCTGTGCGCTGATGCGCGGTGCGGGCAATCCGAGCCGGTCCGAGAGGCGTTGCAGCATCGCCTCGGCCAGCTCCGGAATGTCCTCGCGATGCTCGCGTAGCGCGGGCACGCGCAGCTCGATCACGTTGATCCGGTAGTACAGGTCTTCGCGGAAGCGACCCTGGGCCACCAGCTCGGCGAGATTCTTGTGCGTCGCGGACAAAACGCGCACGTCCACCGGTACCTCGCGCTGCTCGCCGACCGGTCGCGCGGTCTTCTCCTGGATCAGCCGCAGCAGCTTGACCTGCATGTGCAGCGGCAGGTCCGCGACCTCGTCGAGGAACAGCGTGCCGCCCTCGGCGCTCTGCACCAGCCCTTTCTTGTCGGCCACCGCGCCAGTGAAGCTGCCGCGCTTGTGGCCGAACAGCTCGCTCTCCATCAGTTCGGACGGGATCGCGCCGCAGTTCACCGGCACGAATGCGTTGTCGTGGCGCGGACCGCTGGCGTGGATCAGCCGCGCCACCAGTTCCTTGCCGGTGCCCGACTCGCCGCTGATGTGCACCGGAGCCTGGCTGCGTGCGACGCGCGCGATCAGCTCGCGCAGGGAACTCATGATCGGCGAGTGCCCCATCAGGCGCGGCCCCTGGGCCGGCAGCGCGGCCGAGGCGGCGGCCGCCTCGGTGGCGGAATCGGTGCGCTCGACCAGCTTGATCGCGGTCGCGACCAGTTTGCGCAGCACGCCCAGGTCGAGTGGCTTCGAGACGAAATCGAAGGCGCCGAATTTCAGCGCCCGGACTGCCGATTCGACGTTGCCGTGGGCGGTGATGACCGCCACCGGCAGCTCGGGGTGGTGCTCCTGGATGTACGCCACCAGGTCCAGGCCGTCCCCGTCCGGCAGGCGCATGTCCGTCAGGCACAGGTCGAAGCGCCGGCTCGCCAGCTGCGCTCGCGCGCGTTCGAGGTTGGATGCCGACGCGGTCTGCAGGCTCATGCGCCCGAGCGTGAGGGATACCAGTTCGATGAGGTCGGGCTCATCATCGACGATCAGTACGGTCGGCGCGGCTGTCATGCGCCGCAAGTATCTCAGGAATAGGCCCCGGTCCAGCGGTCCGGGTCCGCAAATACGATACGGAAGGTGCTGCCACCGCCGTCGCGCGCCTCGTACAGCAGGGTGGCGCCGTTGGCCTGGGCCAGCTCGCGCGCCAGGAACAGGCCGAGTCCCGTGCCGCCCGGAGCACGCGTGAAGAACGGCTCGAAGATACGCTCGACGTCCGCGCTCGAAATGCCCGGTCCCCGGTCCGCGACCTGCAGGAACGGGCGGCCCACTCCGCCGAGCCGCCCGTAGCGCAGCTCGATCGGCGACTGGCCGGACTGCGGCAGCGCGTGCGCGACACTGTTCTGGCACAGGTTCCAGAAGATCTGGTGCAGCTGGCTGCCGTCGATCCGCACCTCGACGTCCTCGGAAGCGCCGTCCTGGACCAGGCGGTGTCCGGGAAGCTGCAGCGTGGCACAGAATTCCTCGCGGAAGCGCGACACCCAGTCGCCGAGCATCAGCCGCTGCGGTCGCGGCGCCTCGCGCCGCGAGAGCTGCAGCACGTTGTCGATGATGCCGCTCACGCGCGTGGAGTTCGCCTGCATGATCTCGGTGAGCCGGCGATCCTCGCGGCCGAGCGCCGGCGACTCGGCCAGCAGCTGGGCCGCATGGCTCATGGCCCCGACGGGGTTGCGGATCTCGTGCGCGATGCTGGCCGACAGCCTGCCCAGCGCCGCGAGCTTGGTCTGCTGTACCTTGGCCGCGATCTCGCCCGTGTCTTCCAGGAACACGATGACCGGGGCCGGATCGCTGTTGCCGAGCGGTGCGAAGTGCGGGCGGATCACGCGCGCCCCGTCGGCGGCGACGAAGGTGCCGCCGGCGCTGCGCAGGATCGCGGTATCGTTCCCGCGCCAGGTCTCGAGCAGGTAGAGCAGCCGCGGTTCGACCTCGCCGATCAGCGCGCCCGGCACCGCGAGCGCGTCGCCGAGCAGCTGCGCGGCGGACTCGTTGATCAGCCGGATCCGGTCGGCCGCATCGAGCACCAGGATGCTCTCGCGCAGGTGCTGTACGATGTACTGCGAGAGCTGTGCGAGGTTGGCGAGATCCAGCTCGGCGCGGCGCACCTGCGCCTCGCTCTCGCGCAGCCGCCTCGATACCGGCCAGGCCGTCAGCGCGACCAGGAACACCACGGCGCCGAGGATGCCGGCGGCCGGATAGTCGCTGGCCGGTGCGCCTCCGGTCGCCACCGAGAGAATCTGCTGTCCGAGCAGGCCGAGCGCTGCGATCGCTGCGACCACCAGGGCGCCGGCACCCTCGGCCAGCAGCGCCATCGAGCCGACCGGGATCACCAGCAGGATCCCGAGTCCGCTGCCGATGCCGCCGCTGCAATAGAGCAGCCCTGAGATCGCCGCCGTGTCGAGCGTGGTGTCCACCAGCGCCCGCAGCTGCACCGAGGTCCAGCGGCCACGGGCGCCGAACGCCAGCAGGCCGCCGAACACCCAGTACAGGACGCAGATCACGATGAACAGCCGTGGGTGCAGGCCCCCGAGGGTCGGCGCCGGCCGGGTCGCGAGCAGGATCGCGTACAGCAGCGGCGGCAGCAGCAGCCGGTACAGGTTGGCCAGGCCAACGATGCGCCGGAACAGGTCACTCGGCGCCACGGGGCCCCGCGCCTCACCCGGCGGTGTGGGCAGCAGCAGCGGCCCGGGCGGGGCGCCGGGCATCCCGGGGTGCATCGGGGGCTCCGACGGTTCGTCGCGGTCGTTCATGCGGAACATCGATGTGGCATTGAAACTGTTGTGGATTGCCCCACTCTAACTGCTGGCCGGTATGTCAACCCGGACCGGACTGCGGCGTTTCTGGGAGCCATTATGCGAAATCGCGAATCTTTTCGAGCGGCGTGGTTCAGAGTCCCGGCCGGAAGTCTCGCGCTGGCGTCGCTGCTGCTGGCCGCGTGCGTCGCGGCTCCGCCAGAGCGGACCGTGGTGCAGAGCCAGGTCGCACCAGCCCGCATCATCCTGTATCCGGCGCAGGGACAGAGTCCCGAGCAGACCGAACGCGATCGCTACGAGTGCCACGTCTGGGCGGTGCAGCAGTCCGGCTACGACCCCAGCCGACCCGGCGCGGGCACCAGCGAGCGGGTAGTCGTCCAGCCGGCGACGCCGCCGGGCGCGAATACGGCGATCGGAGCGATCGCCGGCGCGATCATCGGTTCCGTACTCGTGGGTCCGCGCGATGCGGGATTCGGGGCGGTCGCCGGCGGCCTCACGGGTGCGGCGATCGGCGCCTCCACCGATGCCCAGGCGCAGGCGCAGGCCGGCGCCGAGCAGCGCGCCTACGATCGCGGCTACGATGCGAATGCGGTCGGCAGTGCGAACTACCGGCGCGCCATCGGCGCGTGCCTCGAGGCCCGCGGCTACAAGACCGGTTGAGCCCGACCGCGCATCCCTGCACCCCGCGACAGCCACCAGGAGCTACAGCCATGAATACCTTCAGCAAGCGAGCGGTCGTGTGGTCCGCGGTCGCGATCCTCGGCGCGGCGGCGGGACTGGCCGGCGTCGCGCACGCGCAGGACCGGCACGAGGAGCACGGACACGACGGGCGCGGAGCTCACCAGCCTTTCGAGCGCGACGGGCGCGGCTTCGTGCTCGACAACCGCTACGACCATGGACACTACTATCCGGCTCCCGGTGTCGTCGTGCGCACCCTGCCGGAGGGCTATCGGGCCTTTACCTGGCGCGACGGGCGACGCTACTACTTCAGCGGTGGCGCCTGGTACGCGCCGGGACCGGCAGGTTTCGTCGTCGCACGGCCCCCGGTCGGGCTGACCATCTCGGTGCTGCCGCCGTTCTATTCGACCCTGTGGTTCGGCGGCGTGCCGTACTACTACGCGAACAACGTCTATTACGGCTGGCGTCCGGACCTGAATGCCTATGCCGTCGTCGATCCGCCGCCCGGCGCGGACAATCCCGAATCGGGACCGCCGAGCTCGCCGCCTGCCGCAGCCGACGACTTCTACGTGTACCCGAGGAACGGCCAGAGCCAGACCCAGCAGGCTGCCGACCGCTACGAGTGCCACAGCTGGTCGAAGAGCCAGACCGGTTACGACCCGACGCAGCCCGATGGAGCCGTCGGGCCCGCCCAGAACGCCGAGCGCCGGGAACAGTACCGGCGCGCGATCACGGCCTGCCTGGAAGCGCGCGGCTATAGCGTGAAATAGGCGCCGGCGCGGTCCGTCGCCGGCGCTTCTGGCCTCCCGCGCCGGTTTCCGCGACAATCCGGGACTTTTCCGTCGCCGGATGGTCGCCGATGAACCTGCACGAGTACCAGTCGAAGAAGCTTCTCGCCGACTACGGGATTCCCGTGCCGCACGGGCGAGTCGCCGACAGCCCTGCTGCGGCAGCCGATGCGGCACGCACGCTCGGCGGCACGCTCTGGGTGGTGAAGGCGCAGGTCCATGCGGGCGGTCGCGGCAAGGCCGGTGGCGTCAAGCTGGCCCATGACCCGGAAGCCGTCGCCGCGGCGGCCACGGCCCTGCTCGGCCAGCGGCTCGTGACCCGCCAGACCGGAGCCGGCCGGCCTGCCGATCGAGCGCGTCTATGTCGAGTCGGGTTCCGAGATCGCGCGGGAGCTCTACCTGAGCCTGACGCTCAATCGCGACCGCGGCCGCATCGCGGTGATCGCCTCGAGCGCCGGCGGCATGGACATCGAGGAGGTCGCGGCCAACCACCCGGAGAAGATCCTGTCGGTCACCGTGCATCCGGCCGCCGGCCTGCAGCCCTTCCAATGCAAGCAGCTCGCGTTCGGCATCGGTCTCGGCGGCAAGCAGGTCGAGCAGTTCCAGGCGATCCTGCTCGGGCTCTACCGCCTGTATATCGAGAACGATGCGAGCCTGATCGAGATCAATCCGCTGATCGTGACCCGGCGCGGCCGCCTGCTGGCGCTGGATGCGAAGCTCGACATCGAGGCCAATGCGCTGTTCCGCCACCCGAAGCTCGCGGCGCTGCGCGACCCGGGACAGGAAGATCCGATGGAGCGGCGCGCCAGCGAGCACGACCTGAACTACGTCTCGCTCGAGGGCAACATCGCCTGCATGGTCAACGGCGCCGGCCTCGCGATGGCCACCATGGACCTGATCAAGCTGCACGGCGGACAGCCCGCGAACTTCCTCGACGTGGGCGGCGGCGCCACCGCGGCGCGCGTGACTGCCGCGTTCGAGCTCATCCTGGGCAATCCGAACGTGAAGGCGATCCTGGTGAACATCTTCGGCGGCATCGTCCGCTGCGATCTGATCGCCGATGGCATCATCAACGCGGTGCAGAACGTCGGCGTAACGATACCGGTCGTCGTGCGCCTCGAGGGCACCAACGCCGAACAGGCCCGCGCGCAGCTCGCCCACAGCGGGCTCGCGATCATCGCCGGCGAGCGATCTCACCGACGCCGCGCGCAAGGTCGTCGCGGCCGCCCGCACAGCTCCCGAACCCGGCAGGAATCCAAGACCATGAGCATCCTGGTCAACCAGCGCACGAAACTTCATCTGCCAGGGCTTCACCGGCAAGCAGGGCACCTTCCATTCCGAGCAGTGCCTCGCCTACGGCACGCAGCTCGTCGGCGGCGTCACGCCCGGCCGCGGCGGCGAGCAGCACCTGGGCCTGCCGGTATTCGACACCGTGCGCGAGGCGGTGCGCGCGACCGGTGCGACCGCCAGCATGATCTACGTGCCGGCGCCCTATGCGGCCGACTCGATCCTCGAGGCGGTCGATGCCGGCATCGAGCTGGTCGTCTGCATCACCGAGGGTGTGCCGGTCAATGACATGGTCCGCGTGCAAGTCCGTGCTCGGCGGCTCCTCGGCGCGGCTCATCGGACCGAACTGTCCCGGCATCATCACGCCGGGGGAATGCAAGATCGGCATCATGCCGGGCTTCATCCACCAGAAGGGCTGCGTCGGCATCGTCTCGCGCTCGGGCACGCTGACCTACGAGGCCGTGTTCCAGACCACCAACAACGGCCTGGGGCAGAGCACCTGTGTCGGCATCGGCGGCGATCCGGTGCGCGGCATGAGACTTCATCGACGTGATCGAGCTGTTCGAGCGCGATCCCGCAGACCGAGGGCATCATCATGGTCGGCGAGATCGGCGGCAGCGACGAGGAGGCGGCGGCCGAGCACATCCGCCGCTACGTCACCAAGCCGGTGGTCGCCTATATCGCCGGCGTCACCGCGCCGCCCGGCAAGCGCATGGGACATGCCGGCGCGGTCATCGCCGGCGGCAAGGGCACGGCGGCGAACAAGTATCGCGCGCTCGAGGCGGCCGGCGTGCGCACGGTCCGCTCCCCGGCCGAGCTCGGCAGCGCGATGGCGGCGCTGCTGCGTCCGGTCCGCGCCGTGCTGCGCAAAGCGGCGGTGAAGCCGGAGGTCAAGGCCAGCGCCAGGGCCAGGGCCAAGCCCAAGGTCAAGGCCAAGGTCAAGACCAGGGTCAAGGTCAAGGTCAAGCGCCAAGGTCAAGGTCAAGGCCAAGACCAAGGCCAAGACCAAGGTCAAGGCCAACGCGAAGCGCGCGCAAAGGTCACCGGCGCGCCGCCAGAGCGCCGCCAAGCGGCGCTGAGGCGTCGCGGGCTCGACGTGGCGCACAAGGTACGGCTGCGGGTCGCGCTCGCGCAGCTCAATCTGCTGGTCGGGGACGTCCGCGGGAACCTCGAGCAGATCATCGGCGCGGCGCGGCGTGCCCGCGACGAGCTCCACGCCGATCTGGTGCTCTGTCCAGAACTCGCGCTCTGCGGCTATCCACCCGAGGACCTGCTGTTTCACCGCGGGCTGCGCCAGCAGATCGAGCACGGCCCTGGGCGAGCTGCAGTCCGCCGTTCCGGGCATCGGCGTGCTGGTCGGCTATCCCGAGTATGCCCAGGGCCGCATCTACAACGCGGCCGCGCTGCTGCGCGGCGGACACCTGCTCGCGCAGCATCGCAAGTCCTGCCTGCCGAACTACAAGGTGTTCGACGAGAAGCGCTACTTCGCGGCCGGAGCCAGCCCGACGCTGGTGGAATTCGACGGCTTTCGCTTCGGGGTGCTGATCTGCGAGGACGTCTGGGAACCCGAGCCGTGCGCTGCATTGCGCACGCTCGGCGCCGAGGCGCTGCTGGTGATCAACGCTTCACCGTACGAGATCCACAAGCAGCGCGAGCGCGAGCAGGTGCTCGGCGCGCGGGTGCGCGAGACCGGACTGCCCGCGCTCTACGTGAATCTGCTCGGTGGGCAGGACGAGCTGGTGTTCGATGGCAACTCGTTCGCGATGGACGCGCGAGGGCGCATCGCGATGCGCGCGCCGCCGTTCGAGGCCGGACTGTACCTCGCGGAGCTCGAACGCACCGCCGCCGGAGTCGAGGTGTGCGCGGCGCCGGTCGCGCCGGAACTGCGCGACGAGGAGAGCGTCTATCGCGCGCTGGTGACTCGGCGTGCGCGACTACGTGGGCAAGCACGGCTTTCCGGGCGCGGTGATCGGGCTCTCGGGCGGCGTGGATTCCGCGCTCACGCTCGCGATCGCGGTGGATGCGCTCGGGCCCGGGCGCGTGCATGCGGTCATGATGCCCTCGCGCTACACCTCGCAGATGAGTCGCGAGGACGCGGCGGAGCAGGCCCGCGCGCTCGGGGTGTCGCTCAGTTCGATCCCGATCGAGGGCATGTTCGCCGCCACGCTCGAGGCCCTCGCCGCCGGAGTTCGCGGGCCGTCCGCCGGATGCGACCGAAGAGAACATCCAGGCCCGTTGCCGCGGCGTGCTGCTGATGGCGATCTCGAACAAGACCGGCCGCATGCTGCTGACCACCGGCAACAAGAGCGAGATGGCCGTGGGCTACGCGACGCTCTACGGCGACATGGCGGGCGGGTTTGCGCCGATCAAGGATTGCAGCAAGCTGCTGGTGTACCGCCTGGCGCGCTATCGCAATGGACTCGGCCCCGCGATCCCGGAGCGCGTGCTCACGCGCGCGCCCACCGCCGAGCTGCGACCGGACCAGAAGGATACCGACTCGCTCCCGCCGTACGAGGTCCTCGATCCGATCCTCGCAGGCTTCATCGAGGAGGATCTGTCGGTGGAGGAGATCTGCGCGCGGGGCTTCGAACGCGACGTGGTCGCGCGCGTGCTCGACATGGTGAAGCGCGCCGAATACAAGCGCCGCCAGGCGCCGCCCGGCGTGCGCGTCAGCCGCCGGGCCTTCGGCCGCGACTGGCGCTACCCGATCACCAGCGGCTACCGCCGCTGAGCGATCCGATGCCGTCGGCGATTCAGTTCCAGACCTTCCACCAGTGCCGGTTCGCGGCCGCGGCTGCCTGGTCGCTGGCGGCGAAATTGGCCTGGTAGACACGATCGATGTTGGCCTCGAGATCGGTGAAGCCGAGGTGCTGGTAGCTCACGCGCAGCACCTCGAGCGCCGACTTCTCGGCCGGCGCGCCATCGTACTGCTCGATGATGCCCTGGGCGCGCTGCGCCGCGGCCAGGTACGCGCCGCGCTTGACGTAGTAGCGGGCCACGTTGACCTCGTAATCGGCCAGACGGTTGCGCAGGTAGATCATTCGACGCAGCGCGTCGTGGGCGTAGGCGCTCTTCGGATACTGCGTCACGACGGTGTTGAACGCGGTGATGGCCTTGAGCGCCGTGGTCGGCGGCCGCTTGGCCATGTCGACCCCGAAGAACACCTCGATCACGTTCGGAGTGCGCTCGAAGTCGATCATCCCCTTCATGTACCACGCGTAGTCCACCCGCGGATGCGTCGGGTTCTCGCGCAGGAACTGGTCCGCGGCGTCGGTGGCGGATTCCTTCTCGCCCTTGCGGTAGTAGGCATAGATCAGGTCGAGCCGCGCCTGGCGGGCCTGCGCGGTGAACGGGAAGCGCGAAGTCAGCGCCTCGTATTGCCGGATCGCGAACGTATAATCGTTGGCGAGCATCGCCTTGTGGGCGGCGGTGTACAGCGACTCGGGAGTGACGGGGTGGCGGTTCGTGGCCCGCTGCGGCCGCGTATGGCAGCCGGTCAGCAGCGCGCAGCCGGCGAGCAGGGCGACGAGCGCCAGCAGCGCCGCGCCGGGTATGCGGCCGCGCGGCGCTGCCGCCCGCGCCGGACAGGGAGCTGGGCTCAAGGGTTTGACCTGCACTGCTGTGTGCCGGGGTGCCCGGCGTTTCCAAACCACGAAGTATAGCTGACTACCCGATGCCGTCCGAGTTCCACACCCACAGGCTCGATCTTCCCGCCTCGGCGGCAGGTCAGCGCCTCGACCAGGCGCTGGCCGCGGCGTTGCCGCAGTATTCGCGCGCCAGCCTGCAGCGCTGGATCCGGACTGGCGCGGTGCTGGTGCAGGGTCGCACGGTACGGCCGCGGGACCGCGTGCGGGGTGGCGAGCAGGTCGTGCTGGAGGCCGCCTTCCCGGCGGCGACCGGGATCGCCGCGCAGCCACTGGCGCTGGACATCGTGTACCAGGACGAGGCCATGCTGGTGCTGAACAAGCCACCCGGACTGGTCGTGCATCCGGGCGCCGGCAACCGTGAGCATACGCTGCAGAATGCGCTGCTGGCGCACGAGCCCGCGCTGGCGCGGGTCGCCCGGGCCGGCATCGTGCACCGGCTCGACAAGGACACCAGCGGCCTGCTGATCATCGCGCGCACCCCCATCGCCCATACGCAGCTGGTCGCCGCCCTGGCGCGGCGCGAGATCACGCGCGAATACCTGGCACTGTGCGTCGGCAGCCCTACCGGGGGCGGCCGCATCGATGAGCCGATCGGACGGCACCGCAGCGTGCGCACGCGCATGGCGGTGCGCGGCGACGGACGGGCCGCGGTCACGCACTATCGCATCGAGGAGCGAATCGGCGCGCATACGCTGCTGCGCGTGCGGCTCGAGACTGGGCGCACCCACCAGATCCGCGTGCATCTGGCCCACGTCGGACTGCCGGTCGTGGGCGATCCGGTGTACGGCGGGCGCGCCCGCCAGGTGGCCGGGGCCGACGCCGGGTTGCGCGCGGCGCTGCAGGCTTTCCGCCGCCAGGCCCTGCACGCGCAGCGGCTGCAGCTGCGCCATCCGCTGCACGGCGAGACGCTGCGCCTCGAGGCCGCGCTGCCGCCCGACCTGGAATCCCTGCTCGCCCGGCTGCGCACCGCGGTCGCGCATGGGCGCTGACGCCGCCGGTCCTGGCTGGATCGCGCCGGACTGGGACGCACCCGCCGGGGTGCGCGCCGCGTTCAGCCTGCGGCGCGGCGGGGTCAGCCCGGCCCCGTTCGATTCGCTGAATCTCGCGCTGCACGTCGGCGATGGGCTGGCGGCCGTAGCCGAGAACCGCCGGCGCCTGGCGCAGGCCGTCGGATTGCCGTCCGAACCCCTGTGGCTGCAACAGCTGCATGGGATCACGGTCGTCGACGCCGACCAGATCGAGCCCGATGCTGCCCCGCCGCAGGCCGATGGCGCGATCACGCGCCGCAGCGGGCGCGTGCTGGCCGTGCTGGTGGCCGATTGCGTGCCGGTGCTGCTGGCGCGCGCCGATGGCACCGCGCTCGCGGTCGCGCACGCGGGCTGGCGTGGGCTGGCCGCCGGGGTGCTCGAGGCGGCGCTGACCGCGCTCGGGGCGGCGGACGGCGTGCCGATCACGGCGTGGCTCGGGCCCGCGATCGGGCCGGCCCGCTTCGAGGTCGGCCAGGAAGTGCGCGCGGCGTTCGTGCAGCGCGACGCGGAAGCGGCCGGTGCGTTCGTACCGAACCCCCGCGGTCGCTGGCAGTGCGACCTGCACGCACTGGCCCGTCGGCGTCTCCACGCACTCGGGGTGCGCCGCATCGGCAGCGAAGCGGCCTGTACCGCGAGCCAGGCCGAGCGGTTCTTTTCCTATCGACGCGACGGCGTGACCGGCCGCATGGCCGCGCTGCTGTGGCGCCCGTAGCGCGCGGACGCTTGATTTCCGGGGCGCGGCCCCCCACAACTGCCCCATCACCGGCTCCCGCGGAGCCTTCAGGGCAGGTCAGTACTCATGCGTATGGACAAACTCACGAGCCGCTTCCAGGCCGCGCTGGCCGATGCGCAGTCGCTGGCCGTTGGCCGCGATCACCAGTTCATCGAACCCGCCCACCTGCTGCTCGCGATGCTCGATGCGCAGGGCGGTGGCGTGCGGCCGCTGCTGCTCAAGGCCGGCGTGGATGTCAACCGGTTGCGCTCGGCGCTCGAGGCGATCCTGGACCAGGCACCGAAGGTCGAAGGCACGGCCGGGGACGTGCAGGTGTCCCACGATCTGACGCGGCTGCTGAACGTGAGCGACAAGCTCGCGCAGCAGCGTGGCGACCAGTTCATCTCGAGCGAGCTGTTCGTGCTCGCGGCGTTCGAGGATCGCGGTGCGGTCGCGAAAGCCCTGAAGGATGCGCGGGCGGTACGCGGCGCCGTGGAGCGCGCGATCGATGAAGTCCGCGGCGGCGAGAAGGTCGAGGACGCGGGGGCCGAGGAGAAGCGCCAGGCGCTCGAGAAATACACCCTCGACCTGACGGCGCGGGCGCGCGCCGGCAAGCTCGATCCGGTCATCGGACGCGACGACGAGATCCGGCGCACGATCCAGGTGCTGCAGCGCCGGACCAAGAACAACCCGGTGCTGATCGGCGAGCCGGGGGTCGGCAAGACCGCGATCGTCGAGGGCCTCGCGCAGCGTATCGTCAACGGCGAGGTCCCGGAGGGGCTCAAGCACAAGCGCATCCTCGCGCTCGACATGGGCGCACTGATCGCCGGGGCCAAGTTTCGCGGCGAGTTCGAGGAACGGCTCAAGGCCGTGCTCGCTGACCTCGCCAAGCAGGAAGGCCAGGTGATCCTGTTCATCGACGAACTGCACACGATGGTCGGCGCCGGCCGCGCCGAGGGCGCGATGGATGCCGGCAACATGCTCAAGCCGGCGCTCGCCCGCGGCGAGCTGCATTGCGTGGGCGCGACGACGCTCGATGAGTACCGCAAGTACATCGAGAAGGACGCCGCGCTCGAGCGTCGCTTCCAGACCGTGCTGGTGGACGAGCCCTCGGTGGAGGACACGATCGCGATCCTGCGCGGGCTGAAGGAGCGCTACGAGGTCCACCATGGCATCGAGATCACCGACCCGGCGATCGTCGCCGCCGCGACCCTCTCGCACCGCTACATCACCAACCGCCAGCTGCCCGACAAGGCGATCGACCTGATCGACGAGGCCGGCGCCCGCATCCGCATGGAAATCGACTCGAAGCCCGAGTCCCTCGACCGGCTCGAACGCCGCATCATCCAGCTCAAGATCGAGCAGGAGGCGCTGAAGAAGGAGCAGGACGACGCCTCGCGGCGGCGCCTCACCACGCTGCAGCAGACGCTGGCCGGCCTGGAGCGCGAGTACGCCGATCTGGAGGAGCTGTGGAAGGCCGAGAAGGCCGTGCTGCAGGGCGCGACGCAGGTCAAGGAGGATCTGGAACGGGCCCGCCTCGAGCTCGAGCAGGCCCGGCGCGGCGCCGACCTGGCGCGCATGGCGGAGCTGCAGTACGGGCGCATCCCTGAGCTCGAGAAGCAGCTCAAGCAGGCGCAGCGTGCCGAGCAGAGCGCGCCGCAGCTGGTGCGCAACGCGGTGACGGAGGAGGAGATCGCGGAGGTGGTCTCCAAGTGGACCGGCATACCGGTGTCGCGCATGCTGCAGGGCGAGAAGGAGAAGCTGCTGCAGATGGAGGAGGCGTTGACGCGCCGCGTGGTCGGACAGGAAGAGGCGGTGCGCATCGTGTCGAACGCGATCCGCCGCTCGCGCGCGGGGCTGTCGGATCCCCGGCGGCCGAACGGCTCGTTCCTGTTCCTCGGGCCCACCGGCGTCGGCAAGACCGAGCTGTGCAAGGCGCTCGCGGAATTCCTGTTCGACACCGAAGACGCCATGGTCCGCATCGACATGTCCGAGTTCATGGAGAAGCATTCTGTGGCGCGACTGATCGGTGCGCCGCCGGGCTATGTCGGCTATGAGGAGGGCGGCTACCTGACCGAGGCGGTGCGCCGCCGCCCGTATGCGGTCGTGCTGCTCGATGAGGTCGAGAAGGCGCATCCGGACGTCTTCAACGTGCTGCTGCAGGTGCTCGACGACGGCCGCCTGACCGACGGCCAGGGCCGCACCGTCGACTTCCGCAATGCGGTGATCATCATGACCTCGAACCTCGGCTCGCAGGTGATCCAGGAACTCGCCGGGGAAGGCAACTACCAGCGCATGAAGGGCGCGGTCATGGAGATCGTGCAGCAGCACTTCCGTCCCGAGTTCATCAATCGCGTCGACGACATCGTGGTGTTCCATCCGCTCGGCACCGCACAGATCCGCGCGATCGTCGACATCCAGCTCGCCGGGCTGCGCCGGCGCCTGGCCGAGCGCAACCTCGGGCTCGAGCTCGATGACGCGGCCCGGGACCTGATCGGGGCCGCCGGCTTCGATCCGGTCTATGGCGCGCGCCCGCTCAAGCGTGCGATCCAGCAGCAGATCGAGAACCCGCTCGCGCAGCGCATCCTGCGCAGCGAGTTCGGCCCCGGTGATCGCATCCGCGTCGGCGTGCGGGGCGGCGAGCTCGTGTTCGATCGCCAGCAGGACATTCGCGCCGTCGGCACTTAAGCCCTCCCGGCATATGGCGTACAGTGCGTGGCAGGGAGGACCCGATGAGCGAACTGAAGCGCCATATAGTCGACGTGCCGGATTTCCCGCGTCCCGGAATCCTGTTCCGGGACATCGCGCCGCTGCTGCGGCACCATTTCGAGGCGGTGCTCGATGCGCTCGAGAGCCTGTTTACCGAAGCGGAATGGCAGCAGGTCGAGGCGCTGGCCGGCATCGAGGCGCGGGGTTTCGTGCTCGCGGCCGGCCTCGCCGCGCGGCGGCGGCTGGGCTTCGTGCCGATCCGCAAGCAGGGCAAGCTGCCCCCGCCGGTCGTCGATCTCGCCTATGCGCTCGAATACGGCAGCGGCGTGCTCGAGATGCAGCGCGGAACCGGCCGGCTGTTCCTGATCGACGACGTGTTCGCGACCGGCGGCACGATGCGGGCGGCAGCGCAGCTGTGCGTGGCAGCCGGCTACGACGTGCTCGGGCTGGGGGCGCTGATCGACCTGCGCCTGGTCGGCGCGTTCCGCTGGCGTGAACAGCCGCTGCGCGCCGCGATCCGGTACGACTGAGCCGCTGCCGTCTATAATTCCACCCAGGCGTTCCGAGCACAGCGATCCCACCATGCCGTTCTACGAATACGAATGCTCCAAGTGCCGCTACTACGTCGAGGTGCTGCAGAAGCTCAGCGACCCGCCGCTGAAGAAGTGCCCGTCCTGCGGCAAGAGCGCATTGCGCAAGCTGGTGTCCGCGCCCGTGTTCCGGCTGAAGGGTTCGGGCTGGTACGAGACCGATTTCAAGTCGGACCAGGAGCACCGGCGCAATCTGGCCGGTGCCGACAAGGATGCGCCCGCCCCCGATGCAGCGGCGAAGGATACGACCGCCAAGGACACGGGGAAGGCGCCCTCGCCTGAGGGCGCGAAGGCCGGCGTCGCGACGGCCACGGCGGACGCCGCGAAGGCGCCGGCAGCGGCCAAGCCATCCCGCGCGGCCTCGCGCAGCTCCGTCGCGGCAGCCAGGGGTGGCCCGAAAGCCAGACTCAAGGCGAAGCGCGCCGCGGTCAGGACCCCGTCCCGCAGGCCGAAGCGCCGGGGTGGGCGTTGACGCGCGCGCTGCTCGGGCGCATTTTCCGACGCTATCTGATCGCCGGGCTGCTCGTCTGGCTGCCCATCGTGGCCACCGTGCTCGCGGTGCGCTTCATCCTGGAACTCGTCGATCCGCTGCTGCTGATCCTGCCGCCCCGGCTGCGACCGGAGGCCTGGCTCGGCGTGCGCATTCCGGGACTGGGCGCAATCCTCGCGGTGCTGGTGCTGCTCGCCACCGGACTGCTGGTCACCAACATCATCGGGCGACGCCTGGTGCGGCTGTGGGAGGAAGTCCTCGACCACATACCGTTCGTGCGCGCCGTCTACGGCGGGGTCAAGAGCTTTTCGAGCACGATCCTGTCGAAGTCCGGCAGCTCGTTCAAGAAGGTGCTGCTCGTCGAGTATCCGCGCCGTGGCCTGTGGAGCATCGGCTTCCAGACCTCCTCGGACATGCCGATGATCGCGGCGCACGCCGGCGAGGAGGTGGTATGCGTGTTCGTGCCGACGACGCCGATCCCGACCTCCGGCTACATCGTGTTCGTACCGCGTTCCGAGCTGATCGAACTGTCGATCAGCGTCGATGCGGCGATGAAGCTGATCGTGACCCTCGGGGTAGTTGTCCCGGCCGCCCCGGCGCCCTAAGATTCGCGCCCCCCTAGTCGCAGCCCTGAAGCGTCCCGCGCATGCGTACCCATTACTGCGGACAGGTCAACGAGCAGCTGGCAGGCCAGACGGTCAGCGTCGCCGGCTGGGTCCACCGGCGGCGCGACCACGGCGGCGTGATCTTCGTCGACCTGCGCGATCGCGAAGGCCTGGTGCAGATCGTCTTCGATCCGGAACGCGGCCGAAGTCTTCGCCATCGCCGAGAAGCTGCGCAGCGAGTTCGTGGTGCAGGTCAGCGGGCTGGTGCGCGCGCGGCCGGAGGGCACGGTAAACCCCGGCCTCGCCACGGGCCGGGTCGAGCTGCTGCGCCACCGGGCTCGAGCTGCTCAACCGCTGCGATCCGCTGCCGTTCCAGCTCGACGAGACGGTCAGCGAGGAACTGCGACTGCGCTACCGCTACCTCGACCTGCGCCGCGAGGTGATGACCGAGCGGCTGCGGCTGCGCCACCGCGATCACGCGCTCGATGCGACGCTACCTGGACGCGGCAAGGCTTCATCGACATCGAGACGCCGATGCTGACCAAGGCGACGCCCGAGGGCGCGCGCGACTACCTGGTGCCGAGCCGCACGCACCCGGGCAAGTTCTTCGCGCTGCCGCAGTCGCCGCAGATCTTCAAGCAGCTGCTGATGATGGCCGGCTTCGACCGCTACTACCAGATCGTGCGCTGCTTCCGCGACGAGGACCTGCGCGCCGACCGCCAGCCCGAATTCACGCAGCTCGACATCGAGACCTCCTTCCTCGGCGCAGGAACAGATCATGCGGCTGATGGAGGGGCTGGTGCGGCGTGCTGTTCCGCGAGGTGCTCGGCCAGTGAGCTGCCCGACCCGTTCCCGCGCATGAGCTACGCCGAGGCCATGCGCCGCTACGGTTCGGACAAGCCAGACCTGCGCGTCGAGCTCGAGCTGGTCGACGTCGCGGACCTGGTTGCCGGCTGTGAATTCAAGGTATTTGCCGCACCGGCACGTGATCCGGCCGGCCGCGTGGCCGCGCTGCGCGTGCCCGGCGGCGGAGCACTCACGCGCAAGGAGATCGACGAGTACACGGCGTTCGTCGCGCCGCTACGGCGCCAAGGGCTGGCCTACATCAAGGTCAACGACCATCGCCGCGGGCCGCGAGGGCTTGCAGTCCCCGATCGTCAAGTTCCTGGACGATGCGGCCCTCGCCGGCATCCTCGAGCGCACCGGCGCGCGCGACGAGGACCTGATCTTCTTCGGCGCCGACCGGGCCAAGGTGGTCAGCGATGCGCTCGGCGCGCTGCGGTTGAAGGTGGCGCACGATCGCGGCCTGGTGCGTCCCGGCTGGCAGCCGCTGTGGGTGGTCGATTTCCCGATGTTCGAGTGGGATGCCGAAGCCCGGCGCTGGGTCGCCATGCACCACCCGTTCACCGCGCCGCAGGCGGAGACGGCCGAGGAGGTGCGGGCATCTCCCGGCACGGCACTCGCCACGCGCCTACGACTTCGTGCTCAACGGCTCGGAGATCGGCGGCGGCTCGGTCCGCATCTACCGCGAGGAGATGCAATCGGCGGTGTTCGCGCTGCTCGGCATCGCGCCCGAGGAAGCGCGGGCGAAGTTCGGCTTCCTGCTCGACGCGCTGCAGTTTCGGCTGTCCGCCCCACGGCGGCATCGCGTTCGGCCTGGACCGGCTCGCGATGCTGATGGCCGGTGCGGACAGCATCCGCGACGTGATCGCCTTCCCGAAGACCCAGACGGCGGCCGATCCGCTGAGCGATGCGCCGACCGAGGTCTCCGAGGCGCAGTTGCGCGAGCTGCACATCCGGGTGCGCACGCCGCCCACGCCGCCCCCGGCCTGACGGGTGCGCCGCACGGCGTTCGCGCGCGGGGCTTGAGGTGGCTGCGGCCGCCGTCGTATTCGTCCACGGCCTGTGGATGACCGGCCACGAATCGGTGCTGCTGCGCGCGCGCCTCCGGCGCCGGCACCACTACGTGACGTACCTGCATCACTACGCGTCGGTGCGGGCGTCGATGGCGGACACCGCGGCCGGCCTGCGCGCCGCGATCGCCGCGATCGATGCGCCGCAGGTGCACCTGGTCGGCCACAGCCTGGGAGGGCTGGTGATCCTGCGGGCGCTGCAGGGCATGCCGGACGCTCCGCCCGGCCGGGTGGTGTTCCTGGGAACTCCCTGTGGCGGTTCGCGCGTCGCCCGGGTGCTCGGCTCCAGCCGCATCGGCCGGACGCTGCTGGGGCGGGCGATCGCCGAGGAGCTGCTGGTCCCGCAGTCGCGGCGCTGGGATCTCGACCGGGCGCTCGGCGTCATCGCCGGGACTTCGGCCGCCGGGCTCGGGCGCTTGCTGCTAAGCTTCGATGAAGCCAATGATGGCACCGTCACGGTCGCGGAGACCAGGATCGAAGGCGCCACCGGCCACCTGTGCCTGCCGGTGACGCACTCGACGCTGCTGCTTTCGGCACGCGTGGCGCGAGCGACCGCGGACTTTCTGGAACATGGAACATTCGCCACCTGATCGAGCGCCCGGCCTGTCACACGGATGGCTGCGCCGGCACGCGATCGCGCTCGCGGTGCTGGCGGCACTGGTCCTCGCCTATGCGCTCGCGGGTTTCGTGCTGCTGCCCCGGCTCGGGCGCAACGCGATCGAGCAGTACGTGCAGCGCGACCTCGGCCGCAAGGTGTCGATCGGGGACTTGCGCTTCAATCCGTTCACGCTGACCCTCGAGATCAGCGATTTCAGCCTCCAGGAGGCCGACGGCCGCCCGCTCGTCGGCTTCGACCTGCTGCGCGTGAGCGCTTCGCCGCGCACGCTGCCCAACTGGGCGTGGACGCTCGGCGAAGTGCGGCTCGACCGTCCCGTGATCCATGCGAGCATCGATCGCCAGGGGCGGCTGAATCTGGCACAGCTGAAGCCGGCGACGTCATCGCCGCCTCCCGCGGCCGCTCCGGGCCCGGCGCCGGCGCTGCGCATCCTCGCCTTCACCGTCCATGCGGGCAGCGTGCAGTTCGAGGACCACAGTCGCGAGCGACCCTTTACCGCCGCGCTCGCCCCGATCGAATTCGCGCTGACCGACTTCCGGACCGCACCGTCCTTCGAGAACCGCTACCGCTTCAGCGCCAGCACCAGCGCACAGGAGCGCCTGGAGTGGTCGGGCGAATTCTCGCTGCAGCCCTTGGGGTCGAGCGGCCAGTTCCAGATCAGCGCGCTGAAGGCTGCGACGATCGCGGCCTACCTGCAGGATGCGCTGCCGTTCGCGCTCGCCGGCGGCAGCATCGACCTGGCGGGAGCCTATCGCTATACCACCGGCGCCCACGGCGGCCTCGCGCTGCAGCTGCCGAGCCTCAAGCTGCACGCGCTGGCGATAGGACCGCGGACTGCCGCGGTCCCGGCCGGGCCGCCCTGGATCGCCGTGCCCGAGCTCGACGTCTCCGATACCGCACTCGACCTCGAAGCCCGCCGGATCTCGGTCGGACAGGTCAGCCTCGCCAACCCGGCACTACGGGTGTGGCGCGAGCCGGATGGCGCGCTGAACCTGATGCGGCTGCTCGGCGCACCGGGCCCCGGCGCGGTGCCGAGCGCAGCGGCCCCCGGGTCTGCCCCCCCGGCGATGGCGACGGCGACGGCGACGGCGGCGGCAGCGACGAGCGCGCCGGCAGCCCCTGCGGCGCAGCCGTGGCAGTTCACGCTCGGGCTGCTGCACATCGTTGCGGGCAGCATCGATGCCGAGGATCGTGCGGTGAAGCCCGCCGTCAGCCTGCGCCTGGCGCCGATCGCGCTCGATGTGCAGCACTACTCGAGCGCACCCGGCACCCCGCTCGGGCTCGAACTCAAGACCGGCATCGGCGAGAGCGGGCAATGGTCCAGCCAGGGCAGCATCGTGCTCTCGCCGCTGCGCGCCACGCTGGATTTCTCGCTGAGCGGACTGGATCTTCCCGCGTTCCAGTCCTATGTCGCGCAGTCCACCCAGGTGGCGGTCTACCGCGGTCGCCTCGCCGGCAACGGCCACGCCGAGTACGCCGAGGCGCCCGCGCAGCCGGCGTCGCCGCACGGCTCGCCGACGCTCAAGCTCGCGCTCGACGCGCAGCTCACCGACTTCGCGACGCGCGACACGGTGCAGGACGTGGATTTCATCAGCTGGCGTGCGCTGCGCCTGGCGAAATTGCGCTACCAGCAGCACCCCGACGCACTGGAGATCGCGCGGATCAGCCTCGCCGGCGCGAATGCCCGCGTCAACATCGGCGCGGATGGCCGGCTCAACGTGGAGCAGGTGCTCTCGACGCCCGGTGCGCCGGGGCCAGGCGCGGGTGCCGCAGCGCCGGCCACGGCACCGAAGACGGCGCACGCCGCGGCGCCGACCGCCGGGAACGGCGGCGCTGCGACGCGACCGGCCACCGCCGCGATGCCGGTACGGATCGGACGCGTCGATATCGAGGACGGCACCCTGGCGTTCAGCGACCACACGGTACAGCCGAATTTCTCCGCCGCGATCCTGGGACTGCACGGCGCGATCGTCGGGCTGTCATCCGATCCGGCGGCGCGCGCGAAGGTGGACCTGAACGGTTCGGTCGACCAGTACGCGCCGGTCACGATCACGGGCGAGATCAACCCGCTGGCCGCGGCCGCCTATACCGACATCGGCATGAATTTCAGCAACATCGAGCTCACGACGTTCAACCCGTATTCGGGCAAGTTCGCCGGCTACAGCATCGCGCAGGGCAAGCTGACGACCGAGCTGCACTACCACGTCGAGAACCGCAAGCTGCAGGCGAGTCACCACGTGGTCATCGATCAGCTCGAGTTCGGGGCCGCGACCGAGAGCAAGCAGGCGGTACCGTTGCCGATCAAGCTGGCGGTCTCGCTGCTGAAGGACCGCAACGGCGTCATCGACCTGCAGCTGCCGGTGGACGGCAGTCTCGATGATCCGCAATTCCACATCGCGCCGGTGGTCTGGAAGCTGCTCGAGGGCCTGCTGCGCAAGATCGTGACCGCGCCGTTCGCGCTGCTGGGCTCGCTGTTCGGCGGCGGCGAGGATCTCGCGTTCGTCGATTTCCCGCCCGGATCCACGACGCTGGCGCCGGTCCAGTCGGCAAAGCTGGCGCAGCTCGCGAAGGCGCTGGTCGAACGGCCGCAGCTCAAGCTCGACATCCCGCTGCATGCCCTGAATGCGGATGACGATGTCGCGCTCGAGCGCGTCGGGCTCGAGCAGGCGCTGCAGGCCGCTCAGCTGCCGAGCGCGAAGCGCGGCAGCAAGCAGGCGGCGCCGCCGGCAGTCGGTGATCCGCGGCTGCCGCGGCTGCTGGCGCTCTACCGCTCGCAGTTCCAGGCCGAGCCCGAGTTCCCCGACGCCATCGCCGCGGGCCCCGACGGAGACGCGGCGCGGGCATCCTGGCTCGAGCAGCAGCTGCTGCCCCAGTTCGCGCCGGGTGCACAGCAGCGCGATGAACTGGGCCGCGCGCGCGCCCAGGCGGCGCAGTCGGGAATACTCGGAACCGAAGGTGTCGGTGCCGAACGCGTATTCCTCACCGAGCGTACCTCGGGGGCCTCCGGCCCGGACGGCGCGGTGCGCATGGAGCTGAAACTGCAGTAGCGCAGTTCCTGCTCACGGGGGCGTTGCGCCCTCGGCCAGCTGGCGCAGGGCGTAGAGCAGATCCAGAGCCGCGCGCGGCGTGAGCGCGTCGATATCGAGCGAGCCCAGGCGCGCGAGCAGCGCACGGGCGCGCTCGTCCTCGGCACTGGCGGGCGGCAGCTCCAGCGGCAGCGGGAGTGCCAGCGGCAGCGAGGCCGGACGCGTCGCGGTGGACTGGGCTCTCGAGCTGCTGCATGTACTGCCGCGCCGCCGTGATGATCTCGCGGGGTACGCCGGCGAGCGCGGCGACCTGCAGGCCGAAGCTGCGGTTGGCAGGGCCATCGCGCACGGCGTGCAGGAACACCAGCGAGTCTTCGTGCTCGGTCGCGTCCAGGTGCACGTTGGCGCAAGCAGGCGGCCTCGCGCGCCAGCGCCGTGAGCTCGAAATAGTGCGTCGCGAACAGCGTGAACGCGCGCACCCGGGTCGCGATGTGCCAGGCGATCGCGTAGGCCAGCGACAAGCCGTCGAAGGTGCTGGTGCCGCGGCCGATCTCGTCCATCAGGACCAGGCTGTGCGCGGTCGCGTTGTGCAGGATGTTGGCGGTCTCGGTCATCTCGACCATGAACGTCGAGCGCCCTCCGGCGAGATCGTCGGCGGCGCCGATGCGCGTGAAGATCCGGTCGACCGGCCCGATCCGCGCCGCGGTGGCGGGCACGAAGCTGCCGATGTGGGCCAGCACGACGATCAGCGCGACCTGGCGCATGTAGGTCGACTTGCCCCCCATGTTCGGACCGGTGATCACGAGCAGCCGGCGCGTGCTCGTGCAGCGCGAGGTCGTTGGGCACGAACGGCGCATCGATGAAGCGTTCGACGACCGGATGGCGCCCGCCTCGATCAGCAGGCAGGGCTCGCTCGACCAGCACCGGCTCGCTCCAGCCGAGCGTCACGGCGCGCTCGCGCCAGGGCGGCGAGCAGGTCCAGCTCGGCCAGCGCCGCGGCGCGTGCGCTGCAGCGCGCTCGAGACTTCCGATCAGCGTCCCGAGCAGCGCTTCGTAGAGCTGCCGCTCGCGCGCGAGCGCGCGCTCGCGAGCGCCGAGGACCTGGTCCTCGAATCGCCTCCAGCTCCGGCGTGATGAAGCGCTCGGCGCTCTTCACGGTCTGGCGCCGCACGTAGTCGGCCGGCACGCGCGTCGGCCTGTGCGCGCGGCGACCTCGATGTAGAAGCCCTGCACGCGGTTGTAGCCGAGCCGCAGCGTTGCGATGCCGCTGCGCTCGCGCTCGCGCCGCTTCGAGGTCGGCGAGGAAACCCTCGGTGTTGCCGGCGATCGCACGCAGCTCGTCGAGTTCGGCGATCATAGCCGGCCGCGATCACGCCGCCCTCGCGCAGCAGCGGCGCGGGCTCGGCAGCGATCGCATCGCACAGCAGCCGGTGCTCCTCCGGGTGCGCCGCGGCCTGCGTCTGCAGCCGCAGCAGCAGCGGCGACTCGAGCCCGGCGAGGGTCGCGCGCAGCGGGCGACAGCGCGGCCAGCGTGGCGCGCAGCTGCACCAGGTCGCGCGGGCGCGCGGAGCGCAGCGCGACGCGCGCCAGCACCCGCTCCAGGTCGCCGATCGGGCGCAGCGCCGCGCGCACGGGCTCGAAGCGCCGTTCCGCGCACAGCGTCGCGAGTGCCGTGGTAGCGCTCGCGCAGCACTGCGTGCGATCGCGCAGCGGGCGGTGCAGCGCGCGGCGCAGTGCGCGCGAGCCCATCGCGGTCATGGTGGTGTCGAGCACGCCGAACAGCGTCGCGGCTTCCTGGCCGGAGAGGCTGGAGTCCAGCTCGAGATTGCGCCGCGTGGCGGCATCGAGCGCCAGCGCGTCGCCGCGCGACTCGAGCTGCAGTGCGCGGATGTGCGGCAGCGCCGAGCGCTGCGTGTCGCGCACGTATTGCAGCAGCGCGCCGGCGGCGCACAGCGCCGGGCCGAGTTCGGCGACACCGAAGCCGCGCAGGTCGGCGACCTGCAGCTGCTCGCGCAGCAGGCGGGTCGCGCCCTCCAGTGCGAAATGCCAGGGTGGGCGCGTACGCACGACCGGGCCGTGGCGCCATGGGGCGCGCAGTTCGCTGGCCTGGGTCTCGCAGCACAGCAGTTCCGCCGGGCGCAGGCGCTCCAGTTCCGCCTCCAGTCCCTCGCGGCTCCCGGCTTCGAGCAGTGCGAAGCGCCCGGAGCTCAGCTCCAGCCAGGCGAGGCCGAAGGTCGCGCCGTCACGGAACAGCGCAGCCAGCAGCGTCTCGCGACGCTGCTCGAGCAGGGCGTCGTCGGTGACGGTGCCCGGCGTCACGATGCGCACCACCTGCCGGTCCATCGGCCCGCGGTTCGCGGGGGCGTCGCCGACCTGCTCGCAGATCGCGACCGACTGGCCGCGACGCACGAGGCGCGCCAGGTAGGAGTCCACGCTCTGCACCGGCACGCCGGCCATCGGGATCGGCGCGCCGGCGGACTGGCCGCGCGCGGTGAGCGCGATGTCGAGCAGCGCGGCGGCCGTTCGCGCGTCCTCGTAGAACAGCTCGTAGAAATCCCCCATGCGGTAGAACAGCAGCACGTCGGGATGCTGCGCCTTGATGCGCAGGTACTGCTGCATCACGGGGGTGTGTGCGGACTCGGGCCCTGCTGTCATGACTGCGGCGGTGGAGGGAGGCCTGCTCGGCGTGCGGCAGCGCGCATTCTAGCCGTGCAGGCCGGCGTACGGGGGTGTCCGTGCGCCGCCGCACTTACATGCCGGCCCTGCGCGTGGCAATAGGTAGATATGCAGAATCGTTCGACGGCGAACTGCCCTAATCTCCTTGCTGCAGGTGGTTGCACCGGGCGCCGTGCGTGGATGGCTCCAGCGTGCGGGTGCGGAACGAGGCGCAAGAGCGCCGAGGGTCGGTCAATGCAGAAGCTCAGTGCGGTGGATCTCACCAGTCGGCTCCGACCTGCGGTGGCGCTCGGGACGGCATTGCTGCTGCTCGGCGCGCTGTGGCCGCATGCGGCGCTGGCGCTGCCGGCCTTCGCACGCCAGACGGGCCAGAACTGCCTGTCCTGCCATGCCGGCGGGCAGTTCCCGGAACTCACGCCTTATGGCCGGATGTTCAAGATGACCGGCTATACCCTCGGCGCACGCACGATACCGATTTCCGTGATGGGCCTGGCCAGCTATTCGCGGGTCGGAAACACCGCGACCCCGGGCGCGGTCCCGGCCCAGGACTTCCAGAAGAACGGCGATCCGATCTTCGCGACCGGCAGCGTGTTCGTCGCCGGCAAGGTTACCAACAACATCGGCGTGTTCCTGCAGGCCACGTACGACAACTACGCGGCGCAGGACGAGGACGGCTCGTTCGCGAGCCAGTTCGCGGCCGACAACATGGACATCCGCTTCGCCGATCACCTGATCGGCACGGGCACCGACCTCATCTACGGGTTCAGCCTCAACAACAATCCGTCCGTGTCCGACCCCTGGAATACCGCCGCGGCCTGGATGCAGTACGTGCCGGTGCCCTCGCCGGGGAGCTCGCAGTTCATCGATGGGGCGGCGCCCTATCCGGGCTACGGCGCGGGCAGCAACCTCGCCGGACTGACCGCGTACGCGTTCTGGAACCGGCTGCTGTACCTGGAACTCGGGACGTACCGTACCGCCACGGGCATGTTCTCGTTCATGAGCTTCAACTACACCATGGCGAATACCACCTACCTGAACGGCAGCTGGAATCCGTACTGGCGCGTGGCGCTGTCGCACGAATGGGGGGCGCAGAACCTGATGATCGGCGCATCGGGCATGAATGCGCGCGTCTACGACGCGGGGTCGGCGACCTCGGATCCGGACAATCTCGGACGCTTCACCAACCTCGGGTTCGATGCCCAGTACCAGTACCTGCTCGACCCGAACACGGTGACCGCGCAGCTCGCGTACATGCACCAGGTGCAGTACTACTCGGTCAACACGCTGGCGGGCGGCTCGCCCTATTTCCTGGCCGACGGCGTCACTCCGGTCGCGCCGGTCAATCCTTCCGATACGACCAATGTGCTGCGGGCCAAACTCTCCTATATCTACCGCGCGACCTGGGGCGGGAGCCTGTCGTACTTCGACCTCTGGGGCACCACCAACACGCTGAACCAGAGCTCGGGGTACGACAGCAACGGCCAGATCACGTTCGACGATCCGCTCGGTACCGGCATCGCCTCCACCCCGGTCAACGGCAACCTGTCCGGCAATCCGGGAACCCAGGGCCAGACCTTCGAGGCGTTCTGGATACCGCTGCAGTACGTGCGGGTCGGAGTGCAGTACACGGTGTACAGCAAATACAACGGTGCGGCCGTCAACTACGATGGCCTGGGCCGCAACGCGAGCGACAACAACTCGCTGTTCCTGTATGTGTGGGCCGCGCGCTAGCGGCAGGATGGAGCTTCACATGCGATGCCTCCCACTGATTCTGGCCGCCGCCTTCGGGCTCGCCACCGCGGGCTGCACCAGCCTGGATCGCTCGCGCGATCTGGGCAACCCGGCGGTGCCCGGACCGGTGCTGGCGCAGCAGGTGTGCTCGCTGTGCCATGGCGTCGACGGCAACTCGGTGTCGCCGGCCTTCCCGCGGCTCGCCGGGCAGCAGGCGACCTACCTGAAGAACCAGCTGACGAGCTTCCGGTCGCACCACCGCGCCGATCCGGCCGGCTCGGAATACATGTGGGGCCTGAGCCATCACCTGACCGACCGGCAGATCGAAGCGCTGGCCGATTACTACTCGAAGCAGGTGCCGCGCGATTTCCGCCGCAGCGCCGATCCGCAGCAGCTCGCGGCCGGCAAGAGGATCTTCGAGCAGGGGGTGCCGGACCAGGACGTGATCGCCTGCAGCGCCTGCCATGGCCCCAACGGGCAGGGCATCGAGGCCTTTCCGCGGCTCGCGCATCAGCATGCCGACTATCTGGTCAAGCAGCTGAACATCTTCCAGTTCACGCAGGGCCGACCCGGCACGCCGATGACCGCCGTCTCGCACCCGTTGACCGGCTCGAACAAGCAGGCCGTCGCGGCATACCTCGAGGCGTTTCCGGATTGAGCGCGCTCTACCTGCACCAGCCAGACGGGGAAATGCCATGAAGAGAATGCACCTTTCGGCGGCCTGTGCGCTGGTCGCGCTGCTGGCCTCCCAGGCCGTGCTGGCCGACAGCTTCACGATCGATCCGGAATACACGATCCCGGAATTCGAGGTCGGCCACCTGGGATTCACCACCCAACGGGGCCGGTTCAACCGGGCGGACGGCAAGATCCAGCTCGACCTCAAGGCCAGGACCGGAAGCGTCGATTTCACCGTGCATACCGACTCGATCGACATGGGCTCGCATGCCTGGACCGTGCATGTCCGCTCCGAGGGACTGTTCGACGTCGCGCACTTTCCGACGATGACGTTCCATTCCGACCGGTTGCTGTTCGACGGCGACAAGGTGATCGGCGCCGAGGGCCAGTTCACGCTGCTCGGCATCACGCAGCCGCTCGCGCTGACCGTCAGCGGCTTCGGGTGCGCGACCAATCCCGCCAATGGCCGCTACATGTGCGCCGGCGACGTCAGTGCGACCATCAAGCGCTCGGACTTCGGAATGACCAAGTACATCCCGACCGTCAGCGACGAGATCAAGATCAGCGTACCCGTGGAGGCATACCGCGATTGAGCCAGGTCCGCATGCCGCGCCGGCCGCATGCCAGGACCTATACGCGAAGGCTCTGGGCGCTCGGCGTGCTCGCGCTCGCCGGTCCCGGGCTTGCCGGGGCGGCCGCCGAGCACTACACGCTGGACAGCGTACACAGCCTGCCCGAATTCCGCTTCACGCATGCCGGGCTCACGACCCAGACCGGACGGTTCGATGCCGCACGCGGCACGATCGAGCTCGACGCGGCGGCGCGCGGCGGCCGTGTGCACTACGAGATCGACACCGCCTCGCTCGACATGGGCTTCGGCACCGAACGGCCCGATTCGCCCGGCTACCGGCTGTTCGACGTGAAGCGATTTCCGAAGATCACGTTCGATTCCGACCGGCTGCTGTTCGGCCCGCAGGGCGAGGTCGTGGGTGCGCAAGGGACGCTGCGGCTGCTCGGCGTCGCGCGGTCCCAGCGCGTGACGGTGGAACACTTCCGGTGCGCGGTCAATCCGATGAACTCGAGGCACATGTGCAGCGGCGAGATCAGCGCGATCGTCAGGCGTTCCGATTTCGGCATGCTCGACTACATTCCGGCGATCAGCGACGAGATCCGCATCCGGGTGCCGGTGGAAGCCTACCGGGACTGACCGGAAGCCCCGCCGCGGCTTAAGATCCGGCCATGCCGGAGCCGACTCTCCTGACCGCCGACGCCGCGCTCGCCGCGCTCGCTGCCCGAACCGGCGCACTGCTGCTGGCCCGGCATTGGCGCGTGGCGCTCGCCGAATCCTGCACCGGGGGCTGGATCGCCAAGGTGCTGACCGATATCCCGGGCAGCTCGCAGTGGTTCGAGCGTGGCTACGTGAGCTACTCCAATCCTTCGAAGCAGCAGGCGCTCGGGGTCGCGCCGGGCGTACTGACCCGCTTTGGCGCAGTCAGCCGGCCGGCGGCCGAGCAGATGGCGGCCGGCGCGCTGCACGCGGCCGACGTCGAGCTCGCGCTGGCGGTCACCGGCATCGCGGGCCCGGATGGCGGCAGTGCGGCCAAGCCGGTCGGGCTGGTCTGGTTTGCGGTCGCGACCCGTGGCGCCGCCGTCCAGACGCAGGAGCAGCGGTTTCCAGGCAATCGCGACGCGGTTCGCCGCGCCGCCGTTGCAACCGGACTCGGGCTGCTCATCGCCGCCGCCGGCGGTGCGGCCGTGGGCGGCTCCCCGCCGCCCGGCCCAGCGCCTTGACGCGGGTGCGGCCTGCCGGCGGCCGCAGACGCATCGCAGCGGTGCGCATTTCCGCTGAACGTGACCGCTTTTGCCGCCGCACCCCCGGGCTCGATGTGGGATAATTCGCCCCCTCACCGCTACGCTCCCCGTCCCAAAGGAACGCCACGCATGGACGACAATCGGAAGAAGGCGCTGGCTGCCGCGCTCGGTCAGATCGAGAAGCAGTTCGGCAAGGGCTCGGTCATGCGCCTGGGCGATGCTTCCGCGACCTACGACGTCGAGGCGGTGTCCACCGGCTCGCTGGGCCTGGACATCGCGCTCGGCATCGGCGGCCTGCCGCGCGGTCGCGTGGTCGAGATCTACGGACCGGAGTCTTCGGGCAAGACCACGCTGACGCTGCAGGTCGTCGCCGAGATCCAGCGCGGCGGGCGGCACGGCCGCGTTCGTCGATGCCGAACACGCGCTCGATCCGGCCTATGCGGCCAGAAGCTCGGCGTCAACGTCGAGGACCTGCTGGTCTCGCAGCCCGACACCGGCGAGCAGGCGCTCGAGATCACCGACATGCTGGTGCGCTCCGGCGCGGTCGACGTGGTGGTGATCGATTCGGTCGCGGCGCTGACGCCGAAGGCCGAGATCGAGGGCGAGATGGGCGAGCTGCAGGTCGGCCTGCATGCGCGCCTGATGTCCCAGGCGCTGCGCAAGCTGACCGGCAACATCAAGCGTTCGAACACCATCGTGATCTTCATCAACCAGATCCGCATGAAGATCGGCGTGATGTTCGGCAATCCCGAGACCACCACCGGCGGCAACGCGCTGAAGTTCTACGCCTCGGTGCGCCTGGACATCCGCCGCATCGGCGCGATCAAGAACGGCGAGGAAGTGGTCGGCAACCAGACCCGCGTCAAGGTCGTCAAGAACAAGGTGGCGCCGCCGTTCCGCGAGGCCGAGTTCGAGATCCTGTACGGCGCGGGCATCTCGCGCGAGGGCGAGATCATCGAGCTCGGCGCGGCCCACGGGATCATCGACAAGTCCGGCGCCTGGTACAGCTACAACGGCGAGCGCATCGGCCAGGGCAAGGACAATACCGCGCCTGTACCTGCAGCAGCACAAGGACATCGCGGTCGAGATCGAGGACAAGATCCGGCTGAAGCTGCTGCCGCCGAAGCGTGCTGAGGAAAAGACCGCCTAGGCGCGCGGTGGCGCCGGAGCGGGCTGCCGACGCCAGGGCCGTCGGAGCCGGCGCCGTGGCGCTGCTCGCGCGCCGCGACTACAGCTCGACGGGCCTGCGCGCCCGGCTCGTTGCGCAGGGCTACGAGGCCGCCACGGTGCAGCAGGTGCTCGAGGAACTCATCGAGCGGCGCTATGTCGATGACGAGCGGTATGCGGCGCAGTACGTGTCCTACCACGCCGCCCGCGGTCACGGCCCGAAGCGGATCGAACACGAACTGGCGGCGGAGGGTCTCGGCGAGGAACTGGTCGCGGCAGCCCTGGCGACCATCGGGGACTGGTCCGCGCTCGCGCGCGAACTGCGGATCCGCCGCTTCGGCCTTGCGGTGCCGACGAACTGGCAGGAGAAGGCACGCCAGGCGCGCTTTTTGCTTTACCGCGGCTTCTCCAACGATCATATCCGTTCGGCCCTCGGGCCGGATGTTCCGCTGGACGAAGACTAGAGACGCATGGCTACGACACCGCCCTACATGAGCGCCGCGCAGGTGCGTGCCGCCTTCCTCGGATTCTTCCGTGACCAGGGGCACACGATCGTGCCGTCCTCGCCGCTGGTGCCCGGCAACGATCCGACGCTGCTGTTCACCAATGCGGGCATGGTCCAGTTCAAGGACGTATTCCTCGGCAAGGACCAGCGCGCCTACCGTGCGCGCGGCCTCGAGCCAGCGCTGCGTGCGCGCCGGCGGCAAGCACAACGATCTCGAGAACGTCGGCTATACCGCCCGCCACCACACGTTCTTCGAGATGCTCGGCAATTTCTCGTTCGGCGACTACTTCAAGCGCGATGCGATCCGTTATGCGTGGGAGTTCGTGACACGCCGGCTGCAGCTCGACCCCGCGCGCCTGTGGGTCACCGTATACCGCGACGACGACGAGGCCGCCGACCTCTGGATCCGCGAGATCGGGATGGATCCGGCGCGCGTCACGCGCATGGGCGAGAAGTCGAATTTCTGGGCCATGGGCGACACCGGCCCGTGCGGACCGTGCACCGAGATCTTCTAGGATCACGGTCCGGAAGTCCCGGGCGGTCCGCCAGGCTCCCCCGACGAGGATGGCGATCGCTACGTCGAGATCTGGAACCTCGTTTTCATGCAGTACGATCGCGCGGCCGACGGCACGCTCACGCCGCTGCCCAAGCCCTCGGTCGATACCGGCGCCGGCCTCGAGCGCGTCGCGGCGGTCATGCAGGGCGTGCACTCGAACTACGACATCGACCTGTTCCGCGACCTGATCCGGGCCGCGGCGCAGGCCACCGGCAGCGCCGAGCTGTCCTCGCCATCGCTGCGCGTGATCGCCGATCACATCCGGGCCTGCAGCTTCCTGATCCTCGACGGCGTGCTGCCGTCGAACGAAGGTCGAGGCTACGTGCTGCGCCGGATCATCCGGCGGGCGGTGCGGCACGGCTACAAGCTCGGCCAGACGCGAGCCGTTCTTCCACCAGCTCGTGCCGACCCTGGTGGCCGCTGATGGGGGACGCGTTTCCGGAACTGCCCGCCGCCGCCGCGCAGATCGCACGCGCACTGAAGGCCGAAGAGGAGCGCTTCGCCGAGACGCTGTCGGCCGGCATGGCTGCAGTTCGATGCGCGCATGCGCGAGGCGGGTGGCGACACGGTGCCCGGCGCGCTGGTGTTCCTGCTGCACGATACCTACGGGTTCCCGCCGGACCTGACCGCCGATATCGCCCGCGAGCGCTCGCTGCGCGTCGACCTCGAGGGCTACGAGCGGGAGATGAATGCGCAGCGCGAGCGTGCGCGCGCCGCGAGCCGGTTCGGCGTCGACCTGCGTGGCGGCGTCGCGATCGACGCGCGCAGCGAGTTCCGCGGCTATGAGACGCTGGAGACCGAAGGCCGTGTGATCGCGCTGCTGCGCGACGGCGCGCGCGTGGAGGCGCTCGAGGCGGGCCAGAGCCGGAGAGGTCGTCCTCGACCGTACCGCGTTCTATGCCGAATCCGGCGGACAGGTCGGGGACCGCGGCGAGCTGCGCGGGCCGCAGGGCCTGGTGTTCGAAGTGACGGACACGCAGAAGCGCGGCGGCTCGCACTCGCATCTCGGGCGCCTGCTGGCCGGCAGGCTCGAGCCCGGCGCGCTGCTGACCGCCAGCGTCGATGGCGCGCGCCGCGAGGCCATACGCCTGAACCATTCGGCCACGCACCTGCTGCACGCTGCGTTGCGCAAGGTCCTCGGCAGCCACGTCATGCAGAAGGGCTCGCTGGTCGCGCCCGATCGGCTGCGCTTCGATTTCTGCACACTTCCAGCCGGTCACGGCGGCTCGAGCTCGCCGAGATCGAGCGGCTCGTGAATGCGCAGATCCGTGCCAATGCCGCCGCGGCGACGCGACTGATGGACTACGAGCAGGCGATCGCCGCGGGTGCGATGGCGCTGTTCGGCGAGAAGTACGAGCAGGAAGTGCGCGTGCTGTCGATCGGCGATTTCTCCACCGAGCTGTGCGGTGGCACACACGTCGCGCGCGCCGGCGACATCGGCCTGTTCCATATCGTCAGCGAGTCCGGCGTCGCCGCCGGTGTGCGTCGCATCGAGGCCGTGACGGGGCAGGGCGCCCTGGAACAGGTGCAGCGGCTCGATACGCTGCTCGGGGAACTCGCGGAGCTGGTGCACGGCTCGCGCGAGGAAGTCGCGCACAAGGTGCGCGACGCGCTCGATCGCATCCGGAGTCTGGAGAAGGAAAACCGGACACTCAAGGACCGCCTCGCAGTCGGGTCGGGAACGGACCTCGCCGCCACGGCACTGGACATCGGCGGCATCAAGGTGCTGGCCGCACGCCTCGAAGGCGCGGACGCGGGCGCGCTGCGCGCGGCAGTGGACCAGTTCAAGAGCCGCCTGGGCTCGGCGATCGTCGTACTCGCCTCGGTCGAGTCCGCGTCGCGGGTCGTGCTGGTTGCCGGCGTCACGCCCGACCTGACGGCGCGCGTGAAGGCGGGGGAACTCATCGGCGCGGTGGCCGCGCAGGTCGATGGCAAGGGGGGCGGCCGCGCGGATTTTGCGCAGGCGGGCGGGAGCCGGCCTGAAGCCCTCGACCAGGCCCTGGCGAGCGTCGCGCCCTGGGTCCGCGCTCGCATCGCCTGAGCGCAAGATTAAAAATTGACGAAAGTTAAAGTTGACGCACGCAAGTGCGGTTCTGGCAATATCGCGTCCGACCGTTTGCTGCGGATCGTCCAGGCTCCGGACCGGCGCAGCGATTGCGCCCGCCGCGATGCTGCGCCGGTTCCGGAGCCTGGACGATCCGCAGCAAACGTCGGACGCGATATTGCCAGAACCGCACTTGCGTGCGTCAACTTTAACTTTCGTCAATTTTTAATCTTGCGCTCAGGCGATGCGAGCGCGGACCCAGGGCGCGACGCTCGCCAGGGCCTGGTCGAGGCTTCAGCCGGCTCCCGCCGCCTGCGCAAAGTCCGCGCGGCCGCCCCCCTTGCCATCGACCTGCGCGGCCACCGCGCCGATGAGGTCCCGCTTCACGCGCGCCGTAGGTCCGGCGTGAGCCGGCAACCTGCACGACCCGCGACGCGGACCGACCGACGCGATACGACGATCGCCGAGCCCAGGCGGCTCTTGAACTGGTCCACTTCCGCGCGCACGGCCCGCGTCCGCGCCTTCGAGGCGTGCGGCCAGCACCTTGATGCCGCCGATGTCCAGTGCCGTGGCGGCGAGGTCCGTTCCCGACCCGACTGCGAGGCGGTCCTTGAGTGTCCGGTTTTCCTTCTCCAGACTCCGGATGCGATCGAGCGCGTCGCGCACCTTGTGCGCGACTTCCTCGCGCGAGCCGTGCACCAGCTCCGCGAGTTCCCCGAGCAGCGTATCGAGCCGCTGCACCTGTTCCAGGGCGCCCTGCCCCGTCACGGCCTCGATGCGACGCACACCGGCGGCGACGCCGGACTCGCTGACGATATGGAACAGGCCGATCTCCCCGGCGCGCGCGACGTGTGTGCCACCGCACAGCTCGGTGGAGAAATCGCCGATCGACAGCACGCGCACTTCCTGCTCGTATTTCTCGCCGAACAGCGCCATCGCACCCGCGGCGATCGCCTGCTCGTAGTCCATCAGTCGCGTCGCCGCGGCGGCATTGGCACGGATCTGCGCATTCACGAGCCGCTCGATCTCGGCGAGCTCGAGCCCCGTGACCGGCTGGAAGTGTGCAAAATCGAAGCGCAGCCGGTCGGGCGCGACCAGCGATCCCTTCTGCACGACGTGGCTGCCGAGGACCTTGCGCAACGCAGCGTGCAGCAGGTGCGTGGCCGAATGGTTCAGGCGTATGGCCTCGCGGCGCGCGCCATCGACGCTGGCGGTCAGCAGCGCGCCGGGCTCGAGCCTGCCGGCCAGCAGGCGCCCGAGATGCGAGTGCGAGCCGCCGCGCTTCTGCGTGTCCGTCACTTCGAACACCAGGCCCTGCGGCCCGCGCAGCTCGCCGCGGTCCCCGACCTGTCCGCCGGATTCGGCGTAGAACGCGGTACGGTCGAGGACGACCTCTCCGGCCTGGCCCGCCTCGAGCGCCTCCACGCGCGCGCCGTCGCGCAGCGGCGCGATCACACGGCCTTCAGTCTCCCGCGTCTCATAGCCGCGGAACTCACTGCACGGCGCGTCGATCGCGACACAGCCACGCAGGTGGACGCCGAACCGGCTGGCGGCGGCGGGCGGGCACGCTCGCGCTGCATTCATCTCCCACTCGGTCACCTAAAGAAGAGGTCCACGCGCACGTACTCGGCGGGCATGTCGGCCGTCAGGTCCGGCGGAACTCGTGGAAACATCATCCAGCAGGAAC
>CAWIQV010000081.1:0-14568 GCA_963838275.1 uncultured Gammaproteobacteria bacterium | reverse complement strand
CGTCGATACGCACCGCGCCCTCGGCAATCTTGCGCCGCGCCTCCGATCCGCTGGCGACGAGGCCGGTGCCCGCCGCGAGTGCCGTGCTCAACGCGAGGTCGTGCTCGCCCTGGGCGACGAATACCGGCACTTCCGGCAGGTCCTGTGGCAGCGTCTTGTGGGCGAAGCGCGCCGTGAAATCCGCCTGGGCGCGCTCTGCGGCCGGTAGGTCGTGAAACCTCGCGACCAGCTCGCGCGCCAGCTCGAACTTGATGTCCCGCGGGTTGCGTCCCTCGTCCACGCTGCGGCGCAACAGGGCGAGTTCCGGGAGCGGCCGGAAGCTGAGCAGCTCGAAATAGCGCCACATCAGCGCATCGGAGATCGACATCAGCTTGCCGAACATCTGGTCGGGAGGGTCGTTGATCGCGACGTAGTTGCCGAGGGACTTCGACATCTTGTTCACGCCGTCCAGGCCTTCGAGCAGTGGCATCGTGATCACCACCTGTGGCTCCTGGCCATACTGCTCCTGCAGCTGCCGGCCGACGAGCAGGTTGAATTGCTGGTCGGTGCCGCCGAGTTCGACGTCCGCGCCGAGCGCCACCGAGTCATAGCCCTGCACCAGCGGATACAGGAACTCATGCATCGCGATCGGCTGGCCGCCCGGTAGCGCTTGCTGAAATCATCGCGTTCGAGCATACGCGCGACCGTATGGCGGGCCGCGATCTCGATCAGTCCGCCGGCACCCATGCTGCCGAACCATCGTGAATTGAAGTCCACGCGCGTGCGCTCGCGGTCGAGGATCCGGAAGATCTGCTGCTCGTAGGTCCGGGCATTCGCCTGAACCTCCTCGCTCGTGAGGCGCGGACGGGTCGCGTTGCGGCCCGTCGGATCGCCGATCAGGCCGGTGAAGTCGCCGATCAGGAAGATCACTTCGTGGCCGAACTGCTGGAACGCGCGCATCTTGTTGATGAGCACGGTGTGTCCGAGATGCAGGTCCGGCGCGGTCGGATCGAAGCCGGCCTTGACCTTCAGGGGCTGCCCGCGCGCGAGCTTGCGCGCGAGATCGGCCGGCACCAGCAGGTCCTGCGTGCCGCGCGCCAGTTCCGCCATCTGCTGTTCAACCGCCGTGTCGTTCATCGCGCAATTTCCATGGCCGCCCGTCGATTGTGAGCCGGCTGGCAACTCTAGCAGGATGTAGCGGTGCTACCGTTGACCCGCAGCTCCGGCCCAAGGTAGGGTCCATCAGCTGGCCGCGTGGCGGCCCCGAGGCGCAACCGCACTGTCCATGGCCCCCGTCCTCGCCCTGAAGGCCAGAGGCTCCCTGCCAGGGGCGCGCCGCGTGGCCCGGCTGCTCGCCTGCCTGCTGGTAGCCGGTGCCGGGCTGCACGCGGCGCGCGAGACGGCACCCCCGATGCCGCCGTCGGGCCCGATGCGGTTCGCGGCCCCGCCAGAGCCGGTGCCGGTGGCGGTGAGCCTGGCTGACCTGCGCGCGCTGGCGCTGCCGGGAGTGGCCACGATCGACGTCATCGTGCAGCCCGACGAAACGCTCGAGCGCATCTTCCGGCGTCTGCAGCTCAAGCTGCGCGACCTCGCCGACATCCGCGCGCTCGCGGGCGCACGCTCGCTGCTCGACCACCTGCGCCCCGGGGAGCAGCTCACGTTCCTGCATCGTGACGGCGATCTGATCGGGCTCGCACGGCAGGTCTCCCTAACGCAGGAGCTCGAGGTGCGGCGCACCGACGCGGGGTTCGAGGCACAGCTGCGGGACCGGCCCGTCCAGGCGCAGACCACGGTTGCTCGCGGTGTGATCGACTCGTCGCTGTTCGAAGCCGCCAATGCCGTCGGACTCTCCGACGCTACCGTGCTCAAGGTGGCGCGGATTTTCGCCACCAACATCGATTTCGTGCTCGGACTGCGCGCCGGAGACCAGTTCGAGGTCGAGTACGAGCGCCTGAACCAGGCTGGCCGGTACGTCCGCGACGGCGATGTGCTGGCGGCGCGGTTCGTGAATCAGGGCCACGAATACGTCGCGGTGCGCTACGTCGGTCCGGACGGAGTGGAGCGTTATTTCGCTCCCGACGGACGCAGCATCGAGAAGGAATTCCTGCGCGCGCCGCTGGAGTTCAGGCGTGTGAGTTCCACGTTCTCGCGCGCGCGCCTGCATCCGATCCTCAACACGATCCGCGCCCACGAGGGTACCGACTACGCAGCCCCGCTCGGCACGCAGGTCTACGCGGCCGGCGACGGTCGTATCCGCTTTCGCGGCCAGAAGGGCGGCTATGGCAACGTGATCGAGATCGACCATGGGGGCGGGTTCGTGACGGTCTACGGCCACCTGTCGCGCTTCGCCGCGCTCAAGCCCGGCGCGCGCGTCACGCGCGGCCAGACCATCGGCTATGTCGGCATGACGGGACTCGCCACCGGACCGCATCTGCACTACGAATTCCACGTCGACGGACGCTTCGTCGACCCCCAGAAGGTCAAGCTGCCGGACGCCCGGCCCATCGATCCGGCCTTGAGGGCGGATTTCGAGCGCACCAGCGCACCGCTGCTGCAGCTATTGGACGGCAGCGCACCGCTACGTGTCGCCGCACGCTCGGCGCCCTGAGCATTGCGCAGGCCCGGCAGCCACCCATGACCCTCTACCTCGGACTGATATCCGGCACCAGCATGGACTGCATCGACGCCGCACTGCTCGAGGTCGGTACGGCGGGCATGCGCCTCGTGGCCGCGGCTGGCTATGAGTGGCCGGATGCGCTGCGCGGCCGGCTGCGCCGCGCGGCGGAGGACTACGAGCGGATCGGGCTCACGGAATACGGCAATCTCGACACGACTACGGGCGAGGAATTCGCGCGGGCCGCGCTGCGGCTGCTCGCGAGCGCAGGCGTCGCGCCGACGCAGGTGCGCGCCATCGGCAGCCACGGCCAGACCGTACTGCACCACCCGCAGGGCCGCGCGCCGTTCACGCTGCAGATCGGGGACCCGAACGTGATCGCCGAGCGCGTCGGGATCGACGTGGTCGCGGATTTTCGCCGCCGGGACATTGCCGCCGGCGGCCAGGGCGCGCCGTTGATGCCGGCCTTCCATGCTGCGGCGTTCGCTGGCGTCGCCGAGACCCGCGCGGTCGTCAACATCGGCGGCATCGCCAACCTGACGCTGCTGCCTGCAGCCGGCGACGTGGTCGGCTTCGATACCGGTCCGGGCAATTGCCTGCTGGACTCCTGGGCGCGCCGACACCTGAACCAGCCCTGTGACCTGGGCGGTGCCTGGGCCCGCAGCGGGCAGGTCGACCAGCCGCTGCTCGCGACGCTGCTCGAGGAGCCTTATTTCTCGCGTGCCGCGCCGAAGAGCACCGGGCGCGAGACCTTCAGTGACCTGTGGCTCGAGCGCGCCCTGGGCGGCGCGGTACGCGCTCCCGCCGACGTGCAGGCCACCTTGTCGGAGCTCACGGCCCGCAGCATTGCCGGGGCGCTGCTCGGGCGCGACGGCACGGTGCGACGGCTGTTCGTGTGCGGCGGCGGGGCGTTCAACGAGGACCTGATGCGCCGGCTTCAGCTGGCGCTGCCCGGTACGCAGGTCCGCACCACCGCCGAGTGCGGCATCGCGCCCGAGCACGTCGAGGCCGCCGGCTTCGCGTGGCTCGCGCATCGGTGCATGGAGGGCCTCGCGGGGAATCTGCCGTCGGTAACCGGCGCCCGCCATCCGGTACCGCTCGGGTCCCTGTATCGCGCCGGCGGCCTGTAACAGTCCCTGCGGGGACTTGTGGCTAGAATGCTGGCGGGCACGCCCGACTACGACCCAAGGCAAGCGCGGATGGACCAGAGCGTACTGCGAGCACCGGCGAACTTCATCAACCGCGAGCTGTCCTCGCTGGAGTTCAACCAGCGCGTGCTCGCACAGAGCCAGGATCCGCGAGTACCGTTGCTCGAACGGCTGAAGTTCCTGTGCATCTCCTCGAGCAATCTCGACGAGTTCTTCGAGATCCGCGTGGCCGGCCTGAAGCAGCTGCTCGAGCTCGGGTCGGCGCAGATCGGCCCGGACGGTCTCGCGATCGCGGACCAGATCGCCGCGATCCACGAGCGCGCGGCGAGCCTGGTGCGCGACCAGTACGCCTGCCTCAACGACGTGCTGCTGCCGGCCCTGTCGCAGGCGGGCATCGAGGTCGTCAATGCCGAGGACTGGGACCAGGCGACGCGCCGGTGGGTCGAGCACCACTTCGAGAGCGAGGTGGAGCCGGTCCTCACGCCGCTGGGACTGGACCCGGCGCGGCCGTTTCCGCGCATCCAGAACAAGAGCCTGAATTTCATCGTGCGGCTGTCCGGCAAGGACGCCTATGGACGCGACAGCGAACTGGCGATCGTGCAGGCGCCGCGCTCTCTGCCGCGCATCGTCCCGCTGCCCGACGGGGGCGGCCAGCGGCGGTTCGTCGCGCTCTCTGCCATCGTCGAGGCCTTCGTCGCCCAGCTGTTCGAGGGCGTGCAGGTACTCGGCTGCTACCAGTTCCGCCTGACCCGCAACAGCGACCTGTTCGTCGATGACGAGGAGGTCGACGACCTGCGACGCGCGCTCGAGGGCGAACTGGCACAGCGCCGCTACGGCGCGGCGGTGCGACTGGAGACCGCGGCCAACTGCCCGCCGGACATGATCGACTTCCTGCTGCATCAGTTCGCACTGACGCCGATCGACTGCTACCAGGTACCCGGGCCGGTGAACCTGAACCGCTTCTCGGCGATCTATGACCTGGCGCAGCGCCCGGAACTCAAGTATCCGCCGTTCACGCCGGGGCTGCCTCCGCGCCTGATCGGCGCGACAGACCTGTTCGCGGTGATCCGCCAGCGTGACGTGCTGCTGCACCATCCGTACCGCAGCTTCGGCCCGGTCATGGACCTGCTGCGGCTCGCGGCCAGCGATCCCGGCGTGCTCGCCATCAAGCAGACGCTCTATCGCACCGGCAACAATTCCCCGATCGTCGACGCCCTGGTGGCGGCCGCCCAGGCCGACAAGGACGTCACGGTGATCATCGAGCTGCGCGCGCGCTTCGACGAGGAGGCCAACATCGAGCTCTCCACGCGCCTGCAGGAGGCGGGCGCGCACGTGATGTACGGCGTCGTGGGCTACAAGACGCATGCGAAGATGACGCTGATCGTGCGCCGTGAGGCCGATGGAATCCGGCGCTATTGCCACCTCGGCACCGGCAACTACCATCCCCGCACCGCCCGCGCCTACACCGACTACGGGCTGTTCACCTGCGACGACGACATCGGCGCGGACGTGCACGAGATCTTCCTGCAGCTCACCAGCCTGACGCGCACCTCACGCCTGCGCCGGCTGCTGCAGTCCCCATTCAACCTGCACGAGTCGATCGTCGCGATGATCGACCGCGAGAGCCAGCATGCGCAGGCTGGACGCAGCGCGCGCATCATCGTCAAGCTCAACGCGCTGGTCGAGCCGCTGGTCATCGAGGCGCTGTACCGCGCCTCCTGCGCCGGCGTGCGGGTGCAGCTGATCGTGCGCGGCGTGTGTGCGCTGTGCCCCGGGATTCCCGGCGTCTCCGACCACATCACGGTACGCTCGGTCATCGGACGCTTCCTCGAGCATTCCCGCGTGTACTGGTTCGAGAACGGCGGCGCCGCGGAGCTGTACCTGTCGAGCGCGGACTGGATGGAGCGCAACTTCTTCCGGCGGGTCGAGATCGCCTTCCCGGTGCTGCGCGAACAGCATCGCGACCGGATCTTCCGCGACCTGGAGGCCTATCTGGCGGACAACGTGAATGCCTGGGAGCTGCGCGCGGACGGGACCTACCAGCGGGTGACGCCCGGCGGCGGTCCGCCCCGCGACGCGCAGCAGATGATGCTCGAGCGCTATACCGGCGCGCCGAGCCACGACTCCGAGGCGTCCTGAGCCGGACGCGTCGGCGACCCGTCAGCTGGCGCGGTTGCCCGAATACACGCGCAGCCTCACGCCATGAGGTCGCAGGAAGCCGATCTCGAGCTGCAGGTCGGCCACCGTCAGCGGATGCTCGTCGAGCCAGCCGGCCGGAAAGCGCAGTTCGAGCGCGCTGCCGCGGGCCGTGAGCTCGATCTTCGGCAGCGCATTCGCGCTGCGGCCGCGATGCAGCAGCACGGCCACGCGCAGCAGCACGATCAGTCGCGGTGCGAGCCGGTCCCACGGAGGTATCAGGTCCTCGAGCCGCTCGAGCCCCAGCTTGCGGCGGTGCGAACCCACGAGCCGCGCGATCAGCTGCTGCTCCTCGCGCGCGAAGCCTGGCATGTCGGCGTTCTCGAGCAGGTACGCGCCGTGCCGGTGGTAGCCATTGTGCGCGACGTCCAGCCCGATCTCGTGCAGGCGCGCTGCCCAGCGCAGGCTCAGCTCCGCCAGCGGATCACCGAGCTCCCAGGCGTCGCGCACCTGCTCGAGGAAGTCGACGACCGTGGACTCGACGCGCTCGGCCTGCCCGAGATCGACGTGATAGCGGCGCTGCATCGAACCGACCGTGCGCTCGCGGGCGTCGGAACGCGTCATGCGACCGACCATGTCGTAGAGCAGTCCATCGCGCAGCGCACCCTCGACGAAGCGCATCTGCTCGATGCCGAGCGCGGTGATGATCTCGGTAAGGATCACCACGCCGCCGGGAAACACGGGACGGCGCTCCTCGCTCACCGAGTCCAGATCGAGCTCGCGCAGATGTCCGCTCGCACCGAGGCGCGCGATCAGGTCCTCGAGCCCGGAAGGCGTGATGCTGGCGGCCGCCGGATCGAGCTCCCGCAGGCTGTCGGCGATGACCCGGACCGTGCCCGAGCTGCCCACCGCTCGTTCCCAGCCGCGGCGCGTGAAGGCCGCCTGGATCGGTTCGAGCTCCAGGCGGGCCGCGAGCCGCGCGCGTTCGAGCCGCTTCGGCGTGAGGCGCCCGTCGCCGAAGAATCGCTGGCTCAGTGACACGCATCCCATCTGCAGGCTCTCGAGCTCGAGCGGCTCGTAATGCTCGCCGATGATGATCTCGGTACTGCCACCGCCGATGTCCACGACCAGGCGGCGACCCGGCTCGTTCGGCAGGTTGTGCGCCACGCCCGAATAGATCAGGCGCGCCTCCTCCATGCCGGAGACGATCTCTATCGGGAACCCGAGCGCTTCGCGCGCGCGCTCGAGGAATGCCTGCTTGCGGCGCGCGATGCGCAGCGCGTTGGTGCCGACGACCCGCACGTTGCGGGCCCGGATGTCGCGCAGTCGCTGGCCGAAGCGCTCGAGGCAGGCCAGTGCGCGTGCCGCCACTTCCTTGTCGAGCCGGCCATCCTCGCCGACTCCCGCCGCGAGGCGCACCATCTCGCGCAGGCGATCGATGATGACGAGCTGCCCGTGTGAATACCGGGCGACCACCATGTGGAAGCTGTTGGAGCCGAGATCGACCGCGGCGATGACTTCGAACATTGCCGCCGCAGCGCGGCTCATGCGCGCGGGTGCGGAATCTGGCGCTGGGACGGGATCAGGCGCTGAACGAGGAACCGCATCCGCAGGTGGTCTGGGCGTTCGGGTTGCGGATCACGAACTGCGCACCTTCCAGACCTTCGCGAAAATCGATCTCGGCCCCACCGAGGTACTGGAAGCTCATCGGATCGATCAGCAGCTTGACGCCCTGGTTCTCGACGCAGGTGTCGCCGTCCTGGACTTCCTCGTCGAACTCGAACCCGTACTGCAACCCGGAGCAGCCGCCGCCCTGCACGAAGACGCGCAGCATCAGCTTCGGATTGCCCTCGCCGGCGATCAGCTCACCGACCTTGCGGGCCGCGGCGTCGGTGAAGACCAGCAGGTCCGTCGCCGGATCCTGCTCGCCGGCCGTTGCCGGCTGACTCGCTGCAGCTGTCTGATTCATGCGGGGAAGTGTAGGCGCCTGCTGCCGGAAGGTCAAAACGCCTCAGCCCTGCGGTTCGGGCGGAGGAATCGGGTCGGGTGGCTCCGCCGGCGCCGCGGCTTCGTCGCGGCCCTCGGGCGACTCCTTCTGGTTGCGCGGCACGAGCTTGCCGCTGATCTCGGCGCCGAGGGCCATCTCGATCACGCCGTAGTGCACGTTGCCGCGTACCCGCGCCTTCGCCCCGAGCACGACCCGCTCGCTGCCGAAGATGTCGCCGTTGACGCGGCCGTTCAGTACCACGTGCGGCGCCCGGACCGAGCCTTCCACGACCCCGTGCTCGCTCACCGACAGCGAGGCCGCAGCCCCGGTGGTCGCACAGACGCTGCCGGTGATGCGGCCGTCGAGGTGCAGGCCACCGGCGAACTCGACGTCGCCCTGCACGCTCGCGCCGCGGCCGATCAGCGTATCGATGCGCGCGGCGCTATTCTTCTCACGACGCTTGAACATGCACACTCCACGATCGCCCCGTCATCCCGGTTCGGCATTCCACACGAAGGTCTGCCGGTAGGGTGCCATGCCCTTGCGCCCGGGTCGAACTTCCAGCGTCACACGATCCGCCTTGAAGCCCGGCGGCAGTGTGATCGGGTTGCTCAATGCTGGTGTTATAGCGGAAACTGAAATTCAGCTCACCGGGGCCGCCGCCGGTCAGCTCGTTCAGGTCGGCGCTCACCGGCGTGCCCTCGCGCGTGCCGTCCACCGTGATCGCCGAGCGTGCCGTTGATCGCCTCGCCGGGACGCTGCTGCCGTATCAGGCTGAATCGCAACGCATAGTGCTGCTCCCCGCGGCAGCGTCGCGATGTGGAACTGCTCGACCCGCACCGCCGCGGCCACGCCCTGCCCGGGCTGCGCGACGATGCCGCGATAGAATTCGACGTCCTTCTGCTGCCGCTCGACTTCCGCCTGCAGTTCGCCGATGGTGCGCGCCACGTCGGCGCGCTCGCGCACCTCGGCGACGCGCGCCTCGTCCGCGGCCGCGAGCTGCACCTGCAGTTCGTGCTGGGTGCGCAGCAGCTCGTCGATCTGCTGCTGCAGGGAGTTGCGCTGGCCGGCCGCCAGCATCGCGTCATAGCCGGCCTTGTAGCGGCCGAGCTCGAACATCCCGTAGAGCGCCAGCGCCCCGATCAGCAGCGTCGAGAGCACCACGGTCCAGCGGCGCCCGGGCGCATAGGCGCGGACCACGAGTTTGCCGGGAATGTTCATCCGCGCTGGCGGCTGCTTCAGCTTTCTGCCGGCGCCACGGTCCTGGCGTCGTGCGCCGCCGGGCGCCACCAGGTCGGATAGGGCGGCAGGCCGCGTGGAAACGCGTACCGGCCGAGCTCGTGGAGCGCGCGCGTGTACACCGCGCGCTTGAAGTAGATCACCTCGCGGATCGGCTCCCAGTAGTCCACCCAGCGCCAGCGGTCGAATTCCGGCTCCGGGGTCAGGTCGAAACGGAACGGCGCACCCGCGCTGCGCAGCCGCAGCAGGAACCAGCACTGCTTCTGGCCGAGGCACAGCGGCTGCACGTTACGGCGCACGTACCGTGCCGGCAGGTGGTAGCGCAGCCAGTGGCCGGTGCGGCCGATGATCTCCACGTCCTGCGCGCCCAGGCCGATTTCCTCGCCGAGTTCGCGATACAGGGATTCCTCGGGCTGCTCGCCGGGGCGCATTCCGCCCTGCGGAAACTGCCAGCCACGGCCCCCGGCGCGCCGGCCGACGAACAGCCGGTCGTCGGCCGCCATCAGCACGATGCCGACGTTGGCCCGGAAGCCGTCGCGATCGATCACATCGCTCATGGCGCATTTTTACCCTAAAGGACCCCCGGGCGCTCCAGGTAAATGCCGGCGGCGGCCCGTCTCTCCGGTAACCTTGCCGTGAATGATGCCGAAGCGCTACTGGTGGGGTCTCCTCGGGCTGACGCTGCTCGCAGCGTGCGCGTTCTGCGCCGAACTGCTGGTGGGCTCCTCGGGACTCGGCCCGGCACGCGCGCTGCGCGCGCTGCTCGGCGGCGGCGACGCATTCGGCCGGCTGATCGTGCGCGACCTGCGGCTGCCGCGCGCCACGGCCGCGTTCGCGGTCGGCAGCCTGCTGGCGCTCGCGGGAGTGCTGCTGCAGGCGCTGTTCCGCAATCCGCTGGCCGATCCGCTGGTGCTCGGAGTGTCGGGCGGTGCGGCGGTCGGCGCGCTGGCCGGGATGCTGGCCGGCGCCGGTGTGTTCGCGCTGCACTGGTACGCGACCGCCGGCGGCGCGCTGGTGGGACTGCTCGTACTCGGGCTGGGCCGCGGCGGCGGCGCCACGCGGCTGCTGCTGTGCGGGGTGGTCTGCGCCGGTGCCTGCGGCGCCCTGATCACGCTGCTGCTGAGCATGGCCGACAACGGCCAGCTGCGCGGCATGGTGTTCTGGCTGGCCGGCGACCTCGGTTGGGCGCAGCGACCGGGGCTCGAACTGCTGATCGCGGCCGCGGCGCTGCTTGCCGCCTCGGTGTGCGGCCGCTGGCTCAACGTGCTCGGCGCCGGCGAGCTGCGCAGTGCGAGCCTGGGTCTCGCCGGTGGTCCGACGCGCGCACTGGTGTTCGCGCTGAGCGCGGTGCTGACCGCCCTGGCGGTGATCGGGGGCGGCATGATCGGGTTCGTCGGCCTGATCGGGCCGCACCTCGCGCGACTCGGCTTCGGCACCAGCGATCACCGGGTGGTCGCACCCGGGGCGGCGCTCGCCGGCGGCGCGCTGCTGTGCATCGCCGACCTGCTGAGCCGCAGCGTGGCGGCCCCGCGCGAGCTGCCCGTCGGCGCGGTCATGGCGCTGATCGGCACGCCCGCCTTCGTGCTGCTGCTGCGTCGACGGCCCGCTTGAGGCGCAGGACCGGAAGTCCGGTCTCAGGCGCGCCGCGCGGTCGTGTCGCGGCGGCCCTGGACATAAGCCTGGCCGCGCCGCATCAGCGCGGTGAAGCGCGCCTGATCGCCGGCCGACACGGCGCCGCGCACCGCATCGACCGCGCGTGCCAGCGCGTCGAGCGATTCGGCGCCGAAGTCGTTGAGACGCTGGATCTCGAAATACAGCTCCGGGCTCTCCTCGGCCACGTTCGCCGCGATGTCGAACTGCGCGTCGAAGGTCGTGCTCGAGAGCTGCAGCAGGCGCGGGGCGGCCTCGCCGCTCTGCTCCAGCGCCGTGAAGAACGCGATGTTGAGCGCATGGGAGAGCCCGAGCACGTAGGCGATCAGACGGTCGTGCTCGTCCAGTCCCATCACCACCTGCTCCGCCATCGTCGCGGCGAACAGCGCGCGCGCGCGGGCGAGCGCCGCCGCGTCGCCGAGGTCGATGAAGATCACGTGGCGGCCGGACAGCAGCTCGGTATCGGGCCCGAACATCGGATGCAGTGAGGTCGCCGCGACGCCGGCCGCGCGCAGCGCCGCGAGCCCGTTGCGCAACGGCGACTTGAGGGAACCCAGGTCGAATACCAGGCCCGGTGGGTGGCGCTCCGCGAGCCCCTGCAGGATCGCATCCGTCATGCCGAGCGGCGTGGCCACGACGATCAGTTCGTGATCGAGCCCCGATTCGCGCCAGTCCGCCACGCGCGGCAGATCCGACGCCGCGGACCTCGGATCCGCGATCTCGACCGCGAAACCCTGGGAGCTCAGGAACTGCGCGAACCAGGCGCCCATTTTCCCGGCGCCGCCGATCACCAGCGCGCGCTGGCCGCTGCCTGCGCCCTTGGCGGCGACGCTGGCACGCTCCTGGGTCGTCAGCGAGGAGCGGATCAGCAGCCGCATGAGCGACTCCGCGACTGCCGCAGGGACCCCGAGCTCTTCAGCCGTGTGCCGCGCACCGACGATGACATCGCGTTCGCGCGCATAGTCGCGGGTCGGATAGCCGGTAGAGCGCTTGGCACGGGCAATCTCCCGGCTGGCCGCCTGGCGCTGCGCAATGATCTGCAGCAGCTGCCGGTCCAGCTGGTCCAGGTGCGCGCGGAGTTCCTCGAGGGTCATGGCAGCGTTTCCGTGGCGTTCAGGGTGCGCCTTTGTATAGGCACGGCGCGGCGCCCGCAAGCGCCGCGAAGGCGCCGCACATGCGCGGCCGGGCCCGGACCGCTACCATGCCCGCATGAGCCTGCACCAGGAATGCCTGCCGGAACCGCTGCCGTCCGAGCCACTGGCGCTCGTGGCCCGATGGCTGGCCGAAGCGCAAGCCCGGCGAGCGCAGCCCAACCCCAATGCGATGGTGCTCGCGACCGTCGATCGCCAGGGCTGGCCTGCCGCCCGGGTCGTGCTCTGCAAGGCGATCGAGCCCGATCCGGGCTACCTCACCTTCTTCACGAATTATCTGTCGCGCAAGGGCGCGGACCTCGAGGCGGTACCGCGCGCGGCCATCGTGCTGCATTGGGACGCGCTGCACCGTCAGGTGCGCATCGAAGGACCGGTGGTGCGTACCAGTGCCGCCGAGAGCGACGCCTACTTCGCCACGCGCGCCTGGCAGAGCCAGGTCGGCGCGTGGGCGAGCCACCAGAGCCTGCCGGTGGCCTCGCGCGCGACGCTGATCGCCAGCGTCGAGGCGAGCGCGCGCACCCTCGGCGTCCCCTCGCCGTTACAGCATCCCGGCAGCGGCTCGCATCCGGGGGTGCCGATCGCGCGCCCGCCGCACTGGGGCGGTTACCGGATCTGGGCGCAGAGCGTAGAGCTGTGGGTCGAGGGCGACGCACGCATCCACGACCGGGCCCGCTGGACGCGCCGGCTCGAGGCGGACCCGCAAGGCTTCGCGGCGAGCGCCTGGAGCGCGACGCGTCTGCAGCCTTGAGCATTGCAGGTCCGGTGCCGCTGGCCGCCGAGGCGCTCCGGATCCGCGCCGGCACGCGGCTGCTGGTCGAGGGCCTGGCGCTGCGCCTGCAGCGCGGGGAATTCCTCGCGATCCTCGGGCGCAACGGCAGCGGCAAGAGCCGCACGCTGCATACCCTCGCGGGCCTGGATGCACCCGCTGCCGGCCAGGTGCTGCTGGAAGGCCGACCGATGCAGCAGTTGCGACGGCGCGAGATCGCGCAGCGGCTCGGGCTGCTGCCCCAGGATCGCGAGGACTCGCTGGCACTGACCGCGCTGGAGTCGGTAGCGCTCGGCCGCCACCCGCACCTGGATTTCTGGCGGCCCGACACCGCGGCGGACGTGGCGTTGGCGCACGCGGCGCTGGCGCGGGTCGGGCTCGCGGACTGCGCCGGACGCCCGCTGCCCACGCTCTCGGGCGGAGAACAGCGGCGCGTGGCGGTCGCGGCGCTGCTGGTGCAGCAGCCGCAGGTCTACCTGCTCGACGAGCCGAGCAATCATCTCGATCCGCAGCACCAGATCGGGGTCCTGGGCCTGTTCCGTTCGCTGTGCGACGCGGGCGCGAGCGTGATCGCGACGCTGCACGACCCGACGCTGGCGCTGCGCTTTGCCGACAGCGTGCTGCTGCTGTACGGCGATGGGCGCTACCAGCTGGGCGCGAGCGCGGCGCTGGTGGATGGCGCCAGGCTCTCGGATCTCTACCAGACGCCGTTCGCGAGCCTCGGCGCTCCGCCACGCCAGGTGTTCGTCGCCGAATGACTCACGGGGCGCGCGCCGCGCCCAGCGACTCGAGCACCGGCGCATGCAGCAGCGGGTTGGCCGCCAGCACCGAAGTCGTCTGCAGCGTGATGTCGCGGCCGGCCAGGTCGGTGAAGGTACCGCCCGCCTCGCGCACGATCACCGCGAGCGCGGCGATGTCCAGGATGTTGACGTCCGACTCGATCACGACATCGAGCGCGCCGCGCGCCAGCAGGTGGTAGTGCAGGAAATCGCCATAGCCGCGCAGCCGGTTGACGCGTGCCGACCAGGGCGCCGAAGCGCGTCCAGCCCTCGGCCGGACGCGGCGAGCGTCTTGAGGTTGCCGGTGGAGAGGATCGCCGCCTCGAGCGAATCGATCGCGCTGACGCTGCATCGGGTGGCCGTCCAGCAACGCGCCGGCGCCGGCTTCGGCCCAGGCGAGCTCGCCATAGAGCGGACGCGCACGAGACGCCGAGCACGAGGCGTCCGCCGCGCATCAGCGCGATCTGCGTCGAGAACATCGGATACTCGCGCACGAAGGCCTTGGTGCCGTCGATCGGATCGACCAGCCACAGGATTGTCCGCTCGAGCCCGCTGCGGCCGGTCTCCTCGCCATAGAACCCGTAGCCGGGAAACGCGCCGCCGAGGATGCCGCGGATCGCCTGCTCGGCGCGCACGTCCGCCTCGGTGACCGGCGAGCGGTCGGCCTTGAGCGCACGGCGAGATTGCGCGCGTACAGTCCCGGATCACCGCGGCGGCGGCACGCGCCGCGGCGAGCGCCGCCTCAAGCTCCCTGGAGGCCATGCGTGCCCGGCCGGGCCTCCGGCTTCGCCGGTTGATACGGGCAATGCCGGCAGCCGCTGCCGCAGCAGTAGCCGCGGCGCAGGTGGTACTGGCGCGTAAAGACCAGGTAGGGTCCGTCCCGGTAGCTGTCGCCGGGCTGCAGCGGCAGCGGTTCGCGCTTGTCGGTCTCGGCGGCCATGCCCGACTATAGCGTGCGGCGCCCGTCCGTTGACATCCCCGGTGCGCCCCGCCTACAGTCCCGCGCGTCAGGTGTTCGGGAAGCCGGTGAAACGCGACCTTCGCGTCATTCCGGCGCTGCCCCCGCAACGGTAAGGGTACCGATGCCGCATCAGGCAAGCCACTGCGCCTTCGGGCGTG
>CAWIQV010000080.1:0-37803 GCA_963838275.1 uncultured Gammaproteobacteria bacterium | reverse complement strand
ACAGCGCCACGACGACGATCAGCGTCACGACCTTGGTCATGATGGTCCGCGACAGCGTCTGGTTGATCGACTGGTCGAGCACCTGCGACCGGATCGAGCCGGCGGCTCGCCTGGAAGCGCTCGCGGATGCGGTCGAACACCACGACGGTGTCATTGAGCGAGTAGCCGATCACCGCGAGCATCGCCGCAACGACGGTCAGGTCGAAGGTGGTCCGCGTGAGCGAGAAGGTGCCGAGCACCAGGATCGGATCGTGCAGCACCGCGAGGATGGCGCCGAGCGAGAGCCGCCAGGTGTGGAAGCGCACAGCGATATAGCAGAAGATCAGAAACAGCGTCGCGGCCAACGCCTCGATGGCGCTGCGCTGCAGTTCGCCGCCGACCTGTGGGCCGATCACCTCGACCTGGCGGATCTCGGCGCCGGCATCGACGCCGTGCAGGATCTGCTCGACCTGCGTGCGTACGCTCTCGGTGCTGGCCTTGGTCGGCGGCAGGCGGATCGCGATGTCGCGCGAGCTGCCGAAGATCGTGACCTGCGGGTCGGAGTAGCCGCCGCGGACCAGCGCCGCGCTGACCGCGTCGCGGTTGGCCGCCTGCGGGAAGTTCGCCTGCACCGTGACGCCGCCGGTGAAATCGACGCCGAGATTCAGCCCGCGAGTGACGAGCGAACCGACGGAGACCAGGATGAGCACGACCGACAGCCCGTACCACACCTTGCGGGTCGACATGAACGGGAAGCTGGTGGCCCGGTGAAAGAATTCCACGGCGTTGTCCTTGGCGATCAGCCGATGGCGAGCCGCGCGACCTTGCGCCGGCCCCCGTACATGAGCGTGATCAGTGCGCGGCTGCCGCAGCAGCGAGGTGAACATCGAGGTCGCGATCCCCAGCGTCAGCACGATCGCAAAGCCGCGGATCGCTCCGGTGCCGATCACCCACAGCGCGAGACCCGCGATCAGCGCAGTCACGTTCGAGTCCGCGATCGCCGAGAATGCCTTGTCGAAGCCGGCGCGTATGGCGGCCTGCGGCGATACGCCGTTGCGCAGCTCCTCGCGGATGCGCTCGTAGATCAGCACGTTGGCATCCACCGCGATGCCGACCGTGAGAATGATGCCGGCGATGCCGGGCAGCGACAGCGAGGCACGCAGCAGCGACAGCAGCGCCGTGAGCAGCACGACGTTGGCCAGCAGCACGAGCGTCCGCGACCAGCCCGAAGGCGTGGTAGTACAGCGCCATGAACACGAACACCGGCGAGCATGCCGATCTCGAGTGCGCGTCACGCCCTTGTCGATGTTGTCCTGGCCGAGGCTCGGGCCGATCGCGCGCTCCTCGACCACTTCGATCGGCGCCGCCAGCGAGCCGGAGCGCAGCAGCAGCGCCAGCTCGCGCGCCTCTCCGGCCGACAGTCCGGTGACCTCGAACTGCGGCCCGAACACGCCGCGGATGGTCGCGTGCGCTGATGACCTTTTCGCTCGACGCGTCGCGCTCGACCTTCTGGCCATCCACTTCCACCTGGCGACGGCTCTTCTCGATGTAGACGACGGCCATGCGCTTGCCGACGTTCAGGCGCGTGGTGCGCAGCATCGACTCGGCGCCGCGGGCATCGAGCTTGATCGAGACCGCTGGTCCGTCCTGCGAGGTACTGCCGTGGTCGCGCTGGTCAGCTCGTCGCCGGTGACCACGACTTCGCGCTTGAGCAGGATCGGCGAGCCGTCCTGCATCTTGTACAGCCGGGTGCCGAGCGGCGCGCGACCCGCCTGCTCGGCCTGCAGCGGATTGCCCTGCGTGTCGACCAGGCGGAACTCGAGGGTCGCCACCTTGCCGAGCAGGTCCTTCACCTCCGCGGAATTCTGCACGCCCGGAAGCTGCACGTTGATGCGGTCCACGCCCTGGCGCTGCACGATCGGCTCCGACACCCCGAGTTCATTGACCCGGTTCATCAGCGTCGTGCGGTTCTGCTCGAGCGCATAGTCCTCGCGCGCGCGGATCTGCGCCGGCGTGAGCACCATCTCGACCGTCGGTCCCGTCGCGCCGCCGGCGACCGAGAACGTGAGACTGTTGTCGATGCCGCGCAGCAGGGTCGCGACCGCCTCGGGATCGGTGCCGGCGGGCAGACTGACCCGCAACCCGTCGAGCATGCCGTCGGCGGTCGAGCGGGTGGTGGTGATATCGGTATAGCTGAGCTTCGCCTGGTCCAGCGCGCGCCGGAAGCTCTGCTCGTCGGCCTCCAGCAGCTGGCTGACCGCGCCGGCCACGTCGACCTGGTAGAGCAGGTACAGGCCGCCGCGCAGGTCCAGTCCGAGCGGCATCGCCTTCAGGCCGAGTCCGCGCATCCAGGCCGGTGCCCGCGACGCGTTCGAGAGCGCCGAGCGGTAGACGTCGGAGAGCGTCGCCTCCACCGTGTCGCGCGCCTTGAGCTGCGCATTCACGTCGGAGAACGCGAGCACCAGCCGGCCGCTGTCCAGGTAATCGCGCTTGATGGGGACCTGCTGCTTGGCCAGCAGCTCCTCGATCGACTGGCGCGAGAAGTCGTCCATCGGTGCGCGGCTCTTGCGTTCCACCTGCAGCGCCGGGTCCTCGCCGAACACGTTCGGCAGCGCGAGCAGCAGCCCGAGCAGCGACACCAGCGTGATCAGCAGGTATTTCCAGCGCGGGAATTCAAGCATGCGGGTCGCGGCTCTTCGATTGCATTGCAGGTGCGGCGTGTGGCCGGCGGACTGAACGGCACCAGGGCCGTTCAGGCGCTCTTGAGCGTGCCTTTCGGCATGAGCTGCGTGATCTGCGCCTTCTGCACCTTGATGCGCACGCCGTCGGCGATCTCGAGCGTGACGAACGTGTCGCTCACCTCGGTGATACGGCCGAGGATACCGCCTCCGGTGACCACCTCGTCGCCGGCCGCCAGCCGCGACAGCATGGCCTGCTGTTCCTTCATGCGCTTCTGCTGCGGGCGGATCAGCAGGAAGTAGAACACGGCGACGAACACCACCAGGATGATGATCTGGCCGGCACCCCCGCCGCCCATGGGGCCGCCGGCGCTCTGCGCGTATGCGTCGCTCAGTACTAGACTCATGCCTGCTTCCGCCTTCGCTTCAAGTTGCTGCCGCCGGTCGACCGTAGGCGGGGCCGTACGCCGCGCGAGCGGGTCGGGCCGGCTACCGCCAAAGGGCCGGCATTATGCCACAGGCGCCGCGCCGCGCCGCGGCATCGCGAGTACACGCGCTGCCAGCGCCGCGAATTCCCCGGCTTCCAGGGCCGCGCGGATCCGGCGCATCAGCTCCAGGTAGTAATGCAGGTTATGCAAGGTCGCGAGCCGTACGCCGAGGATCTCCCGGCAGCGGTCCAGGTGGCGGAGGTAGGAGCGTGAGTACCGCGCGCAGGTGGAGCAGCTGCATTCCGGGTCGACCGGTCCGGTGTCGCGCTCGTAGACGGCGTTGCGGATGTTGATGATGCCCGCGGAGGTGAACAGGTGGCCGTTGCGGGCGTGTCGCGTCGGCATCACGCAATCGAACATGTCGACCCCGCGCGCCACCGCGGCCACGATGTCCTGCGGGTAGCCCACGCCCATCAGGTAGCGCGGACGGTCGGCCGGCAGGCGCGGCACCACCGTGTCGAGCACCCGCAGCCGATCTTCCTCCGGCTCCCCGACCGCGAGCCCGCCGATCGCAAATCCGGGGAAATGCCGTTGCGCGAGCGCCTCGATCGACTCCAGGCGCAGATCCTCGTACATGCCGCCCTGCACGATGCCGAACAGTTCACCCGGCGCACCGCCCGCGGCCGGGTCGTAGTACTGATCGTGACAGCGCCACGCCCAGCGCATCGAGCGCAGCATCGACTCGCGTGCGACCTCGCGGGTGGCCGGGAAGGCCGTGCAGTCATCGAATGCCATCGCGATGTCCGAGCCGAGCAGCCGCTGCACCCGCATCGCGTCCTCGGGTCCCATCCGTACGCTGCTGCCATCCACCGGGGAGCGGAAACGCACGCCCTGTTCGTCGATCTGCCGCAGCTTGGCGAGGCTGTATACCTGGAAGCCGCCGGAGTCGGTCAGGATATTCCGCGGCCAGCCCATGAACCCATGCAGTCCGTCGCGATGCAGCGCCACCACGGCGGCGCCCGGCCGCAGCATCAGATGGAAGGTGTTGCCGAGCACGATCTGCGCGCCGAGGGCGTCGAGTTCCGGCGGCGTCATGGCCTTGACCGTGCCGTAGGTGCCGACCGGCATGAATACCGGGGTCTCGACCGTACCGTGCGGCAGCTCCAGCCGGGCACGGCGCGCGGCGCCTTCCCGGCTCAGCACTTCGAATCTCAAGGCAGCACCAGCATCGCATCGCCGTAGCTGAAGAAGCGGTAACGCTCGCGCACCGCGTGCGCATACGCGGCCAGCACGGTCTCGCGCCCCGCCAGCGCCGCGACCAGCATCAGCAGCGACGAGCACGGCAGGTGAAAGTTCGTCAGCAGGCCGTCGATCACGTTGAAGCGGAATCCCGGCCGGATGAAGAGTGTCGTCTCTCCGGTGCTCGCGTGCAGCGCGTGCGCGCCGCCCCCCCCGCGGCTCGCCGTGACGCTGTCCGCGCCGCTGTCCGCGCCGCTGTCCGCGCCGGCCAGTGCGGCCGATTCGAGGGCCCGTGCCACCGTGGTTCCCACGGCCACCACGCGCCCGCCGGCGCTGCGGGTGCGCGCGATCTGCGCCACCGTGGGCTCTCCGACCTCGTACCACTCGCTGTGCAGCCGATGCTCTTCGAGCTGCTCGCTGCGCAGTGGCGCGAAAGTGCCCGAACCCACGTGCAGCGTCACCATGCCCGATGCAATACCGCGCTCCCGCAGCGCCTCCAGCAGCGGCGCATCGAAATGCAGGCTGGCGGTCGGTGCCGCGACGGCTCCGGGGGCGCGCGCGAACACGCTCTGGTAGCGTTCGCGATCCGCCGGCGCGGCGGCGCGACGGATGTAGGGCGGCAGCGGCACGCTGCCGTGCTGCTCGAAAAAGGCCAGCGGCTCGGCGGGCAGCTGCACCTCCCAGTGCTCGCCGCGCCGCGCCAGCACCTCGATGGCCCCGCCGGGGCTCGACAGGCGCATTCCGGCGCGAACCGCCCTGCTGTCACGCAGGTACACCAGCGCACGCGCGCCGTGCAGGATCCGCTCGAGCAGCATTTCGATGCGCCCGCCTGTCGGTTTGGCGGCCTCGAGGCGGGCCGGAATCACGCGCGTATCGTTGAAGATCAGCAGGTCTCCGGGCGCAAGCAGCGCCGGCAGTTCGGCGATCTGGCGGTCGGCGAGACGCCCGGAACGCCGCTCGAGCACCAGCAGCCGACTCGCTGAGCGCTGGGCCAGCGGCTGCTGGGCGATGAGTTCAGCGGGCAGTTCGAAATCGAAATCGCCGCGTACGAGGCCGGTAGCCAGGAATGCCCCTTCAGGATCATGCTCGAATCAGGGTGCGGTCGGTACGGTCCGCTTCCAGGCCGACGCCAGCCGGGCCGTCGACCGATTGGTGGCCTCGCTCGGAGTCGAACCGAGATGGGCAAGCCCGGTCGATTTTGAGTCGACTGCGTCTACCAGTTCCGCCACGAGGCCGCTGCGTTCCCCCCGCCACCGCGGGCGCGCCGGAGTACGATAGCGGAATCCATGATGAAATTCTGCAGTGACTGCGCGGCTCCGCTGGTACGGCTGGTCCCGCCCGGTGATCACCTCGAACGCTCCGTCTGCAGCGCCTGCGGTACGGTGCATTACGAGAACCCTCGCGTCGTGGTCGGCTGCGTGCCGGAATGGCAGGGTCGAATCCTGCTGTGCCGCCGGGCGATCGAGCCGCGCCGCGGCTTCTGGACCACCCCGGCGGGATTCCTCGAGATCGGCGAAACGCTGGCTGACGCCGCGGCCCGCGAATGTTTCGAGGAGGCCGAGGCGCGGGTCGAGATCGGCTCCCTGCTGAGCGTGACCAACGTGCTGCACGCAGCGCAGGTGCACGTGATGTTTCGCGCCCGCATGCGGGACCCGAGCCATGCGGCGGGCGCCGAGAGCCTCGAGACCGGGCTGTACGAGGAGGCGCAGATTCCATGGCCGGAGATCGCGTTCCCGAGCATCGAGTTCGCGCTGCGGTGTTTTCTCGCCGACCGGTCTGGCGGCGCGGTCGCTGGCGTCCGTTTCAGCACCGTCGATCGTTCGCGACCGGGTTAGCACCCCGCCACGGGCGACGCTGCCGGCCGCTCCGCGGGAGGCCGTGGCGTTGCGCTCGCGCCCGGCTTTGGCACAATAGCGGACCGCGCCTCCCGCTGCCGACGCAGCGAGGGGCGGACGGAGTGCCCAAGGTGCCCTGCGGCGTCCGCAACGGAAGCGCCCGGAAGGCTCGTGCCAGCTGACGGTTCGGAGAAGCAATGACTTTTGTCGTGACGGAAACTTGCATCAAGTGCAAGTACATGGACTGTGTAGAGGTCTGCCCGGTCGACTGTTTCCACGTCGGCCCGAACTTCCTGGTCATCGATCCGGACGAGTGCATCGACTGCACCCTGTGCGAGCCGGAGTGCCCGGTCGAGGCGATCTACTCGGAGGAGGAACTGCCCGCGGGCCAGGAGCAGTTCAGGCAGCTCAATGCCGAACTGGCCAAGAAGTGGCCGGTGATCACCGAGAAGGGAACGGCCCCCGCCGACGCGAAGGACTGGGAAGGCAAGCCCGACAAGCTCAAGCTGCTGGAGCGCTGAGCGCCAGGCGCACGGCCACGGGCCGGCTCAGCGCCCGGCCGGGCTGACGAGGTTCGAAGCCGGACCGGCGGCACTGTCCTGCTGCGCCAGCGCCGCGAGCAACGCGTCGGGAGGCAGGTAGCCTCCCAGCAGCGCACCGTTGGCGGCGTAGATGCCGGGCGTACCCTCGATGCCGAGCGCCTTGCCGAGCGCATATTCCTGCGCGACCGGCGTCGTGGCGCACGGCCGGGCGTCCAGGTCCTCGCCGAGCTTCGCGCGCGTGAGGGCGGCCTTGCGGTCCGCGGAGCACCACACCTGCTCGGCCTTGTGCCACGAATCGGTATTCGGCCCGGTGCGGGGGAAGAACATGTAGCGCACGCGCACGCCGAGCCGGTTGTATTCGGCGATCTGCCGGTGCAGTTCGCGGCAATAGCCGCAATCCACGTCGGTGAATACGGTGACCGTGTACTTAGGGCTGGGCGGGGAGAAGATCACCATCTGCGATTCGGGCAGCGCGTTGATCAGCTGGGTGCGCAGTTCGCGCCGCCGCGCCTCGCTCAGGTTGTTGCGCGTGCTGAGCTGGTAGAGATCGCCGGTGAACACGTACTGCCCGTCGTTCGTCATGTAGACGATGTCCGCGCCGCGCCGCACCTCGACGATGCCGGGCACGGGTGTGGGACGTGAATCCGCCGGGGCGGACGGCGGCCCGGCTGGAGGCGAGACGGAGGGCGCCGCGACGGAGCGCTCCGCGCCGCCCGCCGCGAGCAGCAGGCAGACCAATGAGGCAGCGCGCGAGGCGGTACGCGGGAGTCGGATCATGGGCACGAGCATAGCACTGGCACCGGCGCTCGCAGCCGGGTCATCCGCGCGGATGATGCTCGGAATGCAGCTCTTTCAGTCGCTCGCGGGCGACATGCGTGTAGATCTGCGTCGTCGAAAGATCGCTGTGGCCGAGCAGCATCTGCACCACGCGCAGGTCCGCGCCGTGATTGAGCAGGTGGGTCGCGAAGGCATGCCGCAGCGTGTGCGGGGACAGCTCGCGGTCGACGCCGGACTTGCGCGCATAGCGCTTGATGATGTGCCAGAAGGCCTGGCGCGTCATGCGATCGCCGCGCCGCGTCGGGAACAGGTAGTCGGTCGTGCGGTCGAGCAGGATGTCGGCGCGTGCGCCGAGGATGAAGGCCTTGAGCCAGCGCACGGCCTCCTCGCCCAGCGGAATCAGCCGTTCGCGGTTGCCCTTGCCCACCACGCGGATCACGCCCTGGTTCATGTTGACCGCACCGACCTTGAGGTTCACGAGCTCGGAGACCCGCAGGCCGGTCGCGTACAATACTTCGAGCATGGTCCGGTCGCGGTAGCCGAGGGGGTCGGCGACCGCCGGGGCGGCCAGCAGCGATTCGACCTCGGCTTCGCTCAGCGAGCGAGGCAGCGAGCGGCCGATCTTGGGCATCGCGATCTGCGCGGTCGGGTCCTCGTGGATCAGGCCCTCGCGCAGCAGGTAGCGGAAGAAGCGCCGGAAGGAGGACAGCTGGCGGGCAGTCGAGCGCGGCCGCGCGCCCGCGTGCACGCGCGCGGCGATGAAATCGAGCAGCTGCTGTCGCTTGGTGTGCACCAGCGCGATATGCTGCTCGGCGAGCCAGCGGCCGAGCGCGACCAGGTCGGCGCGATAGGCGGCCAGCGTGTTGGAGGACAGACCCCGCTCCATCCACACCGCATCGAGGAAGCGGGTGATCAGCGGATCGGTCGAATCCGTTCGTTCGCTCGCCACGCTCACTGTAGCCTGTCTGGTCAATGCAGTGCCTTGAAGATGGGTTCCGGTAATGCCCTCGGAGTATCGGAGCTTCGACCATGGTGCGGTGTGACGACCCTCACAGGCACGGCCGACCGTTAACATAAAGAGAACTGCATCACATACCAAGCCACGTCGGATGCCTGAGACCCTGGAAAACCCGCGCCCCGGCGGGCTGCAGGACGCCGTGTGGCGCCGCGCCTATGGCCTGTGGGCCTGGAGCGTGTTCCTGGCATTCGGCTGCACCGCCGTGCTGCTGATGCTGGTGCTGCCGTCGCTGCGCGCGCGGCGCGGCTGCGCGCGGGTGTTCGCGCGCGCCGTGTTCGCGCTGACCGCGATCCGCCTGCGCGTGCACGGACTCGCCTCGCTGCGACCGCCGTGCATCGTGGTGGCGAACCACGCCAGCTACCTGGACGGCGTCGCGCTGGCCGCGGGCCTGCCGCCGGAGTTCGGCTTCGTGATCAAGCGCGAGATGGCGGCGGTGCCACTGGCGGGGACCCTGTTGCGGCGCATCGGCGCGGAATTCGTCGAGCGCCGGGACCGCGCGCGCGGGACACGCGATACGCGCCGCCTGTTGCGCCGTGCCGAGGGCGGGCAGTCGCTCGTGTTCTTCCCGGAGGGAACCTTCGGCGAGCAGGTCGGCCTGCTGCATTTTCATATCGGCGCGTTTGCGGCCGCCGCACGCGCCGGACTGCCGGTGGTACCGCTGGCGATCCGCGGCACCCGCTATTGCCTGCCGGCCGACAGCCTGCTGCCGCGGCCTGGCATCATCGAGCTGCTGGTGCTCGCATCCCTGCCGGCGCAGGAGCCCGGCGCGCCGATGGCGGATGCCGACCGCGCCGCCTCGTTACGCGATCAGGCGCGCGCGGCGCTGCTGGCGGCGCTCGGGGAACCGGACCTCGATGCCCGCGCGCGATAGCCTGGCGTATGACGTCGCGATCGTCGGCGCCGGTCCGGCGGGCCTGTCCTGCGCGCTGCGGCTCAAGCAACTGTGCCCGGAGCGCAGCATCTGCGTGCTCGAGAAGGGCGCGAGCGTCGGTGCGCACCTGATTTCAGGGGCCGTGATCGATCCGGCACCGCTCGACGCGCTGCTGCCCGCGTGGCGTACGCACCCGCCCGCCATCGGCGCCCCGGTGCAGCACGAGGAATTCCGGCTGCTCACGGCGCGGCGCTCGATGCCGCTGCCGGTGCCGCCGCCGCAGCGCAACCGCGGCCACTGGATCGTCTCGCTCGGGCAGCTGATGGCGCTGCTGGCCGAGCGGGCCGAGGCGGCCGGTGTCGACGTGTTTCCGGGCTTTGCGGTCAGCCATGCGCTCGAGGACGCCGACGGGGTGGTCGGCGGCGTCGTGCTCGGTGACATGGGCCGGCGTCGGGATGGCTCCCCGAAGCCGGGATTCACGCCAGGCGCGGAGGTACGGGCGGCGGTCACGGTCGTGGCCGAGGGCGCCCGCGGCAGCCTCGCCAAGCAGCTGATCGCCCGCTACCGGCTTGCCGAGCGATGCGCGGCGCAGCACTACGCGCTCGGTTTCAAGGAACTCTGGCAGCTGCCTCCGGGACGGGGCGCGCCGGGTCTCGTGCAGCACTGGGTCGGCTGGCCGCTGGATAGTTCCACCTATGGCGGTGGCTTTCTCTACCACCTGCCGCAGGACCGGCTGTACCTGGGGCTGGTGATCGGCCTGGACTACCGCGACCCGGCGCTCGACCTCTATGAACAGTTCCGGCGCCTGCACCACCACCCCTGGATTGCGCAGATGCTCGAGGGTGGTCAGCCCCAGGTCTACGGCGCGCGCGCCATCGTCGCGGGCGGCTGGCAGTGCCTGCCGCGGCTCGAGATGCCGGGCGCGATCCTGGTCGGCGATGCGGCCGGCACGCTGGATGTGGCACGGCTGAAGGGCGTACACCAGGCGATGCGCTGCGGCATGCTCGCCGCCGAGCACCTCGCACAGCGTGGCGAGGCCACGGGCTTCGACCAGCGCTGGCGCACCAGTCCGGGCCACCGCGATCTCTGGCGGGTGCGCAACATCAAGCCGGGGTTCACACGCGGGCTGTGGTTCGGCCTCGGCAATGGCATGTTCGAGACACTGACGAGGGGTCACTCACCGTGGACGCTCAGCTCCGCGGCCGACCCGGCGGCCTTGCGGCGCCTCGATCTGCCCGATGGTGCCCGGAACGCCGGGGACTTGCCCGCGCCGCGGGACCGCAGCGGCTCGGTCTACCTTGCGGCCACCAGCCACGATGAAGACCAGCCGGTGCACCTCCACGTGCGCGATACGTCGACCTGCGTCGAGCGCTGCACGCGCGAATTCGGCAATCCCTGCACGCGCTTCTGTCCCGGCCGGCGTCTACGAGATGGTGCGCGACGGACCCGCCGGCCCCCGGCTGCAGGTCAATGCCGCCAATTGCGTGCACTGCAAGGCCTGCGACATCAAGGATCCCTACCAGATCATCGACTGGACGGTGCCGGAAGGTGGCTCCGGACCCCACTACCAGGACCTCTGACGCCGCGGCGGCTGCCGCGCCGCTGCGTTCCCGCTACGAGGCCGAACTCGTGCAGCGCGGCTACCGGGTGGATGCCGCGCAGCAACGAGCCATAGTCCGGCTGGAAGCGCTGCGCGCGCGCCTGCTCGCCGCAACGACACGTCCGTGGTGGTCGCGCTGGCGCACGCCCCGGGGCTCCGCAGGGCCGGGGATCTATCTGTACGGTGGCGTGGGGCGCGGCAAGACCTGGCTGATGGACCTGTTCTACGACAGCCTCGGAGCGCTGCCACGCGAGCGCAGCCATTTCCATCATTTCATGCGCGACGTGCACGCCAGCCTGCGCGCGCTGCGCCATCGCCGTGCTCCGCTCGATGCCGTGGCCGCCGGCTTCGCGGCGCGCGCCCGCGTATGGTGCCTGGATGAACTGTACGTGGCCGACGTCGCCGACGCGATGATTCTCGGCACCCTGTTCGAGGCACTGCTGCGCCGCCAGGTGCAGCTGGTGATCACCTCGAACCTGCCGCCGCAGCAGTTGTATCGCGATGGCCTGCAGCGCAGCCGCTTCCTGCCGACGATCGCGCTGCTCGAGCGTGCGCTCGAGCTCGTACCGGTGGACGGCCCCACCGATTACCGACTGGCCCAGCTGCGCTCGCGGCCGATCTACTTCGACAGCACGGCCGGCGACAGCCGCGAGCGGATGCAGTCGCTCTACGAATCCCTGTCCGGTGATCGAGGCACGGAACCCGTCATGCTCGAGGTCCAGGGACGAACAGTACGTGCGCTGCGCCGGCACGGCGACGTCGTCTGGTTCGACTTCCGGACCCTGTGCGCAGGAGCGCGCAGCCAGGACGACTACGTCGAGATCGCGATGGAGTTCCGTACCGTGCTGCTCAGCGACGTACCCGTGTTCGAGGATGCGACGCAGGATGATGCGGCGCGACGCTTCATCGCACTGGTGGACGAGTTCTACGACCAGGGCACGAAGCTGGTGGTCTCAGCCGCCGCCGCGCCGGCGGCGTTGTACCGCGCGCAGCGCCTGCAGTTCGAGTTCCAGCGCTCGAGCAGCCGGCTGGTGGAGATGCAGGGCGAAGACTACCTGGCCCGCCCGCACCGGACAGCGCCGGCGACACCCGGCGGGCCGTCGTCGGCAGCCTGATTTAGACTTCCTCTATTCCCTACGGAAATATTCCGTAGTAAATTAAACCGTGGTTGCACTCCCGCCGTCTTCCAACGGTCCGCTGCAGCAGCGCATCGCCGACATCGAGTCGGCCGTGGCGCGGGCCGCGGCGCACCTGCCGACCCTGGCCGCCACCGAGGTGCTGATCATCCGCGCGATCGCGCTGCTGGCGCGGGAGTTCGCCGCGCTGTTCGAGGATGAACTGCGGCCACATGGACTGAACGAGACCGATTTCAGGACACTGATGATGCTGTTCTCACAGCCCAACCACACCGCCCACCCGAGCGCGCTGTGCGCCTACGTCGGCCAGAGTCCCGCCAACATGACGCGCGTGACCGACGGCCTGTTCGAACGCAGCCTGATCAGCCGCATCGCGAGTGACGAGGATCGGCGGCGCATGATCCTGCGCATCACGCCTGCGGGTGAGATCCTGGTGCGCGAACTGCTCCCTGGCATGCACGCGCGCCTGCGCGAGATCTTCGGCGACATGCCCCCGGGGGAGCGGGAGCACCTCCTCGAGCAGCTGCGAGGCATCCTCGGCCGCATGGATGTCTGCGCCGCGCGCGATGCCGCCCGCACCGCCGGCGGCGCGACCCGCGGCCCGGCCGAACCGCAATGAGGCGGACGAGGCGGCACCTGCGCCCTGCGATGCGGGGCGGCGTCACGTTCGCCGCGGTACTGGCGGCGGCGGGTTGCGCGTGGATCCCCCCGCGGGCGGCCGCGCCGAGCCTGCGGGCCACCGCGCCCCTGACTTCCGGGCCGACCGCGGCCGGCGCGGCATGGCCGGCGCAGGACTGGTGGCTGGGCTACCGCGATCCAGAGCTGGCCGCACTGATCGAGCAGGCGCTGCGCCGTTCGCCGAGTGTCGAGGCCGCACAGGCGCGATTTGCCAACGCGCAGGCCTCGGTACGCACCGCCGCGGCGCTGCTCGGGGTACAGGTCAGCGCCGACGGCGACATCTCCACGCAGCGGCTCAGCGATACCGGCCTGATACCGCCGCAGTTCCTGGGCTTCCACTGGTACGAGCAGACCGACCTGGGTCTGAACGTGCGCTACAGCTTCGACTGGTGGGGCAAGCAGCGGGCCCAGATCAACGCGGCCCTCGACGCCGCGCACGCGGCCATTGCCGAGCGCAGCACGGCCGCGCTCGTGCTCAGCACCTCCGTGGCGCAGACCTACTTCGCGTGGCAGGCCGACATGGCGCGCCTCGCGCTGGCGCGCAACCGGCTCGAGAACCTGCAGCAGCAGCGCGCCCTGGCAGCGGCCCGCGTGAATGCGAAGATTGCGCGGCCGGATGAATCGCTGCAGGCCGACAGCAGCCTCGCCCAGGCCAGCGAGCAGGTCACCGCGCTGTCGAACTCGACCGAGCTGCGCCGGGTCGCGCTCGCGGCCTTGCTGGCAGTGGCTCCGGCCGAATTACCCGCGCTGCAGCCGCATCCGCTGCCCGCGCTGCAGGCGCAGCTGCCTGGCGACGCGGGGCTCGACCTGATCGCACGCCGGCCCGACATCGTCGCGAGCCGCTGGCGCATCGATGCCGCGCTGCGGGGCGTGGAGGTCGCGCGTGCCGGCTACCTGCCCGACCTCAGCCTGCAGGCGCTGATCGGTTTTTCGACGGTCCACCCCGAAAAGCTGCTCGAACCCGGCAGCGCGGTGCCGAGCATCGGCGCGGCCATCCATCTGCCGCTGTTCGATGCCGGGAGGCTGCGCGGCGCCTACGAAGGCAGCACCGCCCAGCTGCGCGCCGCGATCGCCACCTATGACGATACGGTGGTCGGTGCCGCCCGCGACGTCGGCACCCAGGCGCTCACGCGCGCAGACCTGCTGGCGCGGCGGCCTGAACGCGTACACGCGGTGGACCTGGCCGCAGCGCTGCAGCACACCGCCGCCGCCCGCGCCGGCGCCGGGCTCACGGACGGGCGCCCACCGCTGGTCGCCCTCGCCCAGTGGCTCGATGCGCAGGACCAGCTGCTGCAGCTGGACGCCGCCGCGCTGCAGGCGGATCTGGAGCTGATCCGGGCGCTCGGCGGCGGCTACCAGAGCGCGGAATTCCGCGGCGCCGACACTGTTTCAACCCACGGGTCCCCACCATGAACGAGACTGCCGCTCCAGTTGCTCCCGCCCCGCCCGCCGCTTCCGGCGGCAAGCGGCGCGGCGTACTGCTGATCATCACCAGCGTGTTCCTGGTGGTCGCGGTCGGCTGGTTCCTGTTCTGGTACCTCGTGCTCTCGCGCCGCGAAACCACGGACGATGCCTACGTCAGCGGCAACCTGGTGACGATCTCCCCGCAGATGGCCGGCACCGTGACGGCGGTGCTGGCCGACGATACCCAGCGGGTCCAGGTCGGCCAGGAGCTGGTGCGCCTCGACCCGACGGACGCCCAGGTCGCGCTGGCGCAGGCCGCCGCTGCGCTCGGCCAGACCGTGCGGCAGATCGAGCAGCAGTACGCCACGGCGTCGCAGCGAGATGCCGAGGTCGCGCGCAGCCAGGTCGAACTGGCGCAGGCGCAGGCCGACCTCGAGCGGCGCGCCGGGCTGCTCGGCGCACAGGCGATCGCGCCCGAAGAACTCGCGCACGCGCAGGCCAGCGTCGAGCTGGCGCGCGCCTCGCTGGCGGCGGCCCAGCGTGATGCCGCCGCCGCCCATGCGCTCGTGGGACACACGCCGGTGGCGCAGCAGCCCGCGGTGCTGCAGTCGCGGGCCAGCTACCAGCAGGCCTGGGTGAACGCCCGGCGCGCGACGATCGTCGCGCCGATCAGCGGCATGATCGCGCAGCGCAGCGTGCAGCTCGGCCAGCGGATCGCCGCCGGACAGGCATTGATGACCGTGATCCCGCTGCAGGACCTCTGGGTCGACGCCAACTTCAAGGAGGGGCAGCTCGGAGCGTTGCGCATCGGACAGCCCGCCGAACTGCGCACCGAGGTCTATGGCAGCGATTTCGTGTTCCACGGCCGCGTCATCGGGGTGGCCGCCGGCACCGGATCGGCGTTCTCGCTGCTCCCGGCGCAGAACGCCTCCGGCAACTGGATCAAGGTCGTGCAGCGCCTGCCGGTGCGGATTGCGCTCGATCCGGCCGAGTTGCGCGACCATCCGCTGCGCGTCGGGCTCACGGTGGACGTCAGCGTGCGCACCGTCGACCGCAGCGGCCCGGTGCTGGCACCGCTGGCCGGAGCGCAGTCCGCGAGCATTACCGACATCTACAGCGCCGACTTCGCGGACGCGGCACGGCAGGCCGACGCGCTCATCGGCGCCGCCATGGCGCACCCCTAAGAGCCTGCGGACGGCACGCCCTTGGCCGAAACACCTGCCGCCCCCGCGGCCGCACCGGCGCCCGAGCCGCCGCCGCTGACCGGCGCACCGCTCGCGCTGTTGACGGTCGCGATCGCCCTCGCGACCTTCATGGAGATCCTCGACACGACGATCGTGAACGTGTCGGTACCCTCGATCGCCGGGTCACTCGGCGTGAGTCCCAACGAGGGCACCTGGACCATCAGTTCCTATTCACTCGCCTCCGCCATCATGCAGCCGCTGACCGGCTGGCTCGGTCGCCGCTTCGGCGAGGTGCGTACCTTCATCGTCTGTACCGTGCTGTTCGTGTGCTGTTCCGCGCTGTGCGGACTCGCCGTGAGCATGCCGATGCTGGTCGTCGCCCGGCTGATGCAGGGCGCGGTGTCCGGCCCGATGGTACCGATGGCACAGGCCCTGCTGCTGAAGAACTACCCGCCCGAGAAGCGCGGGCTCGCCATGGGACTGTGGGCCATGGTGGTGATCGTCGCTCCGATCTTCGGCCCCATCGTCGGGGGCATCATCACCGACGACCTGTCCTGGCCGTGGATCTTCTACATCAACGTGCCGATCGGCCTGCTGTCCGCGGCGGTGTGCTGGAGCATCCTGCACCGGCGCGAATCCCGGCGCGTGCGCGTGCCGGTCGACGCGGTCGGACTCGGTCTGCTCGTGATCGGCATCGGCTCGCTGCAGTTCATGCTCGACAACGGCAACGACAAGGACTGGTTCAACTCGGTCGAGATCCTGGCCGCCGCAGCGGTCGCGGTGGTCTGCATCACCTACCTGATCGCCTGGGAGCTGACCGACCGTCACCCGGTCGTCGACCTGCAGCTGTTCCGGCGCCGCAATTTCCGGATCGGCGTGCTCGCCGTGAGCGTCGGCTTCTTCGGCTTCTTCGGCACCACCGTGATCTTCCCGCTGTGGCTGCAGACCACGCTCGGCTATACCGCGAGCTGGGCCGGACTCGCGACCGCCCCGATCGGGATATTCGGCGTCGTGCTGATGCCGCTGGTCGGACGGAACATGTACCGCATGAACCTGCGCCTGTGCGCCACCTTCGCCTTCGTCGTGTTCAGCATGATGATGTTCTGGACCTCGACGCTGAACGATACGGCGAGCTTCTGGCAGCTGGTCATGCCGCGGCTGTTCATGGGGCTCGGCGTCGCGTTCTTCTTCCTGCCGCTGAACCAGATCCTGCTGTCGAACATTCCGACCGACCAGCTGGCCTCCGCCTCGGGCCTGTCGAACTTCCTGCGCACGATCGGCGGCAGCATCTCCACCGCGATCACGGTCTGGCTCTGGACCCAACGCACCGACTACCATCACGCGGTGCTGTCGCAGGACATCCAGGGTGCGAACTGGACCGCGTATGCCGGGCACCTGCAGTCGCTCGGCATCGCAGGCCGCTCGGCCTTCGGCCAGGTGCGAGCGCTGATGCTCTCGCAGGCGCGTACGCTCGCCGCCAACGACGTCTACCGGCTGTATGCGCTCATGTTCCTGGTCCTGACGCCCCTGGTCTGGTTCGCCAAGCCGCCGTTCCAGGGCGGGCGCGGCGGGGGCGCGCACTGACGCGGACGCGTTAAGTAGCCTCGCGTTCAGTGCTACGATTCCGCCCATGAATACGGGCAGCGTCGTGGCGCGTTTCGAGATCCCCTATCGCGCCTGCCTCGGGCCCGATGGCAGTGCCTGCGGTCCGCTGCCCGGGTTCGCCCACGATCCGCAGACCGTGTGCGCGATGTATCGCGCGATGGTGCGGGCGCGCGCGTTCGACGCCAAGGCGATGAACCTGCAGCGTACCGGCCAGCTCGGCACCTACCCGTCCTGTCTCGGGCACGAAGCCACGCACGTCGGCGTGGGCGCCGCGATGCAGCCTGCCGATACGCTGTTCACGGTCTACCGCGAGATCGGGACCAAGTTCTGGCGCGGCGATCGAACTCAGCGACATCCTGCTGTACTGGGGCGGGGACGAGCGCGGCACGCGCTATGCCCGCTCGCCGCAGGACTTCCCGTTCTGCGTCCCGATCGGCTCGCAGATGCCGCAGGCGGCCGGCGCCGCCCTGGCCTACCAGATCCGCGGCGAGCCACGCTGCGCGCTCGCATTCATCGGCGACGGCGGCACCTCCCAGGGCGCGTTCTACGAGGCGCTCAACTTCGCGGGCGCCAAGGCGCGCTGCCGCTGGTGTGCGTGATCGTCAACAATGGCTGGGCGATCTCGGTGCCGGTGCGCGGCCCAGACCGCCGCGCAGACCCTGGCGCAGAAGGCGGTCGCGGCCGGCATACCGGGCGTGCAGGTCGACGGCAATGACGTGTTGATCGTGCGCGAGACGGTCGCCGCGGCGCTCGCGCGCGCGCGCTACCGGCGGCGGCCCGACGGTGATCGAGGCGCTGACCTACCGCCTGCGCGACCACACCACCTCCGATGATGCCTCGCGCTACCGCCCGGCAGCCGAGGTCGAGGCCGCGTGGCGGCTGGATCCGATTCCGCGGCTGCGCGCGTTCCTCACGGCACGCGGATGGTGGGACGACGCGCAGGAGGAATCCTGGAGGAGCGCCTGCGCGCAGGAGATTGACGCGGCCGTGCAGCGCTACCTCGCGACCCCGCAGGCAGTCGACCGACGCGATGTTCGACTATCCTGTATGCCGAGCTGCCCGCGGCGCTGCGCGCGCAGCGCGACGATGCGCGCCGCTACGCCGCGGCCAAGCCTTGAGCCGCCTTGGCGACCGAGAAGGACGGCGATGCCGAAGATGACGATGGTCGAGGCCATCAACATGGCGCATGCCTGGGAGATGGACCACGATCCGACCGTCGTCGTGCTCGGGGAGGACGTCGGCAACAATGGCGGTGTGTTCCGCGCCACGGTCGGGCTGCAGCAGCGCTTCGGTGCGCAGCGCGTGCAGGATACGCCGCTGGCGGAGGGGCTGATCGCCGGCGTGGCGCTCGGCCTGGCGACGCAGGGACTGCGGCCGGTGGCCGAGATCCAGTTCATGGGCTTCATCTACCCGGCGATGGACCAGATCGCGAGCCACATGGCGCGCCTGCGCAACCGCACCCGCGGACGTCTGAGCTGCCCGCTGGTGCTGCGCATGCCGCACGGCGGCGGCATCCATGCGCCCGAGCACCACTCCGAGAGCCTCGAGGCGCTGCTGTGCCACCACCCCGGACTGCGGGTGGTATGCCCGACGTCCCCGGCGCGCGCGTATGGCCTGCTGCTGGCCGCGATCCGCGATCCGGACCCGGTCATCGTGCTCGAGCCGGTGCGGCTGTACCGGCTCGCGCGCCAGGAAGTCGAGGACGACGGCCGATCGCTGCCGCTCGGCAGCTGCTTCGTGCTGCGCGAGGGCAGCGACGTCACGCTGGTGACCTGGGGTGCAATGACCATGGACAGCCTGAAGGCCGCGGAGCAGATGGCCGCCGAGGGCATCAGCTGCGAAGTGATCGACGTGGCGACGCTGGCGCCGATCGATTTCGAGACCATCCTCGACTCCGTCGTCAAGACCGGTCGGCTGCTGATCGTCCATGAGGCGCCGCGCACCGGGGGTCTGGGCGGCGAGATCGCGGCGACGGTGGCCGAGCAGGCACTGTACGACCTGCAGGCACCCATTCGTCGGGTGACGGGCTACGATACGATCATGCCGCTGTACCGGCTCGAGCATGACTACATCCCCGGCATGGCGCGCATCGTCGATGGCATCCGCGCGACGCTGGCGGATTGAAGCTCAGGACGCTCGACGAGGCATGCCAGCATGACCGTGTTCAGGTTGCCGGACCTCGGTGAAGGTCTGTCCGAGGCCGAGGTGCTGCAATGGCACGTGCAGGCGGGGGACCGGATATCGGTCGACGCCCCGCTGCTGGCCGTGGAGACCGCGAAGGCCGTGGTCGAGGTGCCCTCGCCCTGGAGCGGCACGATCAAGGCGCTGTTCGCGCGGCCCGGCGATCGGGTCGAGACCGGCGCCGCACTGGTCGAATTCGCCGACGCGGCAGACGCACCGGCCTCGGCGCCGGGTGCGGCGGCACACGCCGACAGCGGCACGGTCGTCGGACACATGCCGGCCGCAGGCGATCACTCTGAAGCCGGTGCTGCGCTGCTCGCCGCCGGCGCGGTGGTCACGCCGCGGGTGCGCGCGGTACCTGCGGCGCGCGCGCTGGCGCGCAGCCTCGGGGTCGATATCGCCTCGGTGAACGGCACCGGACGGGACGGCCTGGTGACGCTCGATGACGTGATGGCGGTCGGGCTGCCGGCGCGCGCCGCCGCGAGCACGATGCATCCGCACGCGCCGGCGGCGAACACGGTACCCGCGGCAGCGGCGGCGAGGGTGGAGTCGAGGTACTGCGCAGCCTGCGACGGGCCATGGCGCAGAGCATGACGCTGTCGCGCGATTCGGTCATGGAATGCTCGGTGTTCGATGATGCCGATCTGTACCGCTGGCGCGGCACCAATGACTACACGACCCGCGTGCTGCGCGCGATCGCGGCCGGGGCGCGCAGCGAGCCCGGACTCAATGCCTGGTACGACGCCGGTTCGCAGTGCCGTACGCTGTTCGACCACGTGCACGTCGGCCTCGCGGTCGATACGGCCGACGGGCTGCTGGTACCGGTGATCCGCCACGTGGAGCGGCGCGGTGCCGCCGAGCTGCGCGCCGAGCTCGACCGGCTCAAGACCGCGGCGCGCGATCGCAGCCTGAGCAGCGACGAGCTGCGGCACTTCACTTTCATCCTGTCCAACTTCGGCATGATGGCGGGCCGCTACGCCACGCCGGTCGTCGTGCCGCCGGCAGTGGCGATCCTGGGCACCGGCCGCGCGCGGGCGGACGTCGTCGCCGTCGACGGTCAGGTCGCGGTGCACAGCCGGATGCCGTTGTCGCTGACCTTCGATCACCGCGTGGTGACCGGCGGGGAAGCAGTGCGCTTCCTCGGCGCGCTGATCGCCGACCTCGAGCTGCCGGAATGACGCACCGCCGCTCCGGAGCGCCCGGCGATGGCGCCGCGCCTCTGCTATAAAGCAAAAGCAGCTCCATCGGATTCTGGAGGGAACGGATCGTGCCGGGAAAACTCGTGCTGGTGCGTCATGGCGAGAGCATCTGGAACCTGGAGAACCGGTTCACCGGCTGGACTGACGTCGATCTGACGGAGCGTGGGTCCGAGGAGGCGCGCCAGGCGGGTCGTGAGCTGCAGCGCGAGGGCATCGTGCCACGGCAGGTGTACACCTCGGTGCTGAAGCGGGCGATCCGCACGCAGTGGCTGATGCTCGAGGTGCTGGACCTGCTGTGGCTGCCGGTCGAACGCAGCTGGCGCCTGAACGAGCGCCACTATGGCGCGCTGCAGGGGCTGGACAAGGCGCAGACCGCAGCCCGCCACGGCGAGGCCCAGGTCAAGATCTGGCGCCGCAGCTACGACATCCCGCCGCCGCCATTGGAACTGGACGATCCGCGCCATCCGCGCTTCGATCCACGGTATGCAGGTATCGACCCGCGCGAGCTGCCGGCCACGGAATCGCTGAAGGACACGCTCGCGCGCGTGATCCCGTACTGGGAGTCCAACGTGGCCCCGGCGCTGCGCGCCGGCGCCGACGTGCTGGTGGTCGCGCATGGCAACAGCCTGCGCGCGCTGGTGAAGATGCTCGACGGCCTGTCGGAGCAGGCGATCATCGAGCTCAACATCCCGACCGGGGTGCCATTGCTGTACGAACTCGATGACGCGCTGCGGCCGCGCGGCAGCCGCTACCTCGGGGACGCCGAGGCGATCCGCGCCGCGGCCGAGGCGGTGCGGCGACAAGGCGAAAAGCGGCCCTGAGACCGCAGCGACGCGCTACTTGCGCGACGGATCGGTCATCCAGCCGTCATAGTGACCGCCGAGCTGCTCGGCGAGCACGCGGAAGCGCCGCGAGTGCTCCTGCATTTCGCCGACCGAGACGCGCAGCTGCTTGCGCGCATGCAGCGAGTAGCCGCTCGCGGCCTCCCCGGTCGCGGCGCGCGCATCGATCGCGAATCCTTCGGATTCCAGCGTGCCGCGCAATGCAGCGCACGCCGCTTCGTCCGGCAGGTTGAAGAAGAAATCCACCTCGTAGGGCGTGAACGCATTGCCGCCGGCGGCCCGCAGGTTCTGCACCAGCCGCGCATCCCAGTCCTGCTGCCCCTGGCCACGCGCGCGGCGCAGCGCGATCGCGATGCGCGCCAGCGCGAGCAGCGCTCCGAGCACGAGCAGCACGTAGACGTAGGTCATCGGCGGCAGGAGCAGGTCATCGGCGGATCATTCTTCCGGAGCGATCGCGATCTTCAGGCCGTCGAGCGCATCGTTGAGCATGATCTGGCAGGACAGGCGCGAATTCTCGCGACGGCTGGCCAGGTCGCCGATCATGTCCGATTCATCCGACATCGGCCGGGGCAGCTTCGCAACCCAGTCCTGGTCGACATAGACGTGACAGGTCGCGCACGAACACATGCCGCCACAGATCGCCGCCACGCCATCGTCCATGTCGCGCAACGGCTCCATCAGCGAGACGCCGCTGGGCGCGTCCAGTTCGCGTTCGACGCCATCGCGATCAATCACTCGTACCAGCGGCATGGGCACTCCGGGGCTGAAGGGCGCGGTAGTTTGCCGGCACCGGATTCGGGATGCCAGCCCCCTGGCCGGCCGTCCGCGCGGGGCCTCCACCCGTCAGGGCGCCGGCGCCGACTCACCGCGCGCCAGGTGCCACAGCCAGCTCAATGCGCGGTAGACGTACACGGCCTCGTCCAGCAGCTCACCGTCCGCGAGCGCGGCGAGGCCGGCCGCGGCCGCGAATTCCCGTCGATGCGCCGCCGCCAGCGGGTAATACGCGAAGACGCAGGCAAGATCGAGCAGCGGGTGGCCGCGCTGGGCGTACTCCCAGTCGAGCAGCCACAGGCGCCGAGCCTGCAGCAGGTTGGCGGCCGCGAGATCGCCGTGGACGATGCCAGACGCGTCATCGCCCAGCCGTCGCAGCACCGCGCCGCCGTGCTCGACGCGCGTGAGGATCGTCCCCAGCGTTGCGGCAGCCTCGGCGCTGCCGGGCTGCCCCGAGCGCCGGGCCTCGATGGATTGGACATAAGCGCGTGCAATGACCATCGGGTCGAAGACCGGAATGGCCGGAGGCGGGAGCTGGTGCAGCACCTGCAGCCGCTCCCCGAGGCGAGCCAGCGAGCGCACATCGCGGAAGTCCTCCGCGTGCCACACCTGCCCGTCGAGGAATTCCAGGACCAGCAGACCCTCGGACTGCGGTGCGGCTTGCACGATGGCCGGCGCGATGCCGGCCGACGCCGCGGCCCGGTGCAGCAGCAGTTCGCGCTCGCGATCCACTCCGGGCCGGCGCCATGCCGCGCCATCGAGCCGGAGCACGAAGCGCCCGGCGGCGCTGTCGACGCGATAGACGCGATTCACGCTGCCCCCGGCCAGCCGTGTCACCAGCCGCGGCGGCGCACCGTGCTCCAGACCTGGCACCCGCGCGAGTGCCCAGCCGGGTGGTGTATTCACGCCATCTGCAGCCGGTACTGGCGGCGCCATTCCAGGAATCCGAAGGCCGCGATCACGAGGTAGGTCAGGAACAGCCCGGCGGTGAACAGGTAGCCCTGCCTGGCGAACAGGAACACCATCACGGCGTCCGAGCCGATCCAGTACAGCCAGTTCTCGAGCCGCATGCGCGCGACCAGCCACGTGGCGAACAGGCTGACCCAGGTCGTCAGCGAGTCCAGGTAGGGCCACGCGGCGTGGGTCTCGCGCTGCAGCCAGCGCGCGCTGAGCAGGCTCATGGCTCCGATCGCGAGCAGCGCGAGCAGGTGCCGGCGCAGCGGCCACACCGTGATGCCGGTGTGTCGCTGCTCCGAACGCGACCAGCTGTACCAGCCGTAGAACGCCATCAGCACGTAGTAGCATTGCAGCGCGGACTGCATCGGCAGTCCGGCTTGCGCCGAGATGTAGATGAAGATGAGCGAGCTCGCTCCACCAGCGATCCAGCACAGGCGCCGGCGCCTGTATACCAGCAGTACGTAGAGCACACCGAGCCCCACGGCGAGCGCCTCGAGTGCACTGGCGCCGCGCAGCGCGCGAACCAGTGCATCGATCACGTCGGCAGCGGCCCCAGGACCTTCATCACGAAGATGGCGGTGCCGTGGCGCTCGAAGCTCGTGCGCAGCTCGCGCACCAGGCACTGCATCACGAGCTCGTAGTCTCCGAACACCTGGGTGCTCATGCTGTTGGTGATGACGCGCAGTCGGGCATCGGCGTTCAGGCGCCCGATCACGTCCTCGATCGGGGCGATATAGTCGTTGCGCAGCGGGTAGAGGCTGATTTCGACGCCGATTTCCATGATCACCTGCTCCCTACGCCGGTGCTAACCGGATCAGGTTCAACGGGTTCGCCGGCCGCGGCGTCTCAGGTCCGCTCGTCCGGACCACCCCATAGGCTCTGGCGGAAACTATCGGGGATGGTCCGCGCGATTGCAAGCCCGCCGCGCACGCACGCGCACCACCGCACCGCTACAATCGCGGCACGCCCGGCCCGCAGTCCGCCCGGCATCAGGAGTGCCAGATTGAGCGGTAGCGTACGCGTGTTCCAGGTCGATGCGTTCACGTCGCGGCGCTTCAGCGGCAATCCCGCGGGAGTGGTGCTCGATGCGGACGCGTTGTCGGAGGCCGACATGCGCGCGATCGCGCGCGAGATCAATGCCGGCGATACCGCGTTCGTGCTCGGGCCCGACGCTCCCGACCATGACCTGCGGCTGCGATTCTTCACGCCGCGCGGCGAAGCCGCATTCGTGGGCCACGCGACGCTCGCCGCACACGCGGTGCTCGCGTCGCTGCCCGGCTCCGTACCGGCGGGCCGCCGCCAGCGCACCGCCGGCGGCCTGGCGGACGTCGACCTGATCGGCGCGCGACCGGCGCGCATCGCGATCCACCAGCCGCCGCCGGCGCCCGCCCGAGCCGTGGCTGCCGATGCGCTCGAGGCGATCCTGCCGGCGCTCGGACTCGAGCCGTCGGACCTGTGCACCGACTGCCCCGCGATGATCGCCGGGGATCGCGGTGCGCGCGTGCTGCTCGGCCTGCGGGATGCCCAGGCGTTGGGGCGGGCGCAGGCCGATGCGCCCCGGCTGATCGCGCTGTCCGCCCGGCTCGGCGCGCCTGGATATTTCCTGTTCACGCTCCAGCCGTCGGTGCCGGACGTGTTCAGCGAGGCGCGCATGTTCTGTCCGGCACTCGGCATCGCGGAAGATCCGGTCAGCGGCAACGCCCACGCGCTGCTCGGCGCCTACCTGCTGCAGCACGGCCTGCTGCGCGCGCAAGACCGTACCGCCGTTGGCCCGCAGGTCATCGAGTTCACCGGGGCGCAGGGACGCTTCGTCGATCGCCCGGGCCGCGTCACCGTTGCCCTCTCGCTGGAGAGTGGCGCGCTCACTGCCGTGAGCATCATCGGCGAGGCCGTGATCGTATTTGCGGGCGTGCTCGCGGACGAGGCCGCGGCGGTCGGACCCGAAGCTCCGCTTTGAACTGCGCCGCGGTTCTCCCTTAAGCTTCGCGCCCATGACACGCAGCGAGGACTGGGAACTGCCCGAGGCGCTGCGACCGCAGCAGCCGGGTCTCGGCTTTGACCTGCAGTCGGCCTACCGCTCTGTCGTGCTGCTGCACTCCGAGATCGCCGATGACGCCTATACCGCGCCGATCCTCGGCACCGAGCGTTTCGGTCACGGTGTCGTGATCCGTGGGACCGGACGCTCGCTGGTGCTGACGATCGGCTACCTGGTCATGGAGGCGCATTCGATCTGGCTCACTACGCTCGAGGGCCGGGTCGTGGAAGCCTACCCGCTGGCGTTCGATCCGGTCAGCGGCTTCGGACTGGTGCAGCCGCTCGGTACGCTCGATGCTCCACCGCTCGAGCGCGGCTCGGCCGGTACGCTGAACGTCGGGGACCGTGTCATCGTGATCGGGCACGGTGGCGCCGCGCATTCGCTCGAGGCCCGCCTGATCGCGCGCCGCGAGTTCGCCGGCTACTGGGAGTACCTGCTGGATGACGCCCTGTTCACGGCGCCCCCGCACCCGCAGTGGGGCGGTACCGCGCTGCTGGGGGAGAACGGCCTGCTGCTGGGGATCGGATCGCTATTCGTGCAGGAGTCGCTGGCGCAGGAGGAATTCGATGCGAACATGTTCGTGCCGATCGACCTGGTCGAGCCGGTGCTGGCCGAGATGATCGAGCATGGGAGGCCGCGGCGCGTTCCGCGGCCGTGGCTCGGCGTCTACACGGCCGAACAGGCCGATCACGTGATCGTCGCCGGCCTCACGCCCGACGGCCCGGCGCATCGCGCAGGGCTGCGCCCCGGCGACGTCATCCGCGCGGTCGCGGGACAGCGGGTCACCACGCTGCCGCAATTCCTGCGCAGCATCTGGAGCCAGGGCGCCGCGGGGTCGCCGGTCCCGCTGACCCTCGCGCGCGGACGGGAATCGCTGCAGGTCACGGTGCAGTCGGCGAACCGGGAGGATTTCCTGAAGCAGCCTCTCAAGCACTGAAGTCACGCAGTTGCGCCCGATAGCGCGGGATACGGGCGCGATAGTGCTCCGCGGCCTGCCGGATCCTCGCCAGGTCCGCCTCCGTGGCCGCGCGCACGATCCTGGCCGGCGAACCCATCACCACCGAGCCGTCCGGGATCTCGGCTCCCGGCACCACCAGCGCGCCGGCGGCCACGATGCAATGGCTGCCGATCCGCGCCCGATCGAGCACGATCGCACCATTGCCGATCAGCGATGCATCCCCGATCGTGCATCCATGCAGCAGCACCATGTGGCCTACCGTCACGTCGGTCCCGATCAGCGTCGGCGTTCCGGGATCGGCATGAATGACCGAGCCGTCCTGGACGTTGCTGCCGGCGCCGACCTCGATGCGCTCGTCATCGGCGCGCAGCACGCAGTTGAACCACAGGCTCGCCCCGGCTCCGAGCACCACCTCGCCGATCACCTGCGCGCCGGGCGCAATGTAAAAGTCGTCCCCGGCGGTCTTCAGTCTCCGGTCACCGAGCGTGTGGATCATGGTTGGCCTCGACGCAGGTGCAGGCGACGCGCGGCCAGGATGCACCAGAACGCCTGCAGCGTGATCAGTGCGGCCACCAGGAACGGAGCGTTAGGCCCGAAGCGCAGGTAGATCGTACCGGCAAGGAATGGCGCCAGCACGCGCGCCATTGAGGTACTGGACTGGTAGATCCCCATCACGGCGCCGCGGTTCTGTTCGCTCGCCTCGCGCGAGGCGAGCGCGGAGCCGCAGGGTCCGTAGAGCCCGGCACCGAGACCGCACACCACCAGTGCGGCGACGACCCACGCCAGGTCATGCGCCAGCGCGACACCGGCCAGACCCGTGCAGTAGCCGAGCACGCCGGCCAGCGCCAGCCGGTGCTCGCCGAAGCGCGGCGCCAGCACCCGCAACAGGCCGCCCTGCACCAGCACCGCCACGATCGCCAGCGCGAACAGCGCCAGCCCGACGCTGCGCGGACCGAGGCCGTAGCGGTTCATGGCCCAGATCGCGAAACTGGAATCGAGGGTGGATTGGGAGAAGGTCACGAGCAGGTTGCCGAGCGCCAGGGCGCGCAGCGCCGGCAGCGCTCGCAGCAGCGCCAGCCCGGCGGTGCGCGGACCTGCGGCGTGCTGCGCATGCCGGTGCGCGGCGGTGTGACTCTCGCGCAGCACGAACACGACCAGCAGCATGGCCAGTACGCTCAACGACGCCGACAGCAGCGCCGGGCGCAGGAAATTCGCCGTCGCCAGGTGCTCGCCCGCCAGCGCCCCGCCGATCGCCGGCCCGAGCATGAAGCCGATTCCGATCGCGGCGCCGACCGTCCCCATGGTGCGGGCGCGGTTCTGCGGCGTGCTGATATCCGAGGCGTAGGCCATGGCCGCGGACAGGTTGCCGGCCATGAAGCCCGCCAGCGCCCGCGCCACCAGCAGCGTCGTGACGGAATGGGCGCCCGCGAGGATCAGGTACGAGCTTCCGGCGCCGGCCATGCTGGTGATCAGGATCGGCCGCCGGCCGAATCGATCGCTGAGCCGGCCCCAGATCGGCGCTGCGATCAGCTGGCACAGCGAATAGGTGCCCAGGATCGGCGTGATGATCGCCGGGGAAGCGCCGAAGTTCGTGGCCATGTACGGGATCAGCGGGATCAGGATGCCAAAGCCGAGCACGTCGATCACGCAGACCACGAACAGCGCCACGAGCGGCCGGAGCCGCGGTGGGGCGATCACGGGGAGCGCACTGGTGTCCTGCAAAGCCTGATTCCCGGAATGCGGTGGGCGGCCGTCAATGCGCCGGCACGAGCCGCTGCAGCAGGCTGGACGGGGCGTCCGGCACCGACTGGTCGCGCAGTGCGCGGAACACCAGGTTCGCGATCCGCGTCTCGTCCCAGTCTGCGGTCGCGTCGACGACAGCGGTGGCGCCGAACAGCACCGCGAGGTGTGCGCCGGGAGCCATGACGAGCCGCCAGTGGCCCGGCCCGCGCAGGAAGAACGCGTCACTGAACTGCAGCGGTTCGAGTCCCCGCGCGGCACCCGCCAGCTCGACGCCGAAGCCGTGCAGTCCATCGGCCGATACCGGCCGCAGCATGCGCGCCACCCAGCCCGCAGGAGCGATGGACGTGCCCTCGAAGGTGCCATCGCCGAGCAGCACTCCGGCCACGCGCATCCAGTCGATCACGCGCGCGTGCAGGCAGCAGTCGGCCGGGACCGCGCTCCCGGGCGCGGGCAGCGCGATCCAGGCCGGCGCCGCATTCGCGGGTCGCCAGAGCTTGCGACCGAGATAGTCCGGGTAGGACGTGCGGGCCGCCGTCTCGATCGCCGCACGCAGCGGCGCGGCGCGAAATCCACGCAGTTCGGTACGGGGCAGGAAATCATCGCGCGCCGCGATGCCCACCAGCAGCCCGAGCACGCCCTCGGCCATGGCACCCGAATCGACGACGGTATCGGCCGCGGTGCCGTGACCATAGCGCTCCAGCACCACGTGCTCGTGGCGCATCACGATCAGGGCCTGGAACCCCGGTTCGGCCGCCGCCGTGCTGGCGGCCTGTGCGAGGTCCGGGGCATCCAGTTGCTCGCTCGCGGGATCCGCATGCGCGATCCCGCCGGCATCCCCGCCGATCACCAGCGCTCGCGCCGGATCCGCGCCTGCGGGTCCACGCGTGCGCCACAGTCCGAGGCCGGCGACGAGCAGCACGACGCCGAGCGCGATGACGTAGCTGCGCTTCATGGGCTGCGCGGCGGAGCGCGCAGCGGCCCGCTGTAGCGCACCCGCGCCCCGGCGAGCTCCAGTTCATGGGTCGCACCGCGCGGCCACTCATCCCGATGATGGGTTGCGATCACGACCGTCACTCCAGCGTCCACCTGACCATCCACGCCCAGGCGCAATGCCGCCCGGGTGCGCGGCTCGACCCCCGCGTAGGGTTCATCGAGCAGCAGAATATCAGGCTCGCGCACCAGCGCGCGGGCGAACAACACCCGACGCAGTTGTCCATAGGAGAGCGTGCGTACCAGCCTGTCTGCCAGTGCACCGATGCCGAGCCTGCGCAGCGCCTGCCGCGCGCGCAGCACGCTGCCTGCGCCCGGGCGGCGGCTGCGAGCCCGATGCTGGCATGCAGTCCCGATACCACCAGCTCGAGCGCCCGCGCGCCGCGCGGCTGCAGCAGCTGCAGCTCCGGGGCGATCAGGCCAACGCGGCGCTGGAACCGCCATAACGGCACGCCCGGGCCGATGCCGGCGCGGGTGATAGCGCCGCCGTGCGCGACGCCGAGGTCACCATACAGCAGCTGCAGGAAACTCGACTTGCCGCTGCCGTTCGGGCCGTGCACGACCCAGCACTCGCCGCGCCGGATCTGCAGATCGAGTCCGCGCAGCACGGGACGCTGCTCCCTCCACACCGCTGCATGGCGCAACGCGATCAGCACCGGCGCCGGCCGGCGCGCTCGCGTGACAGGCCGGCCGCCGGGCGCGGCGCCGGCCTCGGCGCTCCCAGCGGCGCCGGCAAGTTCCTGGCGTCGCAGCGCATCCCGCCGCGCGGGCGTCAGCGCACCCTGCTCGATGATCCGTCCGCGATCGATCACGCACAGATGCGTCGCATTGGCCGGGATGTCCTGCACCCGATGGGTCGCGAGCACCCAGGGCAGCCCACCGCGACCGAACAGCCGGAGCAGCCGCTGCATGCGCGCATGCCGGGCAGCATCCAGACCGTTGAAGATCTCATCGAGCAGCAGCAGCCGCGGCGCCGCCGCCAGTGCGCGCGCCAGCAGCACCAGCCGCCGCTCGCCATAGGACAGCGTCAGGAATTGGCGCCGGGCGAGCGCCCCGAGCCCGCAGCGGCGCAGCAGCCGCATGACCCGCGTGCGGTCGCGCGCGGACAGCGGATCGAGCGGAATCTCGGTACGGTACAGCCCGGTGCCGACGATCGCCTCGACGCGGTGATTCCACTCATAGTGCTCATAGCGATCCTGGCGCTCGGCCCCGACGTAGGCGATCTCAGTCTTGAGTCCATAGGGTTCGCGCAACACCTCGCCGTGCCAGTGGTACAGGCGCGCGCTGCCGGCGTGCGGACTGGGCCAGACGTCCCCGGCCAGCAGCTTGAGCAGCTGGGTCTTGCCCGCCCCGTTGGTGCCGAGCAGCACCCAGCGTTCGCCGGGGCGAATGCGCCAGTCCACGTCGCGCAATACCCGACGTCGTTCCAGATGCAGCCGGATGGCATGCAGTTCGACACCGATGAAGCGCGCGCGCGCGCGCGCCAGAGGAGCGCTCAAGGGAAAGGCGTGGCCGGAAGCATGCGGCAGTTTGGCCCGTACGGCGCCCGCTTTGCCAGCGTCAGTCCGGTACGGCGCGGAGCGGGGAAAAAAAGACGCTGCCGACATTCGGCGCCCACCGCGGGGGGTGTGAGATGAGCGCTAGTATCGGCAGCGTTGCCGTTGGCCTGATAAAGGCCGCACATGCAGACGCATTGCGTACTTGGGCAATAGGGATGCAACCCTCATGCCATCGAGCCCTCGTGCGCGACTGCGCGCGTGGACCAGGAAGGAAGTCAGTGAATCCTTGCGGCCAAAAGTCCAGAAAATGCTCCAATCAGGTCCATAAGTGGTGCAAAAACGCACGGATCAGCGTCCGCAGTGCAGTCGCTCGGCGCGTGGACGATCACTGCGCGCCCTGAGAACCCAGCGCCGCTGGCTGTACCGTTGCGGAGCAGTGGCGCCACACTGCTGACCCTGTTGGTGCACGCGGTCGTGTGCTGCGGGCGGCCGCTGGCTACGGGCAGCGGCGCGCCGCGCGGAGCCGCGCGCAACCGACCGACGCCGGGGTCCGGCATACTGGAGTAATATCGTCCCAATTGCGGCGGCACCGACCAGCTCCCAAAGACTCCAATGCTCCTGCCTTCGGTACGTAGCTCGCGCGCCATCGCGCTGACGGTCGCATTCCTGCTGCTGGCGGCACTGCTGGTCATCTCCGAGATCGCACAGAATGGCGAGAAGCAGATCAACCGTCTCATCAATGCCTCGCAGGACCGCCAGGTCCAGCTGGCGCACCTGCTCGAGCAGCTCGCCCGCGCCGAGGCCGGCCAGCGCGGCTTCCTGCTGACTGGCGACCCCAAATACCTGCAGCCCTACCTCGCGGTGCGCGATCGGATCGAGCCGACGCTCGATCAGTTCACCAACGGCTTCATGCAGGGCGATCAGATCTACGCGACCCCCGGGCAGATCGAGTCACTACGGCACCTGCGCGTGCTGGTCGGGGAGAAGCTGGCCGAACTGACCGAATCGCTGGCGCTCTATCAGTCCCAGGGTCCGGCGCAGGCGCTGGCCGTCGTGCGCACCGACGTGGGCAGCCAGACCATGGGCGAGATCCGGGCGGTCGCGATGAGCTTGCGGGAAGCGGAGCGCCAGACGGTGCAGAACGAGATCCGCAGCGCCGAGCGGCTGCGACTGGTGTCGCGGGCGCTGATGGGTGGCGTGGCACTGGTGAACGTGTGCCTGCTGCTGTTCGCCACCCTGCTCGTGACGCGGCACGCGCGCCGGCACGCGGAACTGAGCGCGCAGCTTGCCAGCGAGAACGAAGAGCTGGAGCGCCGCGTGCAGAATCGCACCGCGGAACTCTCGGCGCTCTCCAACCACCTGCAGCAGCTTTCGGAGAGGGAGAAGGCCTCACTCGCCCGGGAGCTGCACGATGAACTCGGTGGCGTGCTGATCGCGGTGAAGATGGACGTCGCCTGGCTGCAGAAGCGCTCGCCCGCTGCGGATCCGGAGATGCAGCTGCGCTGGCAGCGCCTGCTCGAACTGCTCGACGAGGGGGTCGACGTCAAGCGACGCATCGTCGAGAACCTGCGCCCGACGCTGCTCGACAACATGGGGCTGCTGCCGGCGGTGCGCTGGATCGCCGAGGAGACCTGCCGCCACGCCGGCGTCGCCTGCAGTGCGAGTTACCCGGACGAGGAGCTGCAACTGACGGAGGATGCCGCGATCATGGTGTTCAGGCTGGTGCAGGAATCGCTGACCAATATCGTCAAGCACGCGCGCGCCAGTGCGGTGCGGGTCGAGATTGCGATCGAGGACAGCCACCTGGCCGTGATCATCGAGGACGACGGCATCGGCATCGAACCGCGGCGCCGCGACGCGATCGGGTCGCATGGCCTCGCCACCATGCGGCATCGGGTCCGCAGCTTCGGTGGCAGCCTGCAGTTCGACACTCCGGCAGGCGGGGGAACACGGGTGCGGGCGCTGCTGCCGCTCGCGCGCGTGCTCGCACCGCAGCAGGCCACGCCCGGAGCGCCGCTGCTGGAAGCCGCGGCGAATCTATAGCGGTGCCGGGCGGTCGCGGCGGCCTGCCTTCAGGGGCGTAGCCTACGACTGGCGCAGCTGGAAGCCGTTATCACCGGTTGCATCGGCGGTCGCGTTGCCCGCGGCGATCGGCCATTCGGAGCCGAGCTGCTGCAGGATTCTCGGCAGGCGATCGAATTCCCGCAGCTTGTCCAGGAAATACCCGGCGCCCAGCGCGGCGGCCGCGCGGCGGTATTCCGCGAGGTCATAGTTCGAGAGCACGATCGATACGACCGTCGCCATCCGGTCCTGCCGCAGCGCGCGCAGCACGCCGAATCCGGTGCCCTGGCGCAGGTGCAGGTCCAGAACCAGCACGTCGATCGGCAGCCGCCGCAGCGCCTCGACCGCGTCCGCCTCGCAGTCCACCGTACCGATCAACTGCACTCCGGCCACGCTCAGCACGGTCTCGCGCAGCCGCTCGGCCAGCACGCCGGAATCCTCGACCAGCAGGACCGAGAGTGGGCGCGGATTCATCGCTGCCAGTCCGCTTCAGGCCGCCGACGCATGCATGCTCCTGGGGCTCACCAGTACACCCCGGAGTAGACTCGGGTTCGCGCGTCCGCGCCATCGGTGCCGGCCTACAGGCGCGTCAGCGGAACACGCGATCACCGGCCGCTTCCCGGCGCTACTGGATGATGCCGTTGCGCAACGCATAGGCCGTCAGCTCCGAGTTGGAAGAGAGGCCCAGCTTTTCGAGGATCCGGGCCCGGTAGGTGCTGACCGTCTTGACGGACAGAAACAGTTCCTCGCCGATCGACGAGACCGCCCTGCCCGCCGCGAGCTTGCAGAAGATCTGGAATTCCCGCTCCGACAGGCGACGGTGCAGCGGCTGCTCGGTATGGTGTTCCAGGTCCGAGAGCATCTGTTCGGCGAGACCGGCGCTCACGTAGCGGCGCCCCTGCAGCACGGCGTGCGTCGCCTTGAGCAGGTCCTCCGGCGCGCAATCCTTGGCCAGATAGCCGCCGGCACCGGCCTTGAGCACGTTGATCGCGTACTGCCGCTCCGGAAAGCCGCTGAGCACCAGCACCTTGGTTTCCGGATAGCCCGAGCGGATGTGGCGCAGGATGTCCAGGCCGCTGCGATCTGGCATGTTGATGTCCAGGATCACCAGATCCCAGCGTGCGGTGCGCAGCCGGTCCAGCGTCTCGCTGCCGGTGGCCGCCTCGCCGATCTCGGTGATGCTGCGGTCCTCCTCGAGGAACTGCCGCAATCCGGCTCGAACCATGGCGTGATCGTCCGCCAGCAGCACTCTTGCCATGAATCGCTCCGTCGCACGGCGCCCGCGCACGTCAGGGTAGCAGCTTTGGGTCGCGGGGCGCATCCGACGAGCCTGGGTGCAGTGCGGCGTGCGGGCGCAGTCCTCAGGATTCCACGCGATTGCGGCCGGAATGCTTCGCACGGTAGAGGGCCGCGTCCGCACGCCTCATCATCCCACTGCCGTCGGCATCGTCGGCGCCGAGCTGCGCGACGCCGAGGCTCACCGTGACCCGGATCGGCGCCCCGCGCTCGCGCTCGATGCGCTGGTTCGCCACCGCGGCGCGGATCCGCTCACCCGCCTCGCAGGCCTGCCCCAGGGTCGTGTCCGGCAGCAGGAACACGAACTCCTCGCCACCGTAGCGGGCCATGATGTCGTACGGCCGCAGGATGCCCTTGCAGGCCGCGGTGATGGCCTGTAGCACCCGATCGCCGACCGAGTGTCCGTAGCGGTCGTTGATGAGCTTGAATTCGTCGGCATCCATGATCAGCAGCGAGAGCGGCAGCGGGCTGCGCAGCGCGCGTTCGGTCTCCATCACCAGCTGGTCGGTGAAGAAGCGCCGGTTGTAGGCGTGGGTGAGCGGATCCCGGATCGAAAACTGGTGCAGCGTCGAATAGGCGTGTTCGAGTTCGAACAGCAGCGACAGCGCATAGTGGGCGGCCGCCGGCGCCACCACCAGCGGGACCGTGACCGCGATGATCGCACCGCGCAGCCACGCCGCGGGGGGCACGTGCGTGAACCACTGCAGCGCGAGCGTGAGGGCGAGCGATGCGGCAACCGATCCGCCGGTGATCGCGAGCATCGAGCGCAGGTACCCGAGCCGGATCAGCGTCGCGCGCGGACCCGTGCGTCCAGGCCGCACCGGCACATCGCCGGGTGAAGTGTTCAGGAGTTCCATGATGGGCGGCGTCCGGCGGATGATCGCCAATCCACCCGCACCAGCGCAGGCCCGAAGTCACAGTTTGGCTGGCGCGCCCGGAGAGATTCGAACTCCCGACCCTCAGGTTCGAAGCCTGATGCTCTATCCAGCTGAGCTACGGGCGCCCCTGGCCAGGATGGTGTCATGAAGCCCCGGCCGGCACCATGGCCGGAAACGGGGCCCCGCAGCGCCAAATGCGGGCGCGTTGTACCATGCGCGGATGCTCGATCCTCAAAGCGCGGAACGCCTGATCGGCGCGCACCTGACCTGCCTGCCGATCGAATCCCTGCCGGTCGGACAGTGCGCCGGGGCGGTACTGCGCGAGAATATCTATGCCGAGCGTGACCAGCCGCCGTTCGATCGCGTCGTGATGGACGGGATCGCGCTCAGTTCCCAGGCCGCGGCCTGCGGCCGGCGGCGCTTCCGCGTGCAGGCAGTCCAGGCCGCAGGCGATCCGCCGGCAGCGCTGTCCTCGAACGAGCACTGCATCGAGGTCATGACCGGGGCGGTACTGCCCGGCGGGTGCGACATGGTCGTCCCGGTCGAGCAGCTGAAGCGGGAGGCGGGTTATGTCGAAATCGACGCCGGGCTGGCCGCCGCCCCGTGGCGCAACGTCCACCGCCGCGCGAGCGACCGCAGCCAGGGAGCACTGCTGCTGAGCGCCGGCAGCGTGCTGCACGCGCCGGAGGTCGCGGTCGCCGCCTCGGCCGGCATGGCGCGGGTGCGGGTCAGCAGCCAGCCGGCAATCGTCGTGGTCTCGACCGGCAATGAACTCGTCGAGCCCGGCGATCCGATCGCGCCGCATCAGATCCGGCGCTCCAACGCCTACGCCGTGGCCGCGGCGCTGCGCCAGCGCGGCTTCCAGCGCGTTGCCGACGACCACCTGCCCGATGATGGAACGGTGTCTGCGCGACCGCCTGCGCCTGCACCTCGATACCCATGAGGTGCTGATCCTCTCGGGCGGCGTATCGATGGGCCAGTTCGACCTGGTGCCGCGTGCCCTCGAGGCGCTGGGGGTGCAGCGCGTGCTGCACGGGATCGCACAGCGCCCTGGCAAGCCGATGTGGTTCGGCACCACCGGCGAGGGTCGCGCGGTGTTCGCGCTGCCCGGCAATCCGGTCTCGACGCTGGTCTGTCTGGCGCGCTACGTCGTCCCGGCGCTCTATGCCGCGATGGGCGTGCCGGGAGTTCCTGCCGAGCGCGTGGCACTCGGAGCCCCGGTGCCCTGGAAGCGCCGCTCACCGGCTTCCTGCCGGTGCGACTGTCGCGGGACGACTGGGCCCGGACCTGGGCCGAACCCTGCTCGACCAATGGCTCGGGGGACTTCGCCGCGCTGGCGCTGACGGACGGATTCGTCGAGCTGCCGCCGGGGCCCGCCGACTTCGCCCGGGGCTACGTGGCGCGCCTGTTCCGCTGGTGAGGGATACCGATCTGGTAGCCTTATGGACATGCCAAGCGCCCAGGTCCAATCCGCTCGTACCGCGCCAGCACCGTCCGCAGGACACCCTCGGCCGGCCGATGCGCGACCTGCGCCTCTCGGTCACGGACCGCTGCAATTTCCGCTGCCCCTACTGCATGCCGAGCTCGCGCTACCACGACCACTACCGCTTCCTGAAATCCTCGGAACGCCTGTCATTCGACGAACTGCTGCGGCTCACGCGGCTGTTCGTGCAGCGCGGGGTCGTGAAGGTGCGCATCACGGGCGGCGAGCCGCTGCTGCGCGCGGGCCTCGCGGACCTGGTCGGTGACCTGAGCCTGCTGCCGCAGATCGAGGATCTCGCGCTCACCACCAACGGCGTGCTGCTCGCACAGCATGCCGCGGCGCTGCGCGCCGCCGGGCTGCGCCGGGTAACGGTGAGCCTGGACAGCCTCGAGCAGCCGGTATTCGCGGCGATGGCCGGCGGCCTCGGCAGCGTCGCCGACGTGCTCGCGGGGATCGCGGCTGCGCGCCGCGCCGGCTTCGACCCGATCAAGGTCAATGCCGTGATCCAGCGCGGCGTGAACGAGCACACCGCGCTCGGCCTGGTCGAGCATTTCCGCGGCAGCGGCATCGTCGTGCGGTTCATCGAATACATGGACGTCGGCACGCGCAATGATTGGGATCGCAGCCGCGTCGTGCCGTCGCAGGAGCTGCTGGCGCGAATCGCCGAGCGCTGGCCGGTCGTCCCGCTCGAGCCGCGCTACCGCGGCGAAGTCGCGCGCCGGTATGCCTTCAGCGACGGTGCCGGTGAGATCGGCTTCATCGCCTCGATCACCCAGCCTTTCTGCGGCGACTGCACGCGCGCCCGGCTGTCCTCGGACGGCCGGCTCTACACCTGCCTGTTCGCCACCGAGGGCCTCGATCTGCGCACGCCGATGCGCGCGGGCGCCAACGACGAGCAGCTGCGGGCGCTGATCGCGGCGACCTGGGCGCAGCGCGCCGACCGCTATAGCGAGCTGCGCGACGCGCTGGGCGAGCCGCGGCGTCGGCAGGTCGAGATGAACCGGGTCGGGGGCTGAGGCGGGCAATGGCCAGCAGTCACGGCGCCCGACACCGCTCGCGCGCCTGACGCACCTGGACGCCGAGCGCGGCCGACGATGGTGGATGTCGGCGCCAAGCCGTCACCGAGCGCAGCGCGGAGGCCGAGGCGCGCGTGCACCTGCCGGCCGCCGTCGCACGGGCGCTGCGCCGCGCGGGCATCGCATCCCGAAGGGCCCGGTGTTCGACACGGCGATCCTCGCCGGCGTGATGGCCGCCAAGCGCACCTCGCGAGCTGATCCCGTTCTGCCACCCGCTGGCGCTCGAGCACTGTCAGCTCGCAGATCGATTTCGCGCCGAGGGCGGACCGCCCCGGCATCGTCGTGCGCTGCCGCGGTCGACCGTGCACCACCGCACCGGCGTCGAGATGGAGGCGCTGACCGGCGCATCGGTCGCGGCGCTTGACCATCTACGACATGTGCAAGGCCCTCTCGCACCAGATCCGCATCGAGCAGGTGCGCCTGCTGTCCAAGGCGGGCGGGCGACGCCGCGTCGCCGCGCAGGGCACGGCGATGCGGCGGGCCGCGGCATGAGCACACCAGCGCTGAACGGACTGCTGCTGGCCGGTGGCCGCAGCACGCGCATGCAGCGCGACAAGGCTACGCTGGAATACGACGGGCGCCCGCAGCTGGAGCGCGCGATGGCGCTGCTCGCGCCCCTGGTCGGGCGGGCGTTCGTGTCGGTGCGTCCGGACCAGCTGCAGGATCGGCCCCGCGCCGCCTATCCGTGCATCGCGGACCTCGAGCCGGGCCTCGGACCCATCGCGGGTATCCACGCTGCCCTCGCCACATACCCGGATTCGGCCTGGCTGGTGATCGCCTGTGACCTGCCCTATCTGGGCGCGACGACCATCGAATCGCTGATCGCGCAGCGCGACCCACGCCGCATCGCGACCGCATTC
>CAWIQV010000079.1:0-40460 GCA_963838275.1 uncultured Gammaproteobacteria bacterium | reverse complement strand
TGTCTGCATGCGCGGCATCGTATTCGCCGCGCCCAGCTTGGCCCAGAACGCGCGGTACTCCGCGCTGTCGCGGTAGCCGGGCTCGACGAACCTGCTGCGGTGCCTGCCCCACCTCCTCCAGCGTGTAGCCCATCGTATTGAGGAAATTCTGGTTCGCGGTGCGGATCGTGCCATCCAGCTCGAACTCCATCACCGCCTGCGCCTTGCTGACGGCGTTGAGCTGACCCTCGAAGTCGGCCGCGCGCAGCTTGGCCGGTGATGTCGGTGGCGTACTTCACGACCTTGAAGGGCTTGCCGTCGGCGTCCATGATCGGGTTGTAGGAGGCCTGGATCCAGACCTCCCTGCCGCCCTTGCCGATGCGCTTGTACTGCGCGGCATCGTATTCGCCGCGCCCGAGCTTGGCCCAGAACTCGCGGTATTCCGCGCTGTCGCGGTAGCCCGGCTCGACGAACAGGCTGTGGTGCTGGCCGCGCACTTCCTCGAGCGTATAGCCGAGCGCTTTCAGGAAGTTCTCGTTCGCGGTGCGGATGGTGCCATCCAGGTCGAACTCGATCACGGCCTGCGCCTTGCTGATCGCGGCCAGCTGGCCGCGCATGTCGTCCAGTTCGAGCGCATCCACGGCGACCTTGCGGCCCTTGCCCGCCCGGGCCGGCTTGCGCGTTACGACTTTCGTTGCCATGAATGAATCCTCGCTGTAGCGGTGGGATGAAGGTGAGCGGCGCCGTGCCGGGCTGCCGCGCCTACGATGATGGAACTGTTCAGTGCGTCGCGCCGACGGCGAGCCGCTCGGCGTCGAGCAGGATGATGGTCTTGCCATCCGCATGCGCGAGCCCATGCACGACCTCGCTGGCCGCCGTGCTGCCGAGATCCGGCAGCGCCCGATAGGTCGACTCGTCGATGTCGTAGACCTCCGAGACCGCGTCGACGACCAGCCCGATCGTGCGCTCCTCGCTGCCGTCGGCGACGCGGATCACGATGACGACCGTGGTGGGTCCGAACTGGGCGGGATCGAGATCGAAGCGCCGGCGCAGGTCGATCACCGGCACCACGACGCCCCGCAGGTCGATCACACCGAGCACCCAGTTCGGCGCGTGCGGATCGCCGTCACCGCCGACCAGCCGCGGATCTCCTGCACCTTCAGGATGCCGACGCCGTACTCCTCGCCGGCGAGCTTGAAGGTGAGGACCTGCTGCGAGCGATCCTTCGCCGCGGTGCCCGACGCTGTAGTCTGTTGGCTCATGCGACCTCTGCGCCGGCGACGGCGGTGCCTGATCTTTGAACCGGACGATGATGCCGGGGATGTCGAGTATCAGCGCAACCCGGCCGTCGCCGAGCATGGTCGCTCCGGCCAGCGCCGTGACCTGCCGGAATTGGTCTCCAGGCTCTTGATGACGACCTGCTGCTGGGAGAGCAGCTCGTCGACGAACAGCCCGACGCGCCTGCCGTCGGCCTCCACGATCATCAGCAACCCGTCCAGCAGCGTCCGCCGATCGGCCTGGACCCGAACAGCTCGTGCAGCCGGATGATCGGCACGTATTCGTCCCGCAGCCGGGACATCTCTGCCTGCTGCGCGACCGTGCTGAGCTGCTCGCTCTGACCTGTATCGGCTCGACGGTCGAGACGTCGGTACGACGTAATATCGCCGCCGACGCGGGCAAGCTGGCTTCGAGGATCGCGAATATCAGCGGCAGGCGGATACGCACCGTGCTGCCTCGTGCCTCGTCGATGGATCTGCTCCTGGACGCTGCGATCTCGTTGATGTTCCGGCGCACACGTCCATGCCGACCCAGTATTTGGTGAGTGTGTGGTGGTCGAACTGAAGTTCAGGATCTTCTCCTTCCCGCATCCCTCGTCGGGCGCGCCAGCCGCGTTCGCGCGCCTTGGCCAGGAACTCTGCTTCCGGTTCAGGCCGCCGCCGTCGTCGGAGACTCCGACCATGACGTTGCCGCCCTTGTGATGCGTTCGATCGCGCGCGTGTCGCGGCCCCCCGGCCTCCCGTGCTCGACATCGTTGCTTACTGCATTGCGTCCACCGGGCCAGCGGATCGCCGATCTTCTCCAGCACCGTCTTGTCCAGCTCGGTGTGGTCGCCGCTCCATGCACCTCTCTCACTCTTCTTGCCCAGGCGCTGCCCGAGGTCGCACCGTGCGGAAATCGGTTGAGCACGAACCGACCGGCAGTACAGCGCACCCGCATGACGCTCTCCTGCAGCGAGCGCGTATGCCGCTGAGGGCTTTCGCGAGCGCGTTGCGCAGCTCCTCAGCCCGGCGGCCCTCGAGCACGGCGGCCAGCTGTGTCAGCACCGATTGCGTGATGACCAGTTCGCCGACCGAATGCAGCTCGTCGATTCTTCTCGATGCCACGCGGATCGAGCCGCCGTCGCCGCAGCGGCCGGTTCTCGGGTGCGCAGCCAGCGCCTCCGGGCGGGCAGTGCACGGGCCAGCTGCCCCAGCGGCTCCGCCGGGGGCACCGGCGAGTGCGAGCGGTCCGCGCCGGCGGGGACGGGAACCGGCCGATCGCCTGGAGCTCGCACTCGCCGTAAGCCCACTCGAAATTGTTCGACCGCGGCCCGGCTTCCGCACCACACGGCGCTGACCATTTTTTCAGCCCAGCAGGCAAACTTCGGATCCAGTTTCCCCAGCCCGGAACCCGGGCCGCATCGACACGCACCCGCCGCGGCGAGCTTCGCCCAGCATCCGCAGCGGTCGTTGCCATGGCGCATCCTGCGGTACCGGGACGAGCGGATGCGCCAGCCCCGGCGCGGGTGCGGCGCTCCCGTCCGGCAGCGCGGCGCCGCGCCGGGTGCAGCCGGGCCGGCGCCGGGGTGGCCGCGGAGCGCGGCGGCCTCCGTCGGCTTGCATGATCCCCTGCACTCCCGTCAGCCCTCGCCGTGCGGGCATCGTCCGCCTGCTCCGGCGGGTCGCGGTCAGCATCGCACCAGACTCGACGAGCGCACATACGCGCGATCTGGGGCCTACCAGCGGCGCCCGCTGCGCAGCTGGTCGAGCAGTGTCTCGAGCATGTGGGCGACGCCGCGACCTCGCTGAACCCGAAGGTCGCGCTGCCGCCCTTTATCGAATGCGCGACCCGGAAAATCGTATTCGGTTCGCATCGGCGGCCGCGCCGCGCCAGCAGCGCGGCCTCCATCGAACCCAGGGCCTCGAAGCTCTCTCGAAGAAGGTCTCATGGAATTGCGTCAGATCCAGGCTCATGCGCTTCTACCCCGCCGCCCCGTCGCGACCCCGGGACTCTCCAGGAGCCCCGACGCCGAGCAGCGCGATCGCCTGCTCCCGAGCGTCGGGGAGCGCCCGGTCCAGGCATAGGGCAGATTGCGCTCCAGGAATCGAGCGCGCTAAGGCCGACCACGAGCAGCTGCATGCCGGCTGCTTACGAGCGATCCACCGCCGTGCCGTCGATCTCGTACGGCGCCGGTGGGCCAGCTGCTCGAGCATGTGCGCCTTCGGGCCTCTGAATGGTGCAGCTGTGCGAGCACGACGCGTCCGCCTCGCCGCCGCCGCGCCAGGCTTGGAACTGCTCTCATCGGCTGCCAGTGCCACCTCCCGCGGTAATTTTCCCAGGGCGCGGCACCTGCAACCCGCACGAGCACGATGCCGTCGTGCGGCCAACCCTTCGTTCAGCGTCGCTGCTGGTGTTCGCCGCCTTGCGTGGCGACCTTGGGCGCAGCCGCGTTCCCGCCGCCGCCACGCGCCGCCGTCGGCGCCCGGGCTCTGCTCGGCTCCCCGTCTTCTCCGGCCACCACGGACTGGGGGCCGGCGAATCGTCGACGACGGGCGCCGCCGTGCCTCGTCCCTCGCCGACCTGGTAGCGCGGACGATCTCGTTGAGCGACTGGGCCGTCCGCACCCACGGCCTGGCTGCTGCGGCCGTCCTCCCACCAGCGCGGGGATCGCCCGTGTGGTCTCGTCCATAACATCACGGCCTTGTTGAGCGCGGAGGACGCCGCTGTGCTGTCGAAACCGCCACTATGTCGGTCACCTTCTTGACTGAGTCCACGATCTCCGCAGCGTCCGCCCGGACTGGTCGACCAGGCCGCTGCCCTCGGACCCGGCGCGCGCTGTCCTGGATCAGCGACTTGATCTCCTTGGCAGCCTCGGCGCTGCGCGAGGCGAGGTTGCGCACCTCGCTGGCCACCACGGCGAAGCCCCGTCCCTGCTCGCCGGCGCGCGCCGCCTCGACCGCGGCGTTGAGCGCCAGCAGGTTGGTCTGGAAGGCGATCTCGTCGATCACGCCGATGATGTCGGCGATCTTGCGGCTCGCGGCGTTGATGCCCTGCATCGCGGCCACTGCCGCCGACCGACCACCGCGCCGCCCTTCTCGGCCTGCAGCCGCGCCGCCGCCGCGAGCTGGTTCGCCTGCGCGCGTTGTCGGCGTTCTGGCTGTACCGTCGAGGTCATCTGCTCCATCGAGGAGGCGGTCTCCTCGAGCGTCGAAGCCTGCTCCTCGGTGCGCTGTGAAGATTGAGGTTGCCCTGCGCGATCTCCTGGCTCCGGAGCGTACCTGCCGGCGCCCGTCTTGACCTGCTGCACCACGCGCCATTGGTCTCGAGCAGCGAATTGAGGCCGACCGCGAGCTTCTCGAAGAAGCCTGGCTTGCCTCGTCTATGCGCTTGATCCGGCCTGCGCGGCCGCGACGATGCCACCGACTTCCTCCAACCATGATTTCCGCGCGCGGTCGATCCACTCGACCACCGTGCCGATGCGCAGCAGGCAACGGAACCAGTAGATGTAGACGTATTGCTGCGCATCGGCACGGTGGTCCAATGGATCGACCGCACGCAGGAAATGGCGGTGGAGGAGGAAGTCGGCGACATCGTCGCGGGCGCGAGGCCGGGGATCTCACCACGCGCATCGGACCGAGGGCAAGCAGGGCTTCTTCAAGACGCTCGCCGCGGCGTCAACGGCCTGGTCGACAACATGATGCTCGTGTCAAGCAGTCAAGGGCGCGGCGGCGGAGGTGCAGACCGGGGCCGAGGAGATCTCCAAGGGCAATACCAATCTGTCCCAGCGCACCGAGGAGCAGGCCTCGAGTCTCGAGGAGACCGCCTCCTCGATGGAGCAGATGACCTCGACGGTAAGCAGAACGCCGACAACGCCGGCCAGGCCAACCAGCTGGCGATGGCGGCGCGGCAGCAGGCCGAGAAGGGCGGCGCGGTGGTCGGCTCGGCGGTGCAGGCGATGGGCGCCATCAACGCGGCCTCGAAGAAGATCGCCGACATCATCGGCGTGATCGACGAGATCGCCTTCCAGACCAACCTGCTGGCGCTCAACGCGGCGGTCGAGGCGGCGCGCGCCGGCGAGCAGGGTCGCGGATTTGCGGTCGTGGCCACCGAGGTGCGCAACCTGGCGGGCCGCAGCGCGACGGCAGCCAAGGAGATCAAGGCGCTGATCCAGGACAGCGTGGGCAAGGTGGACGAGGGCAGCAAGCTGGTCGACGAGTCGGGCCGCACGCTCGAGGAGATCGTCACGCCGGTCAAGAAGGTCACGGACATCGTGGCGGAGATCGCGGCGGCGAGCCGCGAGCAGTCCTCGGGCATCGAGCAGGTCAACAAGGCCGTGATGCAGATGGACGAGACCACGCAGCAGAATGCCGCGCTGGTCGAGCAGGCCGCGGCCGCGAGCCAGGCCATCGTCGAGCAGGCCCAGTCGCTCAACGAGATCATCGCGCGCTACCAGGTCGGCGAGGACGAGGCACCGGCGGCGCCCGTCGTCGAGCGACGCTCGCCGGCCCGTCCGTGGTCGGCCGGAGGCGGGAAGCCGGCCGCGAGCCCGGCGCCGACGGCGGCGCGTGGCGGCGGCGGGAACGCGGCTGCGCCCAAGGTCGCGGCACCACGCAAGGCGGCGAACGCCGGCAGCGACGCTGAATGGAAGGAGTTCTAGCCGCACGACGGCATCGTGCTCGTGCGGGTTGCAGGGGTGACCGCGCCCGTGGGAAGTACCAGGTGGGAGGTGGACATGGCAGCCGATGAGAGCAGTTCCAAGCCTGGCGCGGCGGCGACACGGCCGGGACGCGTCGTGCTCGGCGCCAGCTGCACCATTCACGAGGCCGGTGCGATCAAGGCGCACATGCTCGAGCAGTTGGCCCAGCCGGCGCCGTACGAGATCGACGGCACGGCGGTGGATCGGCTCGATGCGACCGGCGTGCAGCTCATCGTGGCCTTCGCGCTCGACTGCCTGGAGCGCAATCTCGCCTATACCTGGAGCGGGCGCTCCCCGGCGCTCGAACAGGCGATCGCGCTGCTCGGCGTGGGGCCGCTGCTCGAGAGCCCCGGGGTCGCGGCCGGCGGCGGCGCGGGCTGAAGCGCCATGAGCCTGGATCTCACGCAGTTCCACGAGACCTTCTTCGAAGAGAGCTTCGAGGCCCTGGGTTCGATGGAGGCCGCGCTGCTCGCGCTCAGCGCCGGTGAGGCCGATGCGGAGCTGATCAATACGATTTTCCGGGTCGCGCACTCGATCAAGGGCGGCAGCGCGACCTTCGGGTTCAGCGATGTCGCGGCGTTCACCCACGTGCTCGAGACACTGCTCGACCAGCTGCGCAGCGGACGCCGTCAGGTGCACCAGCAGCTGGTCGACGTGCTGCTGCGCTCGGTCGACGTGTTGCGTGCGATGCTGACCGCGACGCGGCAGAAGCAACCGGTCGATGCGGCGCTCACGGCGGCGCTGCACGCGGAATTGCAGCAGATCATGCAGGGCGAGGCCGGCGCCGCCGCGCCTCCGGCGGGAGTCGCGGCGGCCACTGGCACCGGCACCAGCACCAGCACCGGGCTGCTGCCCGGCGGCACCGCGCCGCTGCCGGGCGGCGCCGCACCCGCGCAGCCGGGCTGGCGCATCCGGCTCGTACCGGGTCCGCAGATGCTGCGCCATGGCAACGACCCGCTGCGCATGCTGGGCGAGCTCGCGAAGCTCGGCGCCCTGCAGGTGCGTGTGGATGCGGGCAAGGTTCCCGGGCTCGCGGAGCTCGATCCCGAACATTGTCACCTGAGCTGGAACATCGAGCTGCGCGGTAGTGCGGACCGGGCGGCGGTCGATCAGATTTTCGAATGGGCTGAAGGCGAGTGCGAGCTCGAGATCCAGGCGCTCTCGCCCGCCGCAACCGTCCCATCCGCCGCGACCGCTGCGCTCCCCGCCGCGCCGCCGGAGCCGGCTGCGGCAGCGCTGCCGCCGTCAGCTGCCACGCCAGCGGCGCTCGCGCCGCGCGCCGAACCGGCGCGCTCCGGCGCCGGCGACGGCGGCTCGATCCGCGTCAGCATCGAGAAGATCGACGAGCTGCTGAACTCGGTCGGCGAACTGGTGATCACGCAATCGGTGCTGAGCCAGCTGGCGGCGGTGCTGGAGGGACGCAAGGCTGAGGAACTGCGCAACGCGCTGGTGCAGCTCGAGCGGCACATGCGCTCGCTGCAGGAGAGCGTCATGCGGGTGCGCATGCTGCCGATCAGTTCGGTGTTCAACCGATTTCCGCGCATGATCCGCGACCTCGGGCAGCGCCTGGGCAAGAAGGTGGATCTGCGCATGAGCGGCGACCACACCGAGCTGGACAAGACGGTGCTGGAGAAGATCGGCGATCCGCTGGTGCACCTGGTACGCAATGCAGTCGATCACGGCATCGAGATGCCCGACCGGCGCCGGGAGGCCGGCAAGCCGGAGCACGGCACGATCGAACTCAACGCGTACCACAAGGGCGGCAACGTCATCGTCGAAGTCTCCGACGACGGCAGCGGCCTGAACCGGGACCGCATCCTGGCCAAGGCGCGCGAACGCGGGCTGGTCGCGCCCGACGAGGAGCCGTCGGAGGAGAAGATCCTGAACCTGATCTTCGCCCCCGGATTTTCGACCGCCGAGCAGCTCACCGATGTCTCGGGGCGCGGCGTCGGCATGGACGTGGTGCGCCGGAACATCAACGAGATCGGCGGCCACGTGCAGATCCAGTCGACGGCGGGGCGGGGCAGCACGGTGCGTATCCGCCTGCCGCTGACGCTCGCGATCCTCGACGGCCAGCTGGCGCGCGTCGGCACCGAGATCTACATCGTGCCGATCGTCTCGATCGTCGAGACCATACAGATCAAGAGCGAGCAGCTCAGCACGGTCGCGCAGCAGGCAGAAATGTACCGGCTGCGGGACGAATACATCCCGATCATCCGCCTGCACGAGCTGTTCGACGTCCAGGCCGATCGGCGCACGCTGCTGGACGGGTTGCTGATGATCGTGGAGGCCGACGGCAGGCGCGTCGGGCTGTTCGTCGACGAACTGCTCTCCCAGCAGCAGGTCGTCATCAAGAGCCTGGAGACCAACTTCAGGCAGGTCACGGCGCTGGCTGGAGCGACCATGCTCGGTGACGGCCGGGTGGCGCTGATTCTCGACATCCCGGGCATCATCGTCCGGTTCAAAGATCATGCTAACCGCCGTAGCACGGCGCAGGAGGCCGCGTGAGCCAACAGACTTCAGCGTCGGGCACCGCCGCGAAGGGTTCGAATTCCCAGCAGGTACTCACCTTCAAGCTTGCCGGCGAGGAATACGGCGTGGGCATCCTGAAGGTGCAGGAGATACGCGGCTGGTCGGCGGTGACGGCGATACCGCACGCGCCGAACTGGGTGCTCGGTGTGATCGACCTGCGGGGCGTCGTGGTGCCGGTGATCGACCTGCGCCGGCGCTTCGATCTCGATCCCGCCCAGTTCGGACCCACCACGGTCGTCATCGTGATCCGCGTCGCCGACGGCAGCGAGGAGCGCACGATCGGGCTGGTCGTCGACGCGGTCTCGGAGGTCTACGACATCGACGAGTCGACCTATCGGGCGCTGCCGGATCTCGGCAGCACGGCGGCCAGCGAGGTCGTGCATGGGCTCGCGCATGCGGATGGCAAGACCATCATCCTGCTCGACGCCGAGCGGCTCGCCGTCGGCGCGACGCACTGAACAGTTCCATCATCGTAGGCGCGGCAGCCCGGCACGGCGCCGCTCACCTTCATCCCACCGCTACAGCGAGGATTCATTCCATGGCAACGAAAGTCGTAACGCGCAAGCCGGCCCGGGCGGGCAAGGGCCGCAAGGTCGCCGTGGATGCGCTCGAACTGGACGACATGCGCGGCCAGCTGGCCGCGATCAGCAAGGCGCAGGCCGTGATCGAGTTCGACCTGGATGGCACCATCCGCACCGCGAACGAGAACTTCCTGAAAGTGCTCGGCTATACGCTCGAGGAAGTGCGCGGCCATCACCACAGCATGTTCGTCGAGCCGGGCTACCGCGACAGCGCGGAATACCGCGCGTTCTGGGCCAAGCTCGGGCGCGGCGAATACGATGCCGCGCAGTACAAGCGCATCGGCAAGGGCGGCAGGGAGGTCTGGATCCAGGCGTCCTACAACCCGATCATGGACGCCAACGGCAAGCCCTTCAAGGTCGTGAAGTACGCGACCGACATCACGGCCCAGATGGCGCGCAATGCCGACTACGAAGGGCAGCTCGCCGCCATCAGCAAGGCGCAGGCGGTCATCGAGTTCGACCTGGATGGCACGATCCGCACCGCGAACCCGAACTTCCTCAATGCGATGGGCTACACGCTCGAGGAGGTCCGGGGCCGGCACCACAGCATGTTCGTCGAGCCGGGCTACCGCGACAGCGCGGAATACCGCGCGTTCTGGGCCAAGCTCGGGCGCGGCGAATACGATGCCGCGCAGTACAAGCGCATCGGCAAGGGCGGCAGGGAGGTCTGGATCCAGGCGTCCTACAACCCGATCATGGACGCCAACGGCAAGCCCTTCAAGGTCGTCAAGTACGCGACCGAAGTGACGGCCCAGGTGCTGCAGGCGCAGATGATGCAGACCGCGGTGCTCGAGACCCAGGAGGCGGTGAAGTTCGCGGTGGCCGGCGATCTCACGCGACAGATCCCGTTGCAGGGCAAGACCGGCCAGGTCGAAGCATTGTGCCAGAGCGTCAACGCGCTGCTCGGCACGATCAGCGGCCTGATCGAGGAGGTCAACGTGGTGATCGAGCGTGGCAAGCAGCGCGACCTCACCGCCCGCATCGACACCAGCGGCAAGCAGGGAGCATTCGGTACGCTCTCGGGCGGCATCAACGCGCTCATCGACAACATGATGTCGGTGGTCCGGCAGATCAAGAGCGCCGCCACGGAAGTGCAGCAGGGTGCCGAGGAGATCTCCAAGGGCAATACCAACCTGTCCCAGCGCACCGAGGAGCAGGCCTCGAGCCTCGAGGAGACCGCCTCCTCGATGGAGCAGATGACCTCGACCGTCAAGCAGAACGCCGACAACGCCGCGCAGGCCAACCAGCTGGCGATGGCGGCCCGGCAGCAGGCCGAGAAGGGCGGTACGGTGGTCGGCAGCTGCCGTCGCCGCGATGGGCGGCATCAACTCGGCCTCGAAGAAGATCGCCGACATCATCAGCGTCATCGACGAGATCGCCTTCCAGACCAATCTGCTGGCGCTCAACGCCGCGGTCGAGGCGGCGCGGGCCGGCGAGCAGGGCCGCGGCTTTGCGGTCGTCGCGACCGAGGTGCGCAACCTGGCCGGCCGCAGCGCCACGGCAGCCAAGGAGATCAAGGCGCTGATCCAGGACAGCGTGGCCAAGGTGGACCAGGGCAGCAAGCTGGTCGACGAGTCGGGCCGCACGCTCGAGGAGATCGTCGCGGCGGTGAAGAAGGTCACCGACATCGTGGCCGAGATCGCCGCGGCGAGCCGCGAGCAGTCCACGGGCATCGAGCAGGTCAACAAGGCCGTGATGCAGATGGATGAGACCACGCAGCAGAACGCGGCGCTGGTCGAGGAGGCGGCTGCCGCCAGCGAGGCGATCGTCGAGCAGGTGCAGTCCCTCAACGCGATGATCGCGCGCTACCGGGTCCAGGAGGACGAGGCTCCGGCCGCCGCCGCTCCGCCGCAGCCGCGAACCGGCGGGCGGGCGTGGAGTGCCGCCGGCGCCAGGCCGGCGGTCGGAAGCACGGCGACCGGCAAGGCGGCGGCTGGCGCTGCGGTCGCGAACCGGGCCGGAGCCAGCCGCAAGGCGGCCGCCGTCGTCGGTGGCGACGCCGAGTGGCAGGAATTCTGATCAGCGAGCGGGCAGGAGCCAAGCGCATGAGCCAGTCCATGAACGTGGTACCGGAGGCCGCCACCGCCGCGAACGCGGCGAACGGTACGCAATACCTGACCTTCGTGTGCGCCGGGGAGGAATACGGCGTCGGCATCCTGCGGGTGCAGGAGATCAAGGGCTGGGACAGCGTCACCCGCGTACCCTACGCGCCGCACTACGTGCTGGGCGTCATGAACCTGCGCGGCGTGATCGTGCCGGTGATCAACCTGCGCGCACGTTTCGGGCTGGAGGCGCGGGCCTTCAATGCCTCGACCGTCGTGATCGTGGTGCGGGTAGCCAGTTCGCGCGGCGAGAAGACCGTGGGCATCGTCGTCGACGGTGTCTCCGAGGTCTACTCGGTGGCGCCGCACCTGATCAAGCCGGTGCCGGAACTCGGCGCAATGGCCGACGCCGCCTGCGTCAGCGGCATCGCGAGCATCGACGGCAAGATGATCATGCTGCTGGACATCGACGCGCTGGTCGCGGACTGCATCGATCCCGCGTCCGCCGGCGCGCTCAATTCCTGAAGCGGACGCGGGGAGAGCCGGGGTGAACCAGCCAGTCGCGTCGTCCTCCGGGGGCGGGCCGGGCGATTACGTGCTCTCTGACGGCGAGTTCGGGCGCATCCGGGAACTGGTGCGCGAACACACGGGCATCGCGCTCTCGGAAGCCAAGCGGCAGCTGGTCTACGGCCGCCTGGTGCGCCGGCTGCGTTCGCTGCGGCTCGCCGGATTCGGCGACTACATCGCGCTGCTCGAGCAGGCCGACCCGGTGGAGCTCGAGGAGTTCACCAACGCGATCACCACCAACCTCACCGCGTTCTTCCGCGAGGCACATCACTTCGACTATCTGGCAGCCACGGCGCTGCCGGCCGTGCTGGCACGAGCTGGCGGCTCCGGCCGGCTGCGTATCTGGTCGTGCGCCTGTTCCACCGGCGAGGAGCCGTACAGCATCGCGATCGTGCTGCGCGAGCAGCAGGCGCTGCTCGCCGGCATCGATGCGCGCATCCTGGCCACGGACCTGGATTCCAACGTGCTCGCCACCGCCGCCGCCGGCGTGTATCCGGCCGAGCGGGTGCAGGCGGTCGCACCCGCGCGGGTCCGCAGCTTCTTCCGCGCCGGAACCGGCAGCCAGCAGGACAAGGTGCGGGTGGATCCCGGCCTGCGCGAACTGATCACGTTCAAGCAGCTCAACCTGATGCACGAGTGGCCGATGCGCGGCCCGTTCGACGTGATCTTCTGCCGCAACGTCGTCATCTACTTCGACAAGCCGACGCAACGCATGCTGTTCGAGCGCATGGCGGCGCTGCAGCGTCCCGGTGACCTGCTGTTCCTCGGACATTCCGAGAGCCTGTACCGGGTCAGCGATCGCTATGAACTCATCGGCCAGACGATGTACCGCCGCGTGGAGGGCTAGCATGCAGAAGCGGATCCGCGTGCTGATCGTCGACGACTCCTCGCTGGTACGCCAGATGCTCTCGGAGATCCTCGGCGCGGCGCCCGACATCGAAGTGGTCGGCACCGCCGGCGATCCCCTGATCGCGCGTGAGCGCATCAAGGCGCTCAGTCCCGATGTGCTGACGCTGGATGTCGAGATGCCGCGGATGGATGGACTCACCTTCCTCGGCAACCTCATGCGGCTGCGTCCGATGCCGGTGGTCATGGTGTCCTCGCTGACCGAGCAGGGCGCCGAGATCACGCTCAAGGCGCTGGAGCTGGGCGCGGTGGATTTCGTGCCCAAGCCGAAGGTGGATCTCGCGGGCACGCTCAACGAGTTCTCCGACGAGATCCTGGCGAAGGTGCGCATTGCGGCCGCGGCCCGTGTGCGGGCGCGCGGCGGCGCGGCAGCGCTGCTGAACGTACAGCCGAAGTACTCGGCGGATGCGGTGCTGCCCGCCCTGAGCCGGCAGCGCCCGTTCCGGACCACCGACCGGATCATCGCCATCGGCGCGTCGACCGGTGGCACCGAGGCGATCCGCGAGGTCCTCGGCAGCATGCCGGCGGACAGTCCCGCGATCGTGATCGCGCAGCACATCCCGGCCGCTTTCAGCGGACCGTTCACGCAGCGGATGAACACGATCTGTGCGATGTCGGTGTGCGAGCCGGTTGACGGGCAGCAGATCATGCCGGGTCACGTGTACATCGCACCCGGCGGCCGTCACCTGCTGGTCGAGCGGGACGGCGCGCGCTATCGATGTCGCCTCAGCGATGGTCCGCTGGTGAACCGGCACCGTCCCAGCGTCGACGTGCTGTTTCGCGCCATGGCACAGAACGTCGGCCCGAACGCGGTCGGTGCGATCCTCACCGGGATGGGTGATGACGGCGCACGGGGCCTGAAGGAAATGCGCGACGCCGGTGCGCAGACGCTGGCCCAGGATGAGGCCAGCAGCGTCGTGTGGGGCATGCCCGGTGCGGCAGTCAGGCTCGGCGCCGCGGACAGCGTGCTGCCGCTCGATCGCGTCGCCGGCGCGCTGCTGCAGCTCGCGAGCGCCGCGGGCGCGCCGCTGGAGCAGCCGGACCGCGCGGCGGTGCACCCATGAGGGCGTGCGAGTCCGGGCGCCGCGGCCTGTGGCGCAAGGCGGGTCTTGCGGCCCTGACCTTCTTCGTGCTGAAGGGCCTGTGCTGGGTGGCGATCGGTTACGCGGCCTGGCGCCGCTGAAGCAAACGGGGCGGGAATCATGGCCAATGTGATCATGGCGGTGGACGATTCGGCATCGATGCGCCAGATGGTGCGCGCGACGCTGCAGCAGGCGGGCTACACGGTGGTCGAGGCCGCTGACGGCGTGGAGGCGCTGGATTATGCGCGCGAGAACGCGGTCGACCTGGTGATCACCGACGTCAACATGCCGCGCATGGACGGCATTACGCTGGTCAGCGAGCTGCGCGCACTGCCCGGCTACCGCCTGACCCCGCTGCTGCTGCTGACGACGGAATCCAGCCAGGAACGCAAGCTGGAAGGCAAGCGCGCCGGCGCGACCGGCTGGATCGTCAAGCCCTTCAACCCGGACCAGCTGCTCGCCACGATGGCGCGCGTGCTCTAGGATCGCGGCATGCGTCACCACAAGCCGCGTCACCACGGTTCGCAGGCCGCCCGGGGCACGCCGGGCGGCGCGCTGCCGCCCGCCATGGCGCAGTTCGCGCACGTGAATCGGTACTGGGACCGCGAACACGCGGTCAGCGCGGCCAAGCTGCTGCCCGGCGAGTACTATGTATCGACCGCCGGGGAGATGATCGTGACGGTCCTCGGCTCCTGCGTGTCTGCCTGCGTGCGCGACGTGCGGCTCGGCATCGGCGGCATGAATCACTTCATGCTGCCGCTGGACGCCTCCCAGGGCAGCAGCGCATGGGGCGCCGCGGTCAGCGCGGCGACCCGCTATGGCAACGTCGCCATGGAACGCCTGATCAACGATATCCTGAAGCTCGGCGGCCGGCGCGAGTGCCTGGAGTTCAAGCTGGTGGGCGGTGGCAAGGTGCTGCGCACGATGTCCATGGACATCGGCGCGCGCAACATCAGCTTCGTGCGCGGCTACGTCGCCGAGGAGGGCTTCACGGTGGCCGGAGAGGACCTGGGCGACATCTATCCGCGCAAGGTCTGCTACTTCCCGGATAGTGGCAAGATCCGGGTCAAGAAGCTGACTTCGCTGCACAACGACACGCTGATCGAACGCGAGCGGCACTACCTGGACGACCTCGACCACGATCCGGTCAGCAGCGAGATCGAGCTGTTCTGATGAGCAGCCAGTCCGACCCGACCGGATCGAGTGCGTCGCGCCAGACCAGCACGGCGGCGTTCGAGTTCGTGCGCGAACTCGCCTCCGAGCTGTCCTCGAGCACGATCGAGCTGCCGAGCTTCCCGAAAGTCGCGGCCCAGGTGCAGAAGGTCCTGTCGGAGGACAGCGCCAGCGCCGATCGCGTGGTGCGGGTCCTCGGGGCCGAACCGATGCTGGCCACACGCGTACTGTCGATGGCGAACTCCGTGGCGCTGGCGCCTAGCGGCAAGGCGGTCGCCGAACTCAAGGCCGCGGTCGCGCGCCTGGGATTCGATGCGCTGCGCACCGCGGTGATCGGCTACGCGCTCGCGCAGCTGCGCTCGGCGCCGACATTCAAGGCCATCGAGCGGCCGCTCAACGCGTTCTGGCAGCACAGCGTGCTGGTCGCGTCCCTCAGCTTCGTGCTCGCACGCCGCAGCGGGCGCTGCAGTCCGGATACGGCGATGCTCGCCGGAATCGTGCACGGAGTCGGCAAGCTCTACATCATGACCCGGGCGATGCGGCATCCCGCGCTGTTCGCCGATCGCGTGAGCTACCAGCGCATCGAGCGTGACTGGCACGGCGGCATCGCCAAGGCGCTGCTCGAGAACTGGCGCATGGCCGACGAGATCGTCGTCGCGGTCTCGCTCTACAGCGATCCGGGCCGCGAGGCGCGGGGCGTCGCGGCGGCGCTGGCGGACATCCTGGAGGTGGCCGATGCGCTGGCCCGGTGGCGGGATGGGTCCGAGCTGCCGGGCCAGGAGTTCGAAGCGCTGCCCGGAGCGCAACGCATGGCGCTGGAAGCGGCAGCGTGCCGCGCGCTGCTGGATGAATCCGCGCTCGAGCTGACTGCGCTGCGCGCCGCGCTCGGGAGCTGAACGCCGCGGGGCTCGTGGATTGAGCTGTACGGTCCGGTGCGGGTACGATACCGGCTGCCCGTCGCCGCGGCGGTTCGACTGACAGGGGAAGAACAATGAGTTTTCTCGAGGGCCTCTTGGGTGGTGCCGTGGGCGCCGAGCTCACCTCCATGGTCGCCGGTGCGATCGAGCGCCGCGGTGGACTCGCCGCCGTGACCGCGCAGTTCGAGCAGCAGGGCCTGGGTCACCTGGTGCAGTCCTGGGTCGGCCCCGGCGCCAACCTGCCCGTGTCGGCCGAGCAGATCCACCAGGTACTCGGCAGCGCGACGGTGCAGGAGATGGCCGCGAAGTTCGGCATCAATCCGCAGCAGTTCGCGCAGAAGCTGTCGGAAATCCTGCCGCAGGCCGTGAGCCAGATGGCTGCCGGCTCCGGGGCGCCGAAGACCTGAACACCGACCCGCAAACGACTTACCTTTCATCAGCTAGGGGGCTTTATGCATTCGTGGAAACTCATCGTGCCGCTGCTGTTCGGCCTTTCCGGCGCGGGCTACGCGCTGGCGCAGGCGCCGGCTGGCGCACCGGCCGGGACCAACGGACTGTGCAACGACGGCAGCTATTCTTCGGCGGCCCACAAGCAGGGCGCCTGTCACGGGCACAAGGGCGTGAAGCAGTGGTACGGGGCGGATGCTTCCGGCGGCGCGGGTGCCGCGGCGCCGACCCCCGCTGCCGCGCCGGCCGCAGCTCCGGCCGCGGCGGCCCCCGCAGCGCCGGCCGCAGCGCCCAAGGCGAGCACCAGCGAAGGCACTCCGTTGCCGGTGGCAAAGCCGGGCGGCGGCGCCGGGCTCGTCTGGCTCAACACCAGCAGCAATGTCTACCATTGCTCCGGTGACCGCTGGTACGGCAAGACCAAGCAAGGGCAGTACCTGAGCGAGTCGGATGCCAAGGCCAAGGGTGCGCGCGCGGATCACGGCAAGTCCTGCTCCTAGAACCTCGGCGGCCCGCGGGCTTCGGCCCGCGCGGGGCCCGCGGGTCAGCGGAAGTCGCGCGACTCGCGGGCCATCCCGGACAGCCATCCGGAGCCATCGTGCAGCGTGCGTGCGATCACGTGCGCGACGCGGTCGCGCCGCTGCAGCGTGCCCTCGACCACCAGCAGACTGGACTCGAGTGCGCAGCGCCGCTGGGCGGCGAATACCCCGGGCCACAGGATCACGTTGACGATCCCGGTCTCGTCCTCCAGCGAAGCGAACACGACGCCGGAGGCGGTCGCGGGCTGCTGCATGTGCGTGACCAGTCCACCGACCCGCACGGCCTGGCCATCGGCGAGCCGCTGCAGGTCCTGGCTGCTCTGGAATCCACGGCGCACGAGGCCGGGGCGCAGCAGCGCCAGCGGATGACGGCCGGTCGTGAGCCCGAGATGGCGGTAGTCGGCGAGCACCTCCTGGGCTTCGGTGGGTAACGGCAGCGCGACGCCGCGTTCCATGGCCGACAGGCCGGCCATCAGGCCCGGCAGCCGCTCGACGCCGAGCGCGCGCCAGTTCGCCTCGTGGCGGTGTGCACTGAGCGCGCCGAGCGCTCCGGCGGCCGCGAGCGCGCGCACCGCGCGGCCCGACAGCAGTGCGCGCGCGGCAAGATCGTCGATGCCGGTGAAGGCTTCGAGATGGCGCGCGGCCGCGATGCGCGCCCCATCGTCCTGCGACAGTCCGCGCACCAGTCGCAGCCCGAGGCGCAGGGCCGGCCCCGCCGCGGCAGGCTCCTTGCCCACCGCGGCGCCCGTGGCCGCCGCGGCGCCCGTGGCCACCACTTCGAGCGTGCAATCCCACGCGCTGCGGGTCACGTCGACCGGCAGCACCGTGACGCCGCTGCGCCGTGCCTCCTGCGTGATCTGCGCCGGTGCATAGAATCCCATCGGCTGGCTGTTGATCAGCGCGGCGGCGAAGGCGGCCGGCTCATGGCACTTGAGCCAGGCGGACAGGTAGGTCAGCAGCGCGAACGAGGCCGCGTGTGACTCGGGGAAGCCGTATTCGCCGAAGCCGAGGATCTGCCGGTAGATCGCCTCGGCGAATTGCGGCTCGATAGCCGTTGCGGGCCATCCCCGAGAGCAGTCGCTCCCGGTACGGCTCGAGTCCGCCGCGACGCTTCCAGGCCGCCATCGCCCGGCGCAGCCCGTCGGCTTCGCCGGGGGAGAAGCCGGCGGCGACGATCGCGATCTGCATGACCTGTTCCTGGAAGATCGGGACGCCGAGCGTGCGCTGCAGGACGGCCTTGAGCGCCGGGCTCGGGTAGTCGACCGACTCCGGGTGCTCGCGGCGCTGCAGGTAGGGATGCACCATGTCGCCCTGGATCGGTCCCGGGCGCACGATCGCGACCTCGATCACGAGATCGTAGAAGTTGCGTGGCTGCAGGCGCGGCAGCATGCTCATCTGCGCGCGCGATTCGATCTGGAACACGCCGATGGTCTCGGCCCGGCGGATCATCGCGAAGGTCGCCGCGTCCTGCGGCGGGATGTCCTGCACGCGCAGCGTCCTGCCGCTGTAGCCGCGGACCAGGTCGAGGCAGCGGTGCAGCGCGGTGAGCATCCCGAGCGCGAGTACGTCGACCTTGAGCAGCCCCAGGGATTCCAGGTCGTCCTTGTCCCACTGGATGACGGTGCGTTCGGCCATCGCGGCATTCTCGACCGGCACCAGCTCGCTCAAGGTGGTCACCCGAGATCACGAATCCGCCGACGTGCTGCGAGAGGTGGCGCGGGAAGCCGATCAGCTCGCGCACCAGGCGCACCAGCCGCTGCAGCTGCGCCTGCTCCCACTGCAGCGCCTCGCGTGCGCAGGACTGCTGGATCTCGCCCGGCTGGTCCCACCACACGTGCAGTCGCGTGAGCCGGTGGATCTGCGGCATCGCGCGAATGCCGAAGGCCCGGGCGACGTCGCGGATCGCGCTGCGCGTGCGATAGCAGATCACGGTGGCCGCGAGCGCGGCGCGCTCGCGGCCGTACTTGCGGTAGATGTACTGGATGACCTCCTCGCGCCGCTCGTGCTCGAAGTCCACGTCGATGTCCGGCGGCTCATTGCGCTCGCGGCTGATGAAGCGCTCGAACAGCAGCTGGGTGCGCGCCGGATCGATCTCGGTGATGCCCAGGGCATAGCAGACCGCGGAATTGGCGGCCGAGCCGCGGCCCTGGCAGAGGATGCCTTCGCGGCGCGCGAACTCGACGATATCGTGCACGGTCAGGAAGAAGTGCTCGTAGCGCAGTTCGGCGATCAGCGCGAGCTCCTGCTCCACCAGCGCGCGCACCGCGGCTCGGCGTGCCCCCGGGCCAGCGCCGCGCGAGACCGGCCTCGGTCAGCGCGCGCAGCTGGGCGTCGGCCGTGCGCCCCTCCGGGACGATCTCCGGCGGATACTCGTAGTGCAGCTGCGCGAGCGAGAACGTGCAGCGCTCCGCGATCGCGAGGCTCTCCTCGAGCAGCGCCGGCGGGTAGAGCGCAGCGCAGTTCCGCGCAGCGTGCGCAGGTGGCGCTCGGCATTCGGATACAGGCGCGTGCCGGCCGCATCGATGGTGCAGCCGTGGCGTATCGCGGTGAGCACGTCCTGCAGCGCGCGGCGCGCGCGTGTGTGCATGTGGACATCGCCGGCGGCCACCACCGGTAGGCCGCTGTGCCGGCCGAGCGCACACAGCTGCGCGAGCCGCGCCGCATCATCGGGGCCGCGATGCAGCCCGATCGCGATCCAGGCGCGCCCGGGAAAGCACGCGCGCAGCCAGGAGGCCTGGCGGGTCAGTCCCGCCGCGTCGGCCGCGGTTCCCGGCGCGGGTATCCACAGCGCCAGGCAGTCGCCGAGGCCATCCTCGAAATCCGCCCGGCGCAGCCGGTACGTTCCCTTCGGTGAGCGCCGCCGCCCGAGCGTGATCAGCCGGCAGAGCTGCGCGTAGGCCGGCTGCGAGGGGGCGAGCAGCACCAGCTTGAGAGCGCCGGTGGCGGTGGAGAACTCGGCGCCGATGATCAGCCGGAGCCGGCCCCCGGGGACTTCGGGAAGCGCGCGCGCGGCTTCGTGCGCCCGTACCGCGCCTGCGAGCGAGCACTCATCGGTCAGCGCGAGCGCGCGATAGCCGAGCGCCTGCGCACGCGTGACCAGCTCCGCAGGGTGCGAAGCCCCGCGCAGGAAGCTGAAGTTGCTCAAGGCGTGCAGCTCGGCGTAGCCCGGCGCGTCCATCCCGGGGCTCACGCCCACAGGCCATGCAGATACCACGCCCCGGCGCGCAGATCCCGGAACACCCAGAGCCGTGCGCCTGCCGGCGTACGCGCGACATAGTAGTCACGTGCGGCATCGGCGCCGTCCCACCAGCCGCTCTCGATGCGCTCGGGCCCCGCGAGCAGCTCGCCGGGCAGTTCGATCGGCTGTGGTGCGGGCAGCAGGTAGCAGGGCCGCGCGTCGCTGCCCGCCTGCCGCGGCGTGCCCGTCGTGGCCAGCGCGGGCTCGACGTAGCGCCAGCCGTGCTCTGGCCGGTAATCGGCGCAGGTACGCAGGCCGCACACGTTCATGGCCCCGAGCCGCGCCTGCAGCCGATCGAGCAGCAGCTGCAGCTGCTGCAGGCGCTGGGCGTCGCTGCCGAACAGGTCCGTCTGCACGATCGCGGGGGCCGTGAATTCGAGGGCCCGCAGCCGCAGCGCCCGCACGGGTGCGGGCAGCTCGAGCACCGCGAGGCGTTCGCGCGCCAGTGCCAGCAGTGCGCGCGCCTCGCGTCCCGGCGCGGACAGGCCGATCGCGAGGCTGCTGGCGGCGCCGCGCTCGTGCTCGAGTTCGAGCGTGAAGCGCTGTACCGCGCAGTCGCGGGCTCGCAGATACCCCTGGAATTCCAGCAGCAGCCGCTGCAGCGGGAACAGCAGTGCGCCTGCCGAGTCGATCGCGGCCTCGAATTCGCAGCGCGCGTCATAGGCTTCGGGCAGGCGCCAGGCTGGCCGTGGATCGTCCGCACGGCAGCACAACCGGCGCAGGTACCGCGTGGCTTCCGGCCCGAAACGCCGCGCCAGTGCCGCGTCGGGCAGCGCCAGTACCTGCCCGATGCAGGTCAGCCCGGCGGACTGCAGCGCCGCGTGCGTTGCCTCAGGCAGTTCCAGCAGCGACAGTGGCAGCGGATCGAGCCGTGGCCGCAGTTGCGGGCGCGTGAGCACGTGGCGCGGCGGCGGCGCGCGCGTGAGCAGTGCCGCGGCGGTGGGCGAGGGCGCCAGCGCGCAGCAGTACGCACAGCCGAGCTGCGCCAGCCCGTGCTCGATCCTGCCGAGCAGTGCCGTACGGCCACCGAACAGGCTGCGGCTGGCATCGAATTCCAGCCACAGCAGTTCCGGTGCGCTGAAGCTGACGTGGCTGCTCCACTGATAGGCCCATGCCGCCAGCCGCTCGAGCGCGGCGTGCGCCGCGGACGGATCAGGCGTGAGCTGCGGCAGGCGTATGCAGAGCCACAGCATCATGGATCCCATCGACAGCGCCAGCGTCGACAGCGAGAGCGGGCTGCGGGCGGTCCGGGGTCAGGGACAGCCGCAGCTGCGTGCCGGCCCGGCCACCGCGCACCTTCTGGATTTCCACCGCCAGGCCATCGACCTGCGGGGAGAGGCGCAGTCGCAATGCCGCCGGGGAGAGTTCGCGGGCCGCCCGCGGCGGGCGGTACAGGATGCCGAGGCTGCCTCCCGCCTCGGCGGCGAGCTGCAGCCGGCGCACGTTGCGGTCGGTGATCGTGGCCGGCCAGCCGAGCACCGCGCCGAACAGTGGACAGCGCAGCATCTGCTCCGCCGCCCACAGCGACTCCTTCGGATCGCGGGTACGGATCAGCAGCATGCGCTCGAGCGGCAGTCCGGCCCCGGCCAGGGCCGGGGCGTACGGCAGCAGCGGCGGCGCGATCCATGCGATGTACCGGCCGGCGTGCGCGAATGCGGCGAGGGCCGGAGCCACCAGGCGCAGCTCACCGATGCCCGCGAGCTCCGGCATCAGTTCGGCGATCGCTCCGGTCGGCCAGCCCCCGCCGGGCAGGTGCGCATCGAGCGCAGCAAAGCCCGTGGGCTGCACCGGCCTGGCATCGCCGCGCCACGTTCCGCGCTGGCAGAGCTGCTCGAGCTGCTCGCGTGTCGTGCAGCGCGCCATCACCGGGTCATGATCGGCCATGCACCAGGGCCTGCCGGCAGTCCGGCATGGGTGTACGTGACACGGATACTGTACATATAAACAGTATACTATCGTCACGGATCGAGCGGGAAAAGAGAGCCGCTCCGCCGCGGCCCGAAGACCACGACCCAGGAGGGCGACGGGAAGTCGGTCAGACCAGTTGCTTCATGATCTGGGTATAGGTTCCGGCCCCTTCCACTACCGGTTCCTGCGCCGCGGCTGCTCCCGGCGCGGCCACGAACGGACAGCCGGCGAACCAGCGCGGGATCTCCTGGCGCGGCATCGGCCGGCCATACAGATACCCCTGGAAGATGCTGGCCCCGAGTGCCGTGAGCTGCCGGCGCTCCTCCTCGGTCTCGACCCCCTCGACCACGACTTCCATGCCGAAGCTGCGGCCGATGGACAGCGCCGCGGAGATGATCGTCTCACCGCCCTGACCGAGCGTCGCGACGAACGAGCGGTCCAGCTTGATCGTATCGGCCGCGAAGCGCTGCAGGTAGGCCAGCGAGGAATAGCCGGTGCCGAAGTCGTCGATCGCGACCGAGATGCCGCGCTGGCGCAATGCGGTCACGCGCTCGAGTGCCCGGTCGGCATCGCGCGAGAACACCGACTCGGTCAGTTCGATCGCCAGTTCCCGCGGGTCGAGCGACCCGGCACGCAAGGCCGCATCCAGGTGCGAGAGGAACTCGTCGTGCAGCAGCTGCTGCATCGACACGTTGACTGCCACGCGCGCGCAGTACTTGCCGACCAGCGCGCGTCCTTCGCGGCACACCTGCCGCAGGATCCACAGGCCCAGGCGCGGCATGTCCCCGCTCTCCTCGGCGAGCTGGATGAACTTCGCCGGCGGCACCAGGCCGAGGGTCGGATGCTGCCAGCGCGCGAGCGCCTCGAGGGTGCGGACCGAGCCGGCCGTCAGGTCGATGATGGGCTGGAAGTGCAGGTGCAGCGCGTCGGCCTCGATCGCCTCGCGCAGCGCGACCAGCAGCTGGTAGCGGTACTCGACGCGCTGTGCCCAGTCCGAGCGGAACAGGCAGGCCACGCCCCCGCCCTTGAGCCGCGCCTGGCGCAGCGCGATGTCGGCGAACTTCATCGCGGTCGCGGCATCGGTCGCATGCACCGGGATGCCCGCGATGCCGATGCAGGCGCGGATGCGCTGCGCGGTCGCGGCCAGCGCGATCGGCACCGCGAGCTGCGCGATCAGCGCCTCCGCGGTCTTGCTGACCACCGCTTCGTCGACGAAATCGGTCGGCAGCACGAGCGCGAACTCGTCATCGCCCCAGCGGGCGATGCCGCGCGCCGCCGGACAGAGCTCGCGCAGCCGGCGCGCCGTGACCTGCAGTACCTGGTCGCCGGCGGCATGACCCTGCACCGTGTTGATGTCGTGCAGGTTCTCGAGATGGATCAGCAGCACGGCGCAGCTGCGGCCCTCGTCGAGGCTGTCGAGTTCGCCGCAGACACCGTGCAGGATCTCGTTGAAGCGCGTGCGGCTGGCAAGCCCGGTCACCGCGTCCTGGCTCGTGATCTGCGCCTTGAGCGCGCGGCGCAGGCCCGTATGCTCGCCGCGCTCGCGACGGTGAAATTCGATCGCGGCATCGATCGCGGAGTACAGTTCGCGCGTCGGGCATGGCTTGGTCAGGAAGCGCAGCACCTGGGCCTCGTTGAAGGCCGTGATCGCGGAGTTCAGGTCGGTATGGCCGGTGAGCAGGATGCGTCCGGCGTTCGGTGCGACCTGGCGTGCCCTGGTCAGGAACGTCGCGCCATCCCGGGTACGCACCGCGAGGTCGGCGATGACCGCGGCAATGTCGGCATCGCCGCGCAACAGTTCGAGTCCGTCGTTCGCGTTCGCGGCTACCAGCACTTCGTAGCGCCCACGCAGCTGCAGCTGCAGGCTCTCGAGCAGGCGTTGGTCGCCGTCGACGCAGAGTACCTTGCCTGGAACGCTGTCGGCCATGGCGGTTGGCTTGCCTCGGGCCTAGGCGGCCGGGTCCTGCGCGAGGCCGGACTCGGGCTCGGGATCGAGCATCCAGGACTTCAGGCACAGCGCGATCTCAGGGCGCTCGACGAACTCCGGATCGAGGCGGTCCATCAGGTTGCCGGGGTTGTCCGGATTGATCCGCGTGACCGCATCGGCGACGTGGACCGCCAGCAGCACGTCGGTCTGCCGGTGCGCCACGCGGCTCGGGCGGTGGTGGTAGGCCACGGCTTCGATCAGCTCGATCGGCAGGCCCCACAGCCCCAGCAGGTAGGCACCGACCTCCGGATGGGCCACGCCGAAGATCTCCGGTTCGACTTCGTACCACGGCTGGGAGCGCGCCTGGGCCAGCGCGATCATCTGCTGGAACTGCTCGGGGGAGCCGAGCGCGAGCACGGCCTCGCCGACATCGAGCAGCAGCGCGGCGGTGAAGCCTTCCTGTGCATAGCGCGATCCGTCGAGCAGCATGCGCGCGAACTGGGCGCGGCGCATCGAACGCACCTGCAGATCCTTGAGCAGGCGGCTGGCGGCCGGCGATGCCTCGAGCGCGCTGAACATGCACGCCGACAGCGCGAGCGACTTGATCATCTCGAGCCCGACGAACGCCACTGCCGCGTGGATCGAACTGATCGGCGTGCGGCGCCGGAACAGCGCGGAATTCACGATCTGCAGGGTCTTGACGCTCAGCGCCTGGTCCTGGCTCACGATCTCGGCAATGCGGTCGCTGTGCGCGTTGGGCTCGGCGATGGCTTCCGACAGCGCCTTGAAGGTCTGGGGCGTGGAGGGCAGCTGCTGCAGCCTGCCCACCAGCGTGCGGATCGCCGGCCGTCCGAGGATTTCGCGCACCGCGCAGGTGCGTTCCACGACCTCGAACAGGGTTTCGGCGTTGCAGGGCTTGTCCAGGAACTGGTGGGCGAGTGGTACGGCGCGCAGGAACGCATCGCCCTGCAGCGATTCCGCCAGGCACAGTCGCACCATGTTCGGATACAGCCGCTGCGCGTGCGCCAGCACGTCAGGCGCATCGCTACCGGGCATCGCCAGGTCGCAGATCATCGCGTCGAACTCCGCGCCCTCGAGCATCGCGATCGCGGCGGCTGCAGTGCTCACATGCTCCATGTGCCAGCGTGCGCGCTGCGGAGCCAGCCGCGCACGCACGGCATCGGGCAGCGCCGTGCCGGTCGCTACGAACAGGATGCGTTTCATGGGCAAGGGTCCTCAGTGTTGCCGGCGCGCTGTCCCCCTGGCCGGGTCGGCACGCTCGCGCACACCGCCGGTGCAATCGGGATTTCCATAGCGGGGGTATCGGCGGCCGGGGGGCGGACTTGAGGGCCGGAACAGACCCAAGTCCCCGCCCCGGCACGGAAAATGGTCACAAAGGGGAGTCGGGTGCGTGGTACGCTAAAAGCGTGGACTGGATCAGGATTTGGAGTGCGATGGCGCGGTATTGTCGGGTCGAGGGCCTCTTCGTAGTGCTGGCCGCATGCCTGGGCGCGGCGGGTTCCCCCCAGGCACGGGCCACGACCTATACGCTCGAGAATCCGGACCAGCTCGTGGTCGGCGAGGACAGGACGGTCACGACCGTCTACGAAGATACCCTCTACGACCTGGCCCGGACCTACAGCCTGGGGTCCGAGGAACTCATCCGCGTCAATCCGGGCATCGACCCGTGGTTGCCCGGGGCCGGCAGGCACCTGCTGATCCCGAGCCGGCACATCCTGCCGCCCGGCCCGCACGTCGGCATCGTCGTGAACCTGCCCGAGCACCGACTCTACTACTTCCCCAAGCCGCGCCGCGGCGCGCCGCAGGTGGTCATTTCCTATCCGGTCAGCATCGGCAAGATGGACTGGCGCACACCGCTCGGGGTCACCCACGTGATCTCCAAGGAGAAGAACCCGGTGTGGATTCCGACCGCGTCGGTACGCGCCGAGCATGCGGCCGACGGTGATCCGCTGCCGCCGCGGGTACCGCCGGGTCCGGACAATCCGCTCGGTGCCTTCGCGATGCGGCTCGCCGCGGGCAACGGCACCTACCTGATCCATGGCACCAACAATCCGATCGCGGTCGGCCTCGCGGTCACGCACGGCTGCATCCGCATGTATCCGGAGGACGTGGCGGCACTGTTCCCGCTGATTCCGGTCGGCACGCCGGTGCGCATCATCAATGAACCGGTAAAGGTCGCCTGGGTGGATGGCGAGCTGCTGCTCGAGGCCCATCCGCCGGTGGACGCCCAGGGCCAGAGTTTCGAACCCGATGTGGACCAGTTCGCCGAGCTGCTGCGCACTGCGGTCGGTGACAGCACGGTCGCGATCCACTGGGACTATGCACGCGAGGTGCTGGCGAAGGCGGACGGAGTGCTCGCCACGGTCGGGCTCGAGGCGGATCTGTCGAACTGACGTGGCGATCCTGACGCTGACCAGCGATTTTGGCCTGCACGATCCGTATGTCGGGATCATGAAGAGCCGCATCGTGCAGCGCGCGCCGCAGCTGCAGCTCATCGACCTGACCCATGAGATCGAGCCCTTCGCCATCGCCGCGGCCGGCTACTGGCTCCGCTGCGTGCAGCCGCAGTTCCCGCCAGGCACGGTGCACCTGGCGGTCGTCGATCCCGGCGTCGGCGGCGAGCGCGCGATCGTCGTGCTCGAGGCCGGCGGGCAGTGCTTCGTCGCGCCGGACAACGGGCTGCTCGACCTGCTCGCGCGGGCCTGGCCCGCAGCGATCGCCTACCGCGTCGGACCGGGAATCGGTGCACGGCTGGCGCTGCCTGCGCTGAGCGCGACCTTCCACGGGCGCGACCTGATGGCGCCGCTGGCCGCGGAGCTGGCCGCTGGCCGCATCCTCCCGAGGGAGCTCGGACCGACCCACCTGCTCGGCAGGGGCACCCTCTCTCCCGGGCGATTCGAGCCGGACGGGACGCTGCACGGAGTGGTCGCCGTGATCGACCGCTACGGCAACCTGCTCACGACCATCGCGGGCAATGCATTAGGTGAAATCGCCGACCCGCGAATCCAGTGCGGCGGGCAGTGCGTAAGACTGGTCAGGACCTATCTCGATGGCGCGCGCGAAGAGCCCATTGCACTGGTCAACTCGTCCGGGATGCTGGAACTCGCGGTGCGCGAGGGCAGCGCCGCGCGGCGGTTGAACGCACGGGCCGGTGATCCGGTCACAGTCAGTATGCCGGCAGGCTGACCCGCGGCCGGCGGCGGCGACACGGGAAGGTTGAACGGGCGCGCAAATCAGCTATAGTTCGCTGCTTGATTGGGCCGTTTGTCATTTAAGTCATTGATTTTCTTATCATTGTTTGCGAAGTCTGGCGAAAATACCGATGTCTGAACGCGATAACGAAAGCTTCGATCTGGACGAGGAATTCATCGCCGAGTCAGAGGACAGCACTGACTACGACGGTCTGCTGGCGCGCGTGGACAAGCGCGTGCGTCAGCAGGGCAAGCGCGGCAAGGCCGCGTGGAGCCGGCTCGAGGAAGTGCTGGCGGACCGTAAACTCGAAAAAGATCTGCGCGAAGTCTTCGACGACGAAGACCTCTAGGCACGGCCGCGCGCGGCGTCCGCCGATCCGCGGCGCCGGTTTCCGCTGCCCCAACGCTCCGGGCCCTACGCGAGTAGTTCATGGCGTCAAGCGGGCATCTCCCCTGGGTCGTGCTCAAGTTCGGTGGCACGAGCGTGTCCTCACTCGCGCAACTGGCACAATATCGCCGCCGTCGTGCGCGCGCGGCTCGCCGCCGGCGCGCGGGTGCTGCGTCGTGCATTCGGCGATCAGCGGCATCACCGACCGGCTCGAAGCCTTGCTGCAGGCCGCGCTGCGCGGCGCACACGCACCGGTGCTGGAGGCGATCGAACAGCGGCACCAGCTGCTCGCGCCGAGCTCGGTGTCGGTGTCAGCGACCAGCTCGCGCGCTATTTCGCGGAGCTGCGCCAGCTCGCCGCCGGCGTCGCGCTTGACCGCGCGAGATCAGCGATCGCACCCGCGCCCGCGTGATGGCGCGCGGGCGAGCTGATGGCCACCGAACTCGGCGCACGCTACCTCGCGGCGGCCGGGCTCGATGCGCACTGGTGGGATGCGCGCAGCGGCATGACCGCCGAAGCAGCGCGCCGGCGCCTCGACGCGCGCCAATTTCCTCTCCGCGACCTGCGACTACGCGCCGGATCGCGCGCTGCAGGCGCGGCTCGCGGCGCTACCGGGCGTGATCGTGACGCAGGGCTTCATCGCGAGCGACGCTGCCGGGGACACCGTGCTGCTCGGCCGCGGCGGCTCGGATACCTCGGCCGCCTATTTCGCGGCCAAGCTGCACGCGGCGCGGCTGGAGATCTGGACCGACGTGCCGGGCATGTTCAGCGCGAATCCGCGCTCGACGCCGCAGGCGCGGCTGCTGCGCGCGCTGCACTACGACGAGGCGCAGGAGATCGCGAGCAGCGGCGCCAAGGTGCTGCATCCGCGCTGCATCCTGCCGGTCGAAGTCGCTGCAGATCCCGATCGCCGTCTACGCGACCCAGAGCCCGCGCTCGAAGGCACGCACATCGGCGCCGCAGCTCGGCGATGGCGCCGCGCAGGTCAAGGCGGTGTGCATCAAGAAGGGCATCACGCTGGTCTCGCTGGACAGCCCGGGAATGTGGCACGAGGTCGGATTCCTGGCCGATGCGTTCCAGCTCTTCAAGCGTCACGGCCTGTCGGTCGACCTGGTTTCCACCTCCGAGACCAACGTGACGGTATCGCTCGACCCGGCCGCGAATACGCTCGATGCGCGCGTACTCGAGGCGCTGCTGGCGGACCTGTCCCAGCTCGGCCGGGCGCAGGTCCTCGGGCCCTGTGCATCGGTGAGCCTGGTCGGGCGCAACATCCGCGCCATCCTGCAGCAGCTCGGCGAGGCCTTCGAGCTGTTCGCGGAGCAGCGCGTGTACCTGCTCAGCCAGGCGGCCAACGACCTCAACTTCACCTTCGTGGTCGACGAAGAGCAGGGCGACCGCCTGGTCAACGACCTGCACGAGCGCCTGATCCGTCCGGTGCGCAGCGGCGCGGTGCTCGGCCCGACCTGGGAGCAGCTGTTCGCGCCAGCGGCGGCTCCGACGGCACCGCGAGAACCGTGGTGGCGCGCGCGGCGCCCCGAGTTGCTGGCGCTGGCGCAGCGGCACGACTGTGCCTATGTCTACGACCCGACGGTGGTTCGCGCCGCCGCCCGTGCGCTGTGCGGTCTGGGCGCCGTCGATCACGTGCTGTATGCGATGAAGGCCAACCCGCATCCCGCGATCCTGCAGCTGCTCGCGGCCGAGGGCTTGAGCTTCGAGTGCGTGTCGCGCGGGGAGATCGAGCACCTGCGCGCGCACGTTGCCCGGCATTGCCGCGCGAGCGCATCCTCTTTACGCCCAATTTCGCGCCGCGCGATGAGTATGCGTGGGCACTCGCCGCGGGCGTGCGGCTCACGATCGACAACGTCTACATCCTGCGCGAATGGGGCGAGTCGTTCCGCGGCCGCAGCGTATTCCTGCGGGTCGATCCGGGCATCGGACGCGGCCACCACCATCACGTACGCACCGCCGGCACGCAGGCTAAATTCGGCGTGCCGCTGGACGAGATCGATACCGCGCTGGCGCTCGCGCACCAGCACGGCGTGCAGATCACCGGCCTGCATGCGCACTCCGGCAGCGGGATCTTCGACGCCGCGAACTGGTCCGAGGTCGCGCGCGTGCTGCTGCAGCTCGCGCAGCGGCTGCCGCAGCTGCGTGTGATCGACGTCGGCGGCGGACTCGGGGTGCCGGAGGGGCACGGGCAACCCGGACTCGACCTGCAGCGGCTCGATACCGTGCTCAAGGCGGCGCGCCAGGCGCGACCGGACGTGGCGCTGTGGATCGAACCCGGCCGCTACCTCGTGGCCGCCGCTGGCGCGCTGATCGCGCGCGTGACGCAGCTGAAGTCCAAGGACGAGGTGCGCTACGTCGGGATCGCAACCGGGATGAACTCGCTGATCCGTCCGGCGCTCTACGGTGCCTGGCACGAGATCGTGAACCTCACGCGCCTGGAGGATCCGTCGACCGAACTCGCGCACGTGGTCGGTCCGATCTGCGAGAGCGCGGACTTTCTGGGTCACGACCGGTTGCTGCCGCCCACGCGCGAAGGCGACGTGCTGCTGATCGCCAACGCCGGCGCCTACGGGCATTCGATGAGTTCGCACTACAACCTGCGCGCGCCGGCGACGGAGATCATGCTCGGCTAGCCGTGCGAGCCGGCTAGGTGCGATAGCGAACAGACTCCCGGTGCGGGCACCAGCTAAGAGTGGACGCGAAGCTATCAAGTCCACGGGAGAGCTGGCATGGATCTGCAACGACGCACCATCAGGGTTGCCGATGGCCGGTCCGATGCCAGCCGATCCCGGCGCCTGGCGCTCCGTCCGGCGCAGCGGCTCGCGCTACTGATCGCGGTGACGGCCGCTGCCGGGGTGGCTGCGGCAGGGACGATGGATCTGCCGCCACTGGTGCAGCCGGCCAGCGCGGAACACCATGTCGGCAAGGTGGTATGGGCGGATCTCGTGACGCCGGATCTCGATGCGGCCCGGCGCTTCTACGGTGGTGTGTTCGGCTGGACGTTCGCCGATGCCGCGAACGCACGCGGCGACTACGCGCTCGCCTATGTCGGCGGGCGGCCGGTGGCCGGAGTGCTGCAGCGCGCGACGCCGGCTGGCGAGCACGGGCATCCGGTATGGCTCAGTTTTCTCGCCGTCAGGGATGTCGACGCGACCAGCCGCACGGCGCTGGAGCATGGAGCGCGGGTCGTATTCGCCTCCCGGACCTATCCGGGCCGCGGTCGCCAGGCCGTGCTGCGCGATCCCGCCGGCGCGGTATTCGGGATCCTGGCTTCCAGCAGCGGTGACCCGGCGGACGTGCTCGCCGAGCCGGGCGAGTGGATCTGGTGTGCGCTGCAGGTACGCGATCCGTCGGCTGACGCGGGCTTCTACCGCGCCGTGATCGTATATGACGTCGATGACGTGCCGGGCGAAGACAGCCTGAAACACGCGATCCTCTCCTCGGATGGCTTTGCCCGCGCCAGCATCAATTCCTTTCCCGACCAGGCTCCCGGGCGGCGCGCCCATTGGCTGGGCTTCGTGCGGGTGCGCGATGTCGCCGGCGTCGCTTCCAGGGCGGTCGCACTGGGCGGCCAGGTCCTGCTCGAGCCGCGGCCGGATCGCCACGGCGGCAACCTGGCCATCATTGCCGATCCGGTCGGTGCGCCGATCGGCCTGATGGAGTGGACGGACAGCGCACCGGACGAAGGCCGCCCTCAGGAGCCGCGATGAACGGTCTACGGCCGAAGGGGCGGCTGGTCGCGACGGGGCTGCTGCTCGCGTCGGCGCTGCTGCTCGGCGCGTTGAGTGCGTGCGTGGTCGGCGGGCCCGGGTACTCCCGCGGCGGTGGCGTCTATGTGGGCGGAGTCTACGAAGCTCCGGGAGCCGTGTATGGCGGCTGGGGATCGGACTACCGCGTGGGTCCCGCGCGCGACGATCATGCGCGGCCGGACGCCAGCGCCGGGCGGCGCACTGCGCCCTCCATTCCGAACCGGCAGCGCGACCACTGAGGGTGGTACGCCAGCGCACAGACCACGCCGGCCATCCCCCGTAACGTGGGTCCCCTTGCACAGGTCCGCATGCCCATCATGGCGGATGATCGAAGGAGCGAAGGATGACGCTGGGAACCGTACTGCTGATCGTGGTGATCCTGATGCTGGTCGGAGCCATTCCGAACTGGTCATACAGCCGCAACTGGGGCTACCTGCCCAGCGGCGGGCTGGGACTGGTACTCGTGGTGGTCGTGGTGCTGCTGCTGCTGGGTCGTATCTGAGCGCGCGGTCCACCGCAGCCGCGGCGGGCGCTGCGGCCCTCTGCCTGATCGCCGCGCCCGCCATGGCCGCCAATCCCGCCGGCGTGTATCTCGGCGGGGGATGGGGACAGTTCGATCTGCACATCGACAATCTCGATGACGTGGGGCAGGCCATCAGCAGCATCGTGCATTCCCACGACAATGCGTGGCAGCTGTTCGCCGGGTACCGGTTCAACCCCTATATCGGCATCGAGGCGGCCTATGTCGATCTCGGGACGCCGGGCGATCAATTCACCGCCACCGGACATGACGGCCACTACAGCGTCCATCTGAACGGTTTCGAGCCCTCGGTGGTCGGTACGATTCCGCTGGGCCCGGTGGAGCTGTTCGCGAGGGCGGGATATTTCTACTATGACGTCCGGCTCGACGTAAATTCCGGTTCCCTGGGGAATGCCGGCCTGGAGTCTTCGCATACCCGGGAATCATTCCTGTATGGCGGCGGTCTCGGCGTCACGTTCTTCGATCACCTGAACCTGCGCGCCGAGTACGACCAGCTCGATCTGCGCAATTACCAGAGCTCCCAGGCCATCTGGCTGCTGCTGGCCTGGCGCATCTGACGGCAGCCGGTCGCGTGCGCGCTGCGCCCGCAGTGGCGCCATCCATTCCAGTGCCACACCGTACGAGGGGCGATCACCATGCTACGCAGTGAAGCCGAGCGTCAGGACTACAGCTCCGCGGCAGAGCGACCGCACGCGCGATCGTGACGCACCGTACAAGAGCGCGCATGGCGCTCTGGAGGCGTGTCATGCAACGCCTGTCCATGCGGCCGCCATGGCTGGCGGTCGTTGCGTGCGTGCTCTGGGCCTGCGTCCCGCGCCTCACGCACGCGCAGACGCCCTCACCGCTGCAGGAATGGCAGTATCCGGGCGGCATCAGCCTGTACTCGCTCTTCATGCCCGAGGCGCCGAAGTGGCGCACGACGCTGGGCCTGGCAGAGGTGGTGCAGCCGCGCTACGCAGGCTCGCAGTCCTACCGGTTCCAGAGCGGTCCGGTGATTGACGTGCGTTATTTCGACCTGGCGTTCGCTTCGGTCGGCGAAGGACTCGGAGTCAATTTCCTGCACGGCGCCCATTACCGGGTGGGAGCGGCGGTGGGCTACGATCTGGGCCGCGGTCTGACCAACTACTATGAGCGTCCGCGCGGCTTCGGCGATATCCCGCCAGCACCGGTGGTCAAGCTGTTCGCGTCCTATGCGATCTCGAGGGGCCTGCCGCTGGTGCTGCGCGTCGACGTCCGGCAGTTCGTAGGCGGCGCGGACGGAGCGATCGGGGATTTCGAGGCGTTCATGCCCCTGCCGGGCAGTTCCGCCAACCTGATCATGCTGGCGGGGCCGTCGATCACGTTTGCGGATCGGCTGTATCAGCGCAAGGAATTCGGCATCTCCGCGGCCCAGTCTGCGGCTTCCGGGTTTCCCAGGTTCAGTGCCTATGGCAGCGCCAACGCGGCGGGATTGGGATTCAGCGCGACCTGGACCTTCCGGGAGCACTGGCTGTTGAACACCGAGGCTGCCATCGATCGGCTGCTCGGCAGCGGGGCCGTGAGTCCCGTCACGACGTCGAAATTCCAGGGAACGGTGGCATTGTCCGTCGCCTATCGGTGGCAGTCTGCCGCCGAGTGATCAGCCGGCGGGGCCGCGCTCGAAACCCGCGGCGTGCTCGAGCGTCGTCTCGCACGCCACGCAACGCTTGGCCTGCGGCTCCACCAGCAGCCGCTGGAACGCAATCCCGGCACTGCAGTCCGCGCACCGACCGTAGTCCGCACCGTGCACTCGCTGCAGTGCATCCAGCAGCGCGTCGCTCTGGGCGGTCTCGAGATCCGACAGGTCAGCCTCGACCTCGAAGTCCCCGGCCTGCTGCTGCAGTTCGTGCGGATCCTGCTCGAGTTGCGCCCGCGCGTGCTCGCGCCGCGGCAGCCCGTCACGAGCCGCGGCCATCGACTGGTGCAGCGTGGCGAGCTGCGAGCGCAGCAGTCGTTCGAGTACGTCGCGCTGGTCGGCATCGAGCTGGCCGGTGATCGGCTGTGTGTGCACCGTCCGGACCCTCAACGATTCCGCTCGGTCCGGTCGGGCGGGGCGGGATCGGCGGTGCTGCCCTCGGCTTCCTCTGCAGCTACATCATCCAGTTGCTCCGAGCGGTCCGTGACTTCGCCGACCAGGCTGCGCGGCGGCACGCCAGTATGGAACGGCACCGGTTCGTCGATCCTGGGTTGCCAGGGCGGCTGCTCGGGCTTGAATCGCTGGGTCATGGGGCACTCCGATGCGGCGAGGTCGATGTCGATGCATTCTGCACGCCGCCGGTCCCGGACTCTGTGCGATGGCGAACAACACCATGGCGCGCCCATGGAACGCGTCGCGCCCATGGAGCGCGTCGCGCCCAGGGAGCGGATCGCGCCCATCGGGCGTATAAAGGGCGGCATCACCGACGGAGCGCACATGAGCACACCGACGTCGATCGTCCAGCCGCGGCAGCGGCTGGTGGCCGCCGACATCGAGGGCTTCGATGCCCTGGCGGAGCTGGCGCTGGACATGCGCTGGTCGTGGAATCATTCGACCGACCAGGTCTGGCGCGAGCTCGACTCCGTGCTCTGGGACCTCACGCACAATCCCTGGGTCGTACTGCAGACCGTGTCGCGCGACAAGCTGCGGCGCAGGCTCGCCGAGCCGTCGTTCCGGCACAGCGTCGAGGAACTGGCGCAGAGGCGGCGCGAGCGGCTGCGTGCCGGCGCGTGGTTCCAGCGCGCTCATCCCGATACCGCATTGAGCACGGTCGCGTACTTCAGCATGGAATTCATGCTGAGCGAGGCGCTGCCGATCTACTCCGGGCGGACTCGGCAACGTCGCCGGCGACCAGCTCAAGGCGGCCAGCGATCTGGGCGTGCCGGTCGTCGGCGTCGGACTGCTCTACAGCCAGGGCTATTTTCGCCAGGTCATCGACCAGGACGGCGCGCAGCAGGCGCTCTATCCCTACAACGACCCGGGCCAGCTGCCGATCACGCCGCTGCGCCAGCCGAACGGCGAGTGGCTGCGGCTCGAGATCGCGCTGCCCGGCTACTCGGTCTGGCTGCGCGCCTGGCAGGTGCAGGTCGGGCCGCGTGCAGCTGTACCTGCTCGACAGCAACGATGCGGCCAACTATCCGGCGCATCGCGGCATCACCAGCGAGCTGTACGGCGGCGGTCCGGAGCTGCGGCTGCAGCAGGAGCTGGTGCTCGGGATCGGCGGCTGGCGCCTGCTCGGCGCGCTGGGCCTGCGCGCCGGAGGTCTGCCATCTGAACGAGGGCCACGCGGCGTTCGCGGTGCTGGAGCGCGCCCGCAGCTTCATGGAGGAGCACCGGCGCAGCCGTTCGACGTCGCGCTGGCCGCCACGCGCGCGGGCAACCTGTTCACCACCCACACCGCGGTGGCCGCCGGGCTTCGACCGCTTCGAGCCGGAGCTGATCGAGCAGTACCTCGGCAGCTACGCCGAGCACGACGCTGCGGCATCCCGCTGACGGATCTGCTGGCGCTCGGCCGGCGCGAACCGCGGACGATCCGGCCGAGCCGTTCAACATGGCGTACCTCGCGATGCGCGGCAGCGGCGCCGTCAACGGCGTGAGCCGGCTGCACGGCGAGGTGAGCCGGCAGCTCTTCCAGCCGCTGTTCCCGCGCTGGCCGCAGGCGGAGGTCCCGGTCGGACATGTGACCAACGGCGTGCACATGCCGACCTGGGATTCGCCGCAGGCCGACGAGCTGTGGACCGAGGCCTGCGGCAAGGACCGCTGGATCGGCGTCGACCGAATCCCTCGGGCAGCGACATCCGCCGCGCGTCGGATGCGCGGCTGTGGCGGTTTCGCGGCAATGCGCGCAGCGGCGCTGGTCGAGTACGCGCGCGGAGCGGCTGGCGCAGCAACTTGACCGCGGCCGGCGCGGCGCCCGAGGACATCGAGGGCGCACGGCACCTGTTCGATCCGGATGCGCTGACGCTGGGCTTCGCGCGGCGCTTCGCCACCTACAAGCGCCCGAACCTGCTGCTGCACGACCGCGCAGCGGCTGCTGCGCCTGCTCGAGCAACGCGGCGCAGCCGGTGCAGCTGATCATCGCCGGCAAGGCGCACCCGGCCGACGCGGCCGGCCAGGCCATGATCCAGGAATGGATCCGCTTCATCCGTCAGCCGGAAGTGCGCCCGCACGTGATGTTCCTGGGCGACTACGACATGCTGTTGACCGAGCAGCTGGTGCAGGGCGTGGACGTGTGGATCAATACGCCGCGCCGGCCCTGGGAGGCCTGCGGCACGAGCGGCATGAAGGTGCTCGTCAACGGCGGCATCAACCTGTCGGAACTGGATGGCTGGTGGGCCGAGGCCTATACGCCGGAGGTGGGCTGGGCGCTCGGCGACGGCCGCGAACATGGCGATGATCCGGCGTGGGACGCCATCGAGGCCGATGCGCTCTATGACCTGCTGGAGCGGCAGGTCATTCCCGAGTTCTACACGCGCGGCCCGGAGGGCATTCCGACGGCCTGGGTTGCCCGCATGCGCGAGAGCATGGCGCAGCTGACGCCGCGCTATTCCACCAACCGTGCGGTGCGCGAATACACCGAGCGACACTATCTGCCGGCCGCCGCCGAATATCGCGCGCGAGCAGCCGCGAAGGGTGCGGCGGGCCGCGCGCTGGTCGATTGGGAGCAGGGGCTGCGCGAGCATTGGGGATCGCTGCGCTTCGGGGCGCGGCGCGTCGACAGCGGCGGGGATCGGCACGTGATCGAAGTCGAGGTCTTCCTCGGCGAGGTACGGGCAGACGACGTGCGGATCGAGCTGTACGCCGATGCGCTGCCCGGCGGCGACCCGGTGCGGCAGCCGATGCAGCCCGTGCCGGGCACCGTCGCTCCGCCGGGCTGCAGCCTCTTCCATGCGACGGTGGCCGCCACGCGCCCGGCAGGCGACTACACGGCGCGCGCCGTACCGTGGCGCGACGGAGTGGTCGCGCCGCTCGAGTGCGCACAGATCCTCTGGCAGGCCTGACCTGCGCGTTGGTACGCGTGTACTGCTCGCGACTCAGGTCGCCGTTCAGAACTGCAGATGGCCTGTCCGGCGCCCAGGGCGGCGTGACCCAGCGTTCGCTATCGCACTATGTGCACGCTGCACCGCGCCTATCATGCAACGATGAAGCAATCGCAACACGACTATTTTCTGGGCGCCCGGTTCGACCGCTTTCTGCACGAACCGATCGGCGAGGACAGCAACGGCCTGGTGGTGACGGTGCAGTCGGCGCTCGCGCGACTGGATATCGATCCGTGGGATGAGGCCGCGGCCCTGTCCCGGCTGCCAGGCCTCGCCGCGGCGCGCAAGCTGGCTGCGCTGCTGGCGACGCTGCCCGCTCGAGCGGGGCCCGGCGCGGACCCCGGCTCGCTCGCCGCGCGACTGATCTCGCTGCTGCCGGGTGGGGTGCCGCGCGCCGCGACGACGGACTCTGACGTGCCCGCGACGGGCACTGCGGCCAGAAACAACCCGCGATAGGCAATTCCATCCTGTGCTAATACATCGTAATCGATTGCGAGAGATTTATTGATATCTGATATTAATGGATAGGTAATCCCTTCAATTCCCCCTTTTGCTTTTGGAGTATGGAGCCAAGCAAGATGCGAGTAGACACTGTCCACAGAGCAGCCGATCACAGCCGTATTCCGTTTTTCAAATTCCTCAAGCTGCTCCTGAAAAGCGTGTAATTCTGTGGGGCATACAAAAGTAAAGTCGAGGGGGGTAAAAAAACAAGATAACGTTTTGACCCCGATACTGTTTTAGCGTCAGGTCGTCAACAATTTTATTGTCAATAACAGCTTTAGCAATGAAGTCTGGTGCGTATTTTCCAACTAGAGTTCCCATCTATCTTCTCCTATCGTCTTTGTGGCTATCAGTTTTAACGAATAACCTCTTATTTCAACAAGAAACTTACCAAGATTTGGCAATTATCACAATCATTTCAACCGAATGTACGTTCTGCATCTTTCAACCAGGGTTCTTGACCAATGGTTGTTTCCGAACCATGACCCGGTAGTACTCGAGTCTCTCTGGAAGTGCTGCTAATTTTGCAAGGGATGGCCACATCAGCGTCGGTCTTGCGGTTGGAAATGAAAGATTCCCTATGGTTCCTTGAAATAAAGTATCTCCGGAAAACAGAAGCTGAGCATCAGGGAGATAGAAACATACACCTCCGGGCGTGTGGCCTGGGGTACAGATCACTTCCACTTTAAGAGTGCCGAGTTCAAGTATTTCCCCTTCTGTAAAATAATGGGAGACGTGAACAGGAGGGATAGTCACCCAGCAAGGGAGTTGATCACTACCCGGAGATTCTACATTTAATGCATCTTCCTTATGAACAGAGAGAGGGATGTGGTATTTTTCTTGCACAAGTGATGCATCGGCTATGTGATCCCAATGAGAGTGAGTCAACCAAATGGCTTGTGGAACCAGATGCTCTTTTTCAATGAAACGATGCAGCGCTTTAAAACTGCCTGGCGCAGGATCAATGCAGACAGCACGCAAAGTGGTTGGACAATACAGAATATAGGCGTTAGTTGCAAAGGGTCCTGAAGGAAAAGCTTGAATAAACATTGCACCGGAGAGGATTTGAACCTCTAACCGCCCGGTTCGTAGCCGGGTACTCTATCCAATTGAGCTACCGGTGCAAAGAGGATTATTCTGCCGATCATTTTCATTAATTGCAAGCAATCGTTGGACTCATTCTAGAAAAGTATATTTCTAACTCAACTTCTTCATACGGATTGGCATTTGGGCTAAGCCGAAACGCCGCTCCGTTTGCGTAAGGTCAGTTTCTGATTGGTTCTTGACGTTCATATGTGTTAAAAATAGAGGAGTAAGTAATGGGTGTGTTCTCAATGAATCAAAAATATAAACAAGATTTTATCAAAGCAGGTCTCTTAGCGAATCAAGTCCGTTTATTTGGAAAATCATTGATAGAGAAAGGGGCTTCATATAATCAGGTGATCGAAAAAATTGATGCTAAAATTATTGAGCTAGGCGGAGAGGCAGCCTTTCCTCTCTCAAATTGCCCTCAATCATGTAGCCGCTCATTTTCTGCCGCAACCGAATGAGGATATCATTTTTTTAGATCAAGTGATTAAACTAGATGTTGGCGTATGTTATAACGGAGCCATTGGTGATTGTGCTGTGACAATTGACCTATCAGGGAAATATCAAGGCTTAATCGATGCGGTGGAAGCGGCGCTTCTTGCGGCGGAACGGATCATCAAGGTGGGAATTTCGCTGCGGGAGATTGGCAAAATCATTGCGGAGACCACTTCATCTTATGGATTTTCCTCGATCAAAAACTTATCAGGTCATGGGCTTGGGTATTATCAAATTCATACTGCGCCTTCTATTCCCAATTACGATGATCGATCAAGTGGTGTTGTTAAGGCGGGGATGACCTTTGCCATTGAACCGTTTGCAACCGATGGACGCGGGTATATTCACGATAAGGGAATCCCTGCTATTTTTTCGTTAGCGAAAATAACACCCATGCATTCAAGTATTTCAAGGGATATGTTAAAGAAGATCAGGAGCTTTAATGGATTGCCCTTTGCGATCCACCATTTTATTCGAGATGGATTGCCTTTTAAAGAGGTTCAACAGGGGTTATCCGAGCTCCTAGATGCGGGTGTGATTGTAGGATATGCGCCACTTGTGGAAGATGTTCATTGTATGGTTGCCCAAGCAGAAAATTCTGTATTGGTGGACGAGAATGGAGTCGTTTTCATTACGACTCGTTAGGAGGTTTCATGAATATTGTCATTATAGGAGCAGGCGAAACGGGTGGTTATGTTGCTGGATTGTTATCGAATGATCAGCACAATGTGATTGTAGTCGATCATGATAAGAAAAAACTAGAGCGCTTAGCCCAATCTGCCGACATTGCGACCCATGGGGCTCTGGGAGTGATTGGCAATTACTCGAGGATCTTCTTGAGATATCCCCTCATATGTTGGTTGCTTTAACAGATCATGACGATACGAATCTCGTGAGTTGCTCTTTAGCAAAACAATTAGGGTATCCATTTACGATTGCAAGGGTGCATGAACATCGCTATTTTTATCGGACTCAGTTGGATTTTAGGCGTATATTCGATGTTGACTATTTCATTTGTCCCGAGCTTTTGTCAGCGAATGAAATTCTTAAAACGATTAGTAGTGGAGGATCCTTAACTGTCGAATATTTTGCACATGGAGCTGTTCAACTGCGTATTTTTAAAATGTCTACGCGATGGAAAATCCTAATATTCCCTCGCTTGGATTTGCCTGAAGGGGTCATGGTGGGTCTGATTTATCGAAAATCAAATCAAAAAGGGATTAAAGATGTCATCATTCCACATGGTCCAGATTGTATTGCTCCAGGTGATGAGGTGACTTTTATCGGGGAAACGGAAGCGATCGGGGAATTGCCTCGATTTCTTGGGATTGAAACAAAAAAAATTCATTCCGTAGATATGATAGGCGGCTCATTAACAAGCTTTTCATCTCGCTAAATTGCTAGAAAAAAGACGCATGAATGTACGTATCATTGAAAAAAATGATGAACGCGCGCTTTTTTTGACAGAACATCTTCCCCATACCACGATCATTCACTATGATGGACTGAATATGGATTTCTTGCGTGACGAAAAAGTGGATCAAACCGAGCTTGTCATTGCCTGTGCGCGTTCTGACGAAACAAATTTAATGGCATCGGTTATTGCTCAGGAGGTTGGTTCAAAAAAAGTCATGATGATTTTACAAGATAA
>CAWIQV010000078.1:0-22877 GCA_963838275.1 uncultured Gammaproteobacteria bacterium | reverse complement strand
GTCAGTACAAGTGCGTATGGCGCACTGCCGCAGGTTAAGGGCCCTCCACCGTATAGCCCTCGGCCCGAAACTTCGCCAGGGGACCGTCCGGCTGCAGCAGCGTGTAGATGGGCTGGATCGCGAGACTGACCGGCAGCTTCTCCAGTGCCGCCTCGGCCTCGAGCTCCCAGGAGACCTTGGCCCGCTCCACCAGCGCCTGCAGCCGCGGCGCATTGGCCAGCGCGCTCAGGCACGCTTCGCGCTGGTCGACGAAATTCAGCTGCCGCAGGCGATCGACATCGCCGATCGACCAGGCGAGCGCCCGCTCCTGCATCGTGGCGAGGTCGGTCTCGATCCTGCGCACCGTCGTCTCCAGGCAGCTGACCTCGTTGCTGGGCGGCAATGCACTGGCTTCGTGCAATGCGGCCGACGGGTCGTCGATCCGGAACGCGGCGTGCCGGACTGTCACGTGCCGGCGCTCTGCCATGCGCAGCACGGCCCGCTCGGCCTCATCGCGAGCGGTGAGGCCTGACGCGGCGATCGCGTGTTCGTAGAGCCGCAGCGCGGCGAGGCTCGGTCGCAGCTTCTCGATCTCCCCGTCGTGCGGATCGAAGCGCTGGCGGAGCAGTTCGAAGCGCGCGTAGAGCGGGGCCGGCAGCCAGTCGCGCAGCGTGGTCCGGTCCGGATTCTTCTCGCTGCGCCGCCACTGGAAGTACAGCCGGATCGAGCCGATCGGCCCCAGGTCCGCCGACACGGCCGGAGTGCTCGCCAGCACCTGTTGCGACTGGCGGATGACGGCGTCGACCTCGCCCGAGTGCCAGCGCAGCGAGCTCGGCAGGTGGTTCAGCGTGCCGAGCAGCCACAGCACGTGATCGCCGCGAGTGACCTTCCAGAGCCGCGGTCCTGGGCGCTCGCCGACGATGTTGATCTCGTCGAGCGGCAACGCCCTGGAGGGCGATGGGGAGTCCTGCGCGGAAACGCGGCGCGGGTATGGCGCGATCAGCAGGGAGGCGAGAACGACGCTCAGTGCGAGCGCGCGGCGGCCCATTTGCGGACGGCTGCCATCGTGTTTTCGACGTGCTTGTCGGGATTGAGCGCGGTATACGTGTACAGCACCGTGCCGTCCGGGGCAATCACGTAGGAAGTGCGGTTCGCGAGCAGCGGATCGAGCAGCAGCACCGCATCGTAGGCCTGCATGATGTGCCGGTCCGCGTCCGAGGCCACCGCGAACTTGCTGCGACATTCGCTCACCGAGAAGCGGTTGAGCGTGTTCACGTCATCGTGCGACACGCCGATCACGGTCGCACCGAGTGCCGCGAACTGGGCCGTGGCCTCGGCAAAATCGTGCGCCTCGGTGGTGCATCCGGTCGTGAACGCGGCCGGATAGAAATACAGCACGACCGGCCCCTTGCGGAGCGCATCGGCGAGCGAAAACGTGAACGCCTTGCCGGCGAGCGACGCCTGGGTCGTGAAATCCGGCGCCTTGTCGCCGACCTTGAGCGCCGCGAGCGCGGATCCGGCGGCGAAACCCAGCAGCAACGTGGCGAGCAATCGCTTCATGAGTCGCATTTCCTGGCGGCGGGAGACCGCGGGATTATGGGCGCGGGGTCAGGCCGCCGCAATGCGGCGCTACGGAGTCAGGCGATCGATCTGCAGCGTATTGACGCCCGCCTTCCCGGCCACCGCCTGGATCTCGCCGTACAGATCGCCGCTCTGCGGCAGCGCATTGCCCGATGCCGAGATGCGCGCGACGACCGCGACGCTCTGCCCGGCCTGGACGCTGCGACCGGCCACCGGGGCATCGGCCGCCGACAGTTCCAGGTCCTGCGGGAAGGTGGCGTTGCCGCGATGCGCCGCGAGCGGCGGTCCGCCACCCGGGGCGCGCACGAACACGAACAGCGACGCATGCGCCGGCACCTGTGCGGCGAGCGTCGGGCTGAGCGTGAGGTGCAGGTGGATCGCCGTGGCGGGATCGGCGTGCACCGTGCCGGGGGCGCCGCCGGCCCCGGCCCCGCCCGCGGTCGAAGCCTTTGCTGCCTGCTGCTGCGCGTCGATGGCCGCGATCTGCTGCTCGAGAGCGGAGCGCACCACTTCCGGTGGCGAGAGGCCGAGCAGCGCCTGCGAACGCGCTCGCGCGAGATCGAGCTGCCCGTCGCGGAACGCGATGATCGAGCTGTAGAACAGCGCGCGCACCTGGCGCGGATCGACCTGCAGGGCGCGCTCGAAGAACGCTCCCGCCTGCGCGGCCTGCGCCGGATCGCCGCCGAGCATCATCGCCTCGCCGATACCCGACAACGCCATCGCATTGGCGTCGTGGTCGATGTGGTTGGCGCGCTGGTACGCGCGCAGCGCCAGCGGAAATTGTCCCAGCTCCGCGTAGGCCTGGCCGAGCTCGACCCAGCCGGAGGCGTCCTGCGGTTCGAGCTCGACGTGCCGTGCCAGGCGCGAGATCGAAGGCGGCGGCGGCTGGCCGGCCGGCAGCGCCGCCTGGTCAAGCCACTGGTCGGTGCCGCGCCATGCGTACAGCAGTCCGCTGAGCACCAGCAGCAGCAGCACCGAGGCCAGCGCGACGAGGCGCGCCGCGCGCTGGCCTTCCCGGCGCCGCAGCAGCGGCACGACCACGAAGGCGCTGGCGAGCAGCGCGAGCAGGAACGCGGTGATCAGGAATCCGGTCACGATGTGCTGTCAGGATTCCGGCGGCCACGGATCGGCGTGCTCATCGTCGGCACCGACCAGCGCCGCCCGGCCGCGCACCACGCGCACCGCGATCACGACTCCGGCCGCCATCAGCACGAACGGCGCCGCCCACAGCCAAGGTTGCGCAGGTTCATGCGCGGACGGAACAGGATGAACTCGCCATAGCGCGCGACCATGTGGTCGCGGATCTGCTCGTCGGTCTGGCCCGCGACGATCAGCTCGCGCACGTCGCGGCGCAGATCCGCGGCCAGGCCGACCGGGGAGTCCGCCAGCGATTCGTTCTGGCACTGCATGCAGCGCAGCTCGTGCGTGAGATCCAGGTAGCGCTGCTGCTGCACCGGATCCGGCAGCGGCGGCGTGTTGTCGACCGCGCGCGCGAACGGCGCGCAGGCCAGCGCCCAGCCCGAGCACGCAGCAGCACTCGCGCGGCCTCATGGCAGTCGCGCCACGAATTCCTGCTGCCAGACCTGCGGCGTCATCGCACCGATGTGCTTGTGGACCACGATCCCCGCAGGATTGACCAGGAAGGTCTCGGGCGCGCCGTAGACACCCCAGTCGATCGCCACGCGGCCTTCGCGATCCGCGCCGACGCGCTGATACGGATTGCCGAGTTCGTTCAGCCAGCGCCGCGCGTCCGCGTCGTCGTCCTTCCAGTCGATGCCGATCAGCGGCACCCGATGCTTCGCGACTGATCTGCAGCAGCGTCTCGTGCTCGGCCCGGCACTCGGCGCACCAGGTGCCCCAGACGTTCACCAGCGACCAGTGTCCGGCCAGCGCCTGCGTACTCAGGGAACCAGGCTGCTCGAGCAGATCGGGCAGCGTGAACTGCGGCGCCGGCTTGCCAATCAGCGGCGAGGCGATGATGCCCTTCTGCGGCGCGTGCAGCAGACCGACGGTCAGCACCACGAGCAGCAGCGCGAAGGCCGCCAGCGGCAGCGCGAAGCGGTTCAAGGCTTGACCTCTCCGGTCTGCAATGCCAAGCGGCGCGGTCGCCGGTTCCGCCCTGCGGCGAGCGCGCACGGCGGCCGATCACGGTGACGACCCCGCCGATCGCCATGATCAGCGCCCCGAGCCAGATGAAGCGGATCAGCGGCCGGTACTGCAGGCGCAGGCTGTAGGCTCCGGCGCCGACGTCCTCGCCGAGCGCCACCAGCAGGTCGCGGTTCAGTCCGGCCGCGATCGCGGCCGTGGTCTGCACCGTACCCTGCACCCAGTAGTGGCGCTTCTCCGGGTGCAGCACCGTCACCGGGCGACCGTCGCGCGTGACGCTGACCGTGCCGCGCACGCCCTCGTAGTTCGGACCCTCGATGTCCTGCACGCCTTCGTAGCGGAACTCGTAGCCGGCGACCTGTGCGCTCTGCCCGGACTTCGAGCGCGATGTCGAGCTCGACGCTGTTGGATTTCACGAACGTGATGCCGAGCGCGAACACGCCGACGCCGATGTGCGCGATCGTCATGCCGACGATCGGCGCCGACACGCGCAGGCCCCGCCGCAGCCGGTCGAGCGGATCGACCAGCGAGGACAGGATGATCCAGATGCCGAGCACCGCGCCGATCGGCGTCAGCGGCAGCGGCGCGGCGTACACGCCGAACACCACCGCGAGCCCGAGCACCAGCGCCATCCCGAAGGTCACGAGCAGGGTCCGGCGCGACTCGCCGAGCGCGCCACGGCGCCAGCGTGCATGGATCGCCGACCGCCAGCAGCGCGAGCATCGGCAGCATCGGCACCAGGAAGCTCGGGTTGAAGTACGGCGGCCCGACCGAGAGCGTGCCCAGGCCCAGCGTATCGGCGATCAGCGGCGCCATCGTGCCGCCGAACACGACCGCCGCCGCGATCACGAACAGCAGGTTGTTGAACAGCAGGAAGGCTTCGCGCGACAGCACCTCGAACCCGCCGCTCGAGCGCATGCCGCGGCGCACGCCACGCGTACAGCGTCAGCGCACCACCGATCATGATGATCAGGAAGCCCAGGATGAACAGGCCGCGGCGCGGATCGGAGGCGAAGGAATGCACCGACACCAGCACGCCGGAGCGCACCAGGAACGTCCCGAGCAGGCTCAGCGAGAACGCCGCGACCGCCAGCAGCAGCGTCCAGCTGCTTGAAGTGCCCGCGCTTCTCGGTGACCGCGATCGAGTGGATCAGCGCCGTGCCGACCAGCCACGGCATGAAGGAGGCGTTCTCGACCGGATCCCAGAACCAGAATCCGCCCCAGCCGAGTTCGTAGTACGCCCACCAGCTGCCGAGCGCGATGCCCCAGCCGAGGAACGCCCACGCGATCACTGCCCAGGGGCGCATCCAGCGCGCCCACAGCTGGTCGCGCCGACCCTCGATCATTGCCGCGCACGCGAACGCGAAACTGACCGCGAAGCCGACATAGCCGGTGTAGAGGATCGGCGGATGCACGGCGAGCGCGAAATCCTGCAGCACCGGATTGAGGTCGTTGCCGTCCGGTACCGCCGGCAGCAGGCGCGCGAACGGATCCGAGGTCCACAGCGTGAACAGCAGGAACCCGAAGCTGATGATGCCGAGCACGCCGAGCACGCGGGCGCCGTACAGCGGCGGCAGGAAGCGCAGACGCGCCACGACCGCCATGGTCCATAGTGCGAGCACCAGGATCCACAGCAGCAGCGAGCCTTCGTGCGCGCCCCACAGCGCGGTGATGCGGTAGAACAGCGGCAGCGCGGAATTGGAATTCTCCGCGACGTAGCGCACCGAGAAATCGAACTGCACGAAAGCGTTGACCAGCACGCCGACCGCGAGCGCGATGAACACGAACTGTCCGGTCGCAGCGGTCGGCACCACGCCAAGCCAGCGCTCGCGCCCGAGCGCCGGTCCGGCCAGACCGAAGAACGCCTGCGCCGCGGCGAGCAGCAGCGCGAGGATCAGCGCGAAGTGTCCGAGTTCGACGACCATCAGTGCGCACCGTCGGCCGCGTTGGCGGCAGCGGCCTGCTGCAGCGAGCGGGCGACCTCCGGGGGCATGTACTTCTCATCGTGCTTGGCCAGCACCTCATCGGCGATGAACACGCCGTGCGCATCGAGCCGCCCGTGGGCGACTACGCCTGCGCCCTCACGGAACAGGTCGGGCAGCACGTTGTCGTAGCGCACCGGCACGGTGTGGCGGAAGTCGGTCACGACGAAACTGACGGCCAGCGATCCCGGCGTGCGCATCACGCTGCCCTTCTCGACCATGCCCCCTAAGCGGAAGCGCTGCCCGGGCCGGACCTCGCCAGCGGCGATCTTGCTCGGATCGAAATAGAACATCACGTTCTGGCGGAACGCCTGCAGCGCGAGCGCGCCGGCGAGGCCCACGCCGGCGAGTATCCCGAGTACCCAGTAGAGCCGTCGGCGGCGTGGCGTCATGTTCCGATCTCGTAGCGCATCGTCGTGGCGGGCCGCGCGGCGGCCAGGCGGCGCAGCGCCTCCCGCCGTGCGGTGCGCAGCGCGCTGCGCGCCCACAGGATGTTGAGGATCACTGCACCGGCCGTCAGGGCGTAGGACGGCCAGACATAGACCGCATAGCCGCCCATCGCGAAGAATTTCATCATGCCGGCACCTCGCCCGCCGAGCCCGCGGCCGCGCCCGGACCCTTGCCGGTACCGGCAGCAGTCGCGAGCGCCGCGCCGATCCAGTGCGCGCTGCGCTCGCGCCGCAACAGCTCGGCCCGTGCGCGGACCAGCAGGAGCGCGACGAAGAAGCAGGTGAAGCCGGCCAGCATTGCCAGCAGCGGCAGCAGCATCGAGGCCGGCATGGTCGGCCGGCCGAACTTCATCACGCTCGGCGCCTGGTGCAGCGAATTCCACCAGGTCACCGAGTAGTGGATGATCGGGACGTTGACCACGCCGACGATCGCGAGCAGCGCGCTCGCGCGATCCGCGCGGCCGAGATCATCGATCGCATTGCGTAGCCCCATGTATCCGAGGTACAGGAACAGCAGCAGCAGTTCCGAGGTCAGCCGCGGATCCCACTCCCAGTAGGTGCCCCACATCGGCCGGCCCCAGAGCATTCCGGTCAGCAGCGCGACCGCGGTGAACGATGCGCCGATCGCAGCGCAGCTCGCGGCCACCGCGTGCGCGACCGTCATGCGCCAGACCAGGCCGACTGCGGCGCTCGAGGCCATCACGACGTAGACCATCAGTGACAGCCAGGCCGACGGGGCATGCACGTAGATGATCCGGAAGCCGTCGCCCTGCTGGTAGTCGGCCGGCGCCAGCCCGAGGCCGCCGACCAGTCCCGCGGCGCACAGCAGCGCTGCCGACCAGGCGAACCACGGGCCGAGCCGGGTCGCAAGCCGGTAGAAATGCGGCGGCGAGCCGAAGCGATGAAACCAGACCCAAGCCACGTTGCTTACTCCAGGCCAATGCGCACCGCGGCCGCCAATGCCCACGGCACCAGGGTCGCGGCCAGTACCACGATCGCACCGAGCAGATACAGCGGCGCGCTCGACGGCTCGCCGGCGATCGCCAGTGCCGTCGCGCGGGCGCCGAAGATCAGTACCGGCACCGCGAGCGGCAGCACCAGCAGCGCCAGCAGCGAACCATTGCGCTTCAGGCTCATCGTGAGCCCGGCGCCAACCGCTCCGATCAGGCTCAATGCCACGGTCCCGAGCAGCAGCGCAGCCAGGATCCCAGGCATTGCCCCGTACGGTGCGCCGAGCGCGATCGCCGCCAGGGGCGCTACCAGTACCAGCGGCAGACCGGTCAGCAGCCAGTGCACGGCCGTCTTCGCGAGCAGCAGTCCCGCGAACGGCTGGCCACACAGTGCCAGCTGCTCGAGCGTACCGTCCTGGCCGTCATCACGAAACAGCAGGTCCAGCGCCAGCAGCGAGGATAACAGCGCGCCGACCCAGAGGGCAGCCGGGGCGATGTCTCGCAGCAGCGACAGTTCCGGATCCAGCGCCAGCGGAAACAGCGTCGTGACGACCAGGAAGAACCCGAGCGGCAGCAGGCTGTCGCCCGAACGGCGCAGCGCGATCCGCAGGTCGCGCGCCATCAGGCGTGCGGCAGCGGTTCCGAACCCGACCGGCCCGCGGCTCATGCGAGCAGCAGCGGATGCAGCTGGGCCGGCGCGAGGGGCAGCGGCTGGTGCGTTGCGACCACCGCCGCCCCGCCGCCGCGCAGGTGCGCGTCGAGCAGGGTTCCGAGCAGGCCCTGCCCGCCTTCATCGAGGTTCGAGCCCGGTTCGTCGAGGATCCACAGCGCCGCCTCGCGCAGCACCAGGCGGGCGAGCGCGACACGCCGCCGCTGGCCGGCGGACAGCCGCCGTACCGGGGCCGCAGCATGGCCGGCGACCCCGGTGCGCGCGAGCGCCGCGGCGATCGCCGGCGCGGCGAGCTCGCGCTGCAGCCCGACTGAGTAGTAGAGGTTTTCATGCGCGGTGAGGTCGCCCTTGAGCCCGTTGTCATGGCCCAGATACGCAATCTCGGACTGGAAGGCCGGCAGATCGTTCCGGATGTCGCCGCCGCCCCAGCGGATCGTGCCTTCCTCGAGCGGCACCAGGCCACAGAGCGCCCGCAGCAGCGTGGTCTTGCCGGCGCCATTGGTGCCGGTGACCTGCAGGCACTGCCCGCGCTTGAGCACGAACGATACGCCGCGCAGCACATGCGTTTCGCCGCGCCAGAGCTGCAGATTCTCGGCCGAAAGTTGGCTCATAGGGTGCGGACGGCGGGACTGGAGGCGCCGGCTCCCGCGTGAGGAGGAACTATTATCTAAATACAATCAGTATCTTACAGAACGTTCGACCGCAATGTATTACATGACCCGCGTACCTCGAAGGGATGCGATTCTGCTCGAAAAGACGCTCTTGTGCGTTGATTTCTCTCAAAACGAGCACGAATGCACAGTCGCCGGCATCGCGAGGTCACCTCGTCGGCCGCAATGCCTTCAGTGACTCACCTTCTCCAGTACCGCCGGCTTCCCCTCGTCATTGAAAATCACCCGGTAGAAAGTCTTGAGCTCCTCTGCCTGAGCCCGCGGCACCGAAAGGCGCTTCCATTCGATTGTGCGGCTGTAGCGGAGAGTCCGGCCGTCGGCCACGGTCCTGCTGTGGTAGGACGCGAACGGGTGCTCTTCATCGATCGGCGGGGGCAACTCCTCGACCTGATACCCTGCCGGCAGCGCGATCTCGAAAATATCGGTATCGCGGCGCAGGCCTTCCAGCTCGATATCGTACTTGCGCGGCTGGTCGGTCTCGAGCAGAGCCGTCGACTTGGCTCCGAGCACTCGTGGCCGCACGGTCAGGATGTCTCCGCTGAGCTTCGCGTACTGTTCTGCCTGCAAGGAGTAGTTCCACTCCAGCGGCCTGCTTGGAGCCTGTCGGTTCACGACGACCGCCTTCGTCAATTGAAAATCGGAGAACGAGTTGGTCATGACTGCCTCAATCGATTTGATGCGTTCAGCCGGGGTAGCGGCATCCAGCATGCCGCGTTCTCTGGCTGCCACATCTCCGGTCCAGACCTCATGCACGTCCCCGCTGAGCTGTCCGTCCTCATCGAGCTGCAGGTGCGCCGTGCGCTCGAGCGAGTTGCTGCCCGGTGGCAGCTGCGGAAGCTGAATCAGCTCGCCTGCATCGGGTGTGACCAGCAGTCCGTAGCCGCCCTGCAGCTGGCCTGCCATGCCTCCCAGCGGGGTATAGGTATCGGTGGGATCGAACAACAGCAGTCTACCGAGCTTCGCGTGCGCGTAGGTGGCCAACAACATCGGGTCGTTGACGTCCGGTGGCAGCCGAATTGCGAGAATGACGTGATTGAACCCGAACCCGACGGGCGTGGATTCCGTAACGACCCCGCGAGTCGCATTCACCAGGACGTAATGGGACTCGACACCGATCTCCTTGAGCATGCTGCTGAGCAGCGTGACCTTGTCCTTGCAGTCGCCGTAGCGGTGCGTGAAGACGTCAGCGGCAGGCTGCGGCTGCATACTGCCTAGCCCGAGCTCGACGGCGACGTAGCGCACGTCGGTCTGCACGAAATTCGCCAATGCCTGCATCTTTGCGAGCATCGTTGGCTGTGAATTCGTGAGCTCGGCGACCTTGCTCCTGATGTCCGCGGACGCATCCGTACGACCGCTGGTGAGCTTCCCGTACCAGAGTCCCATCTCGCTCCAGCTCTGGAAGCCCTGATCGAGACCCGGAGGAGGCAACAGCGATAGTGCAAGCCAACCGGCGACGGCGGGCAATGGAGGCATCTGTCCCTCCGGCTCGATAGCCGTCTGTTCCAGTACCTGCCACTGCCAGCGTGCGGGACCCGCCTGAGTGGCCGGCTCTTCAGGATGATTCACCCACGTGGCCCGATAGCGCCAGCCGGCAGGCAACTCGAGACTGTAATGCGCCTCGCGAACCGGAATCGTGTCCTGAAAGATCCAGTTATCCGTCAGCGTGCGCGGCGGCAGCTCCTCCTCGAGCTCATAGCCGATGGTGCTGCCAGGGATAGCCGCCGGAATCCGCAGCACCTTGCTGCGCAGATCGCTCACCAATTCGCCATACAGTACGCCGAGCAGCGAGGATTCCACCGAGTCCTTCTCGCTCACTTCGAAGGGCTTGCCCTGCGCGGGAACGGACCAGCCGTGCATCCGAGTCACCCGGCTCGACGCGTCGAAATCGATACGCACCACCGCGCGCCCGCTACCCTCGGCACGAAGGATGCGATAGACGACACGCTGCGTCTTTCTCATTTTCCCGTCGGGCAGCACCGTAACGTTCACTTCGGAGTACAGCGTCACCGCTGCGGTGTCGGTGTCATGCGCAGGCAGTGCGGCTCCAACCTGCGATTGCAGCCACGGTGGGACCGTGACGGCGCCGACCGTTCCGCTGCTCGCCAGCAGCAGTAATCCCGCTGCGGCGGCTACGGCCGTGCCGTGTCGCATTCGCGAACTAGTTACGGGTGACTTCACCCCAGGACAGGACAGCTTGGCTCTCATCGGCCGTTCTCACTGTTTTGTAGAATTGCCGTACCGTACCGTACGCCGCGGGCTCGACCAGCAATGTATTGAGCGTGAGCGCACGTGTCAGGTGCAGCGAGTTCTCGTGGCGTTCGGAGTTCTCCTGGAATACCAGCCCCTTCAGGTCGAGCGCCTTCGACTCAGGTACGCTCTGCACGACCCACGGTGCCGGAATGTCGATCGTCACGTCATCGACGTGCTGATAGCCATAATCGAAATAGATCGGATGCACGCGCGTCGCATGCTCGAAGGAGTGCTTCTCCCCGCTGCTGAAGATTCCGATCGGCAGCAGCGCGCGGCGTCCCGCCGGCGTAGCCCAGCCCGGAATTTCCATCGTGTATTCGGCCACCAGCGGCGCGTCCCAGCTGTCCCAGTCGGGATTGTTCGTCAGCGTGGCGTTCACTCCCACCGGGACGTAGCCCTTGAGGTCATCCTCCAGAAACTTCCGACGGGCCGCCGCATCCTCGGTGCGCTCGTCCAGCCGCCGCCACGAAGCTTCCAACCCCGTGTAAGTGACGGTCACCTTGCCCTGGAGTGATCCGGAATCCAATCCGAGTGCGGCATGGCGCTCGATGCGCGACGCCGTGGCTACGGTCCCTGGCGTGGTGAGCCAGCTGCCGCCGTCCCGGTCCAGCTTCAAGCCCTGCACCGACGATTCATACCAGGGCAGCATCCCAAAGGGGGTGAACAGTGCTCCTGGATCGAGGAAGATCTCTTTCTGGTCTATCTTGACCAGCACCACATAGGTGTTGAGCTCCGTCTGGTTCATCGTCCGGTGATCGAAGAAATACCGGTCTCGAGACGACACGGCTACCGCATAGGCATCGAGGCCCGCGGCGCGGGCCAGTGCCAGGAACAGCCAGTTGATCTGGTCCGCATCTCCATAGCCGCGAGTCCAGACGTCTTCCACCGAGCGGATCGCAGCCGCCTTTTCCTGCTTGGCCTCCTGTTCGGACGCCGAAGAAAATGACAGATTGTGGATCTGCTGCATGCGAGCGTACAGCTTGTGCAGCTTCACTTCCGGCGGATCGTCCGCTGCCGTGATCTGGGCGACGGCGCTGTTCATCGCCTTGCGCGCATCGCAGAACCGCTGCATCTCGCCAAAGCGCTGCTTGCCGTAGATCTTCCAGAATTCCACCGGATCGGTGCGTGCGATCTGCGCAAAGTCATAGATGAAGTCCACGTGCTGGCGCACTTCGTTCTCGGGCGGCATGTTCTCCTCGGACGCGAATGCCGCCACGTTGTGCGTTTCCAGAACGACTTTGCCACCTTCCAGTTTGGGCGCGTCAGTCCCCGGCGGCAGGCCGAGGGGCCAGCTGGTTCGCATCGCGTACGAGCTGTTGGGAACGAGGGTGAATCGTGCGAATCGCGTGAACAGGTCCTGGCTGAGTATCCAGTGGGAGTCGGAAATCCAGCCGTTGGGCAATCGGTGCCAATAGCGGTATTCGATGATGGATCCGACTTCGACCGCTGGCAGCGTGAAGACCTTCGCCAGGTACTTGACGCCTTGCGCCTTGACGATCCAGTTGTCGTAGATCATTCCATCGAAATTGACGATCGTGCCGTCCGGATGGATCGTCCGCGCTCGAATGGAGCCGACGCTCTCGACTCCCTGCTGGTAGGGAATCTCGACGTTGGCGTAGTTCAGGCCAGCGTCCGAAAGTATCTTGATGCGCGCGTACACGCGCTCGTCGTACTGGGCGTCATCCCGATCGACCTGGCGATAAAGGTAGATTGCGGGCGCGCCAGGAGCCTGCGCGTCGCCCGTCATCTGCAGCTCGTCGGGCGCGACCGGCAGCCAATCCTCGGCGAGTGCAAGCCGCGCGCCGATGGCGCCTACGGCGCACATCATGACTGCGGAGGACGCGTATCGAAGCACCGGTGAGATCCGCTGCATATTGTTCTTACCGTCCCATACAAGTGCGCCTGATGCGCCGCCTCGCGCCATTCCAGGCGCCCCGGACGTTCTTATGATGCCAAACGACGCGACCGAGATATACGCGAATCGATCCGTTAATTGGTGCGGACGGCGGGACTCGAACCCACACTCCCTGTTCAGGAAGCAGATTTTAAGTCTGCTGCGTCTACCGGTTTCGCCACGTCCGCGAAGCTGCCAAGGCGCTGCCCGGGTGCTGCTGCTGCATGCGATCCGTGCCCCGCCACTGCGCTCCTAGATTGCCATTTCCCCGGCAGCGGCGTTGGGCTCCGGCATCCCGGGCTGCGTGCGGAACAGACGTCCGTTCTCGGCCAGCAGCACGCACAGCAGGCTCAGGAGGCCGCAGCACAACGCCCCGCCGGCCAAGGGCACGGTCGAGCCATTGAACAGGCTGCCGATACCGGCGGCGACCAGCGCTCCGCCGAAGGTCGAGATGAAGCCCTGCAGGGCGGCGCCGATCCCGGCGACACTGCCGACCGGCTCCATCGCCATCGCACCGAAATTCGGCACCGCGAGGCTGAAGCAGCCCATCGTGATGGACTGCAGCAGTATGAAGGTCCACAGCCGTTCCAGCCCGTAGGCCGCGATCAGCAGGTGCAGGAACGTAACCAGGATGAACACCAGCAGCGCGGTATGCGAGATGCGGCGCATCCCGAGGCGCTCGACGATGCTCGAGTTCAGAAACGAGGCGAGGCCCATCGCCGCAGCGCACAACGCGAACATGGCGGGCATCTGCGTCGGACGGTGGAATACTTCGCCGAAAATCTGCTGTGCCATGCCGACATAGGCCAACAGCGATCCGAGCAGCACCGTCATGGCCAGTGTGTAGCCGAGCGAGATGCGATTGCCGAGGATCAACCGCACCGCGCCGGCAAGGTGCGCGCGGGTCAGGGTCATGCGGTACTCGGGGTGCAGGGTCTCGGGCAGCCGGAACATCGTCCAGCTCCACACGATCGCAGCATACGCCCCGCAGACGATGAAGATGTCGCGCCACGGCGCGGTCAGCAGGATCAGTTGCCCGATGCTGGGGGCGATGATCGGGCTGAGCAGGAACACGATGAAGGTCAGCGACATCACGCGGGCCATCTGCCGGCCGGAATACAGATCCCGGATCACCGAGCGCGCCACCACCACGCTGGCGGCCGAAAGCCCGTGCACCAGCCGCCAGACCAGCAGCGCTTCGAAGCTCTGGCTGAGGCCGCAGCAGATCGCCGCGAGCGCGTACAGACCGAGCCCGATCAGCAGGATAGGCCGGCGCCCGAAGCGGTCCGACATCATCCCCCAGAACAGCTGCCCCATCGCCATGCCGACCACGTAGGCGGTTACGACCCATTGGCCATGGTTCGGATTGCCGACGTGCAGCACCCCGACGATGGTCGGCAACGCCGGCAGCATCGCGTCGATGGCAAGCGCCTGGCTCGCCATCATCGCGGCGACCAGGACGACGAATTCCCCGAAACCCAGATGGAAGGACCCACGGTTCGGCGGCGGGCTGGATGGCGCAGTGGTCATGCTGGGGGGCGACCTTCAGGGGGCCGCGTGGATGGTCCAAATGGACAGCGACCCGCATCCTACACGAATCGCGCGGTACCTAAGGCTCGGTGCCACGGCGCACACGGCGCCGGGATGGCGCAGTGCCGCCAGACTGCGGCGCAGACGGGGCAGAATGGAGGCTAGGGTCGGAATCGAACCGGCATAGACGGCTTTGCAGGCCGCTGCATGACCATTCTGCCACCTAGCCCTCTAAAGACCCTGGCCCGCGACCGTCCCGGCACTGCCGTCGAGCGGCACCGCCGGCAGCATTCACTCCGCGCCGCGTGGATTGGAGCGGGAAACGAGGCTCGAACTCGCGACCTCAACCTTGGCAAGGTTGCGCTCTACCAACTGAGCTATTCCCGCACCGTCGCAAGAGCAGGAAATTGTAAGTCGCGATCGAGCCAAGTCAAGGAATGAAGCGCCCTTTGGACGGAACGAGGGTGGGTATCGGGCACGAACACTGGCAATATCCGCAACCAGCCCGGTCCGGCAACAGGGTCGGCGCGGGGGTGTGACGATGCGTCTCGAGGATCCGACGCCGGCATGAGCACGATGGTCTCGCGGCTGCTGCCGCTGTTCGAGCAGGAGCGGCTGGCCTCGCGCCCGGCCGTGCTCGCCACCGTGGTGCACACCGACGGGCCGACCTACACCAAGCCAGGAGCGTTGATGCTGATCGCCGGCAGCGGCGAATACGCCGGTCTGCTCTCCGGCGGGTGCCTCGAAGGGGACCTGGCCGACCACGGCCGCGCGGTACTCGACACCGGCCAGCCGAAACTCGTGCACTACGACATGCACGGGCCCGATGACCTGCTGTTTGGCTTGGGCTCGGGTTGCGAAGGGGCGATGGACATCCTGCTGCAGCGGCTCGACCCGGACTCGCACTGGCAACCGCTGCGGCGACTGGTCGAGGCCTGGCAGGCGCGTCGCGCCATGGCGCTGCTGCTGGTCGTGCGCTCGAACGATCCGGCCCGTCCGGCCGGATCCGGATTGCTGCTGGGCACGCTCGAGCCCTTCGGCGGGCTGCATGCGCGCATCGAGTGGCCGGGCTGCCTGCTGGAGGAAGTGCGCCGGCCCGGTCCGAGCCGCTACCTGGGCGCCGCGCTGCCCGGCGTGGATCTGCTGGCGTTGCATCAGGACGCGCCGCCGCGTGTCGTGCTGCTCGGTGCCGGGCCGGACGCGTTGCCGGTGGCCCAGCTCGTGGATTTCCTCGGCTGGACCCTGAGCGTGATCGATCATCGCAGCCACTACGCGCAGGCGGCACGCTTCCCGTACGCCGAGAGCGTGCAGGCCGGGGGCGTCGCGGCGCTGCGCGAGCTGCTCGCGCGCGAGACTGCCGCAGCGCGGCCGCTGGACGCCGCGATCGTGATGAGCCATCACTTTGCAAGCGATCGGGACTACCTGGACGCACTCAGCTCGAGCGCCGTTCCCTATGTCGGACTGCTCGGTCCCCCGATGCGCCGGGAACGGCTGCTGGCGGGCCTGGGCGAGCGGGCGCTGGACCTGCGTGCCCGACTGCACTCCCCGGTCGGCCTCGACCTCGGTGCGCGCACCCCGGAGGGCATCGCCCTCGCCATCACCGCGCAGATCCATGCGCGGCTGAACGGCCGCGACGCGGTCGCTGGGGCGGACCGTCCGCCAGTGCAGCGGGCGGTCTCGTGAGACGCAGCGTCACGCTGCACGCGATCGTGCTCGCAGCGGGGGGCTCGACCCGCTTCGGCTCGCCCAAGCAGCTGGCACGCGTGAACGGCCAGCCGCTGCTGCAGCGGGTACTGGCGCTGGCGGCGGAGCAGTTTGGCCCGGCCGTGACCGTGGTGCTGGGTGCGCACGCGGCCGAGATCAGCGCGACGCTGCCGCCCGGCAGCGCCAGCGTCGTGATCAACCGCGACTGGCAGGAAGGGCTCGCGAGCTCCATCCGCGCCGGGCTGCAGCGCCTGCCCGGCGCGTGCGACGGCGCACTGCTGCTGCTCGCCGACCAGCCGCTGGTCAGCACCGAGGGCCTGCGACGGCTGGTCATGGCCTGGCAGGCGCGCACCACGCCAGATCGTGGCCTCGATGTACAACGGCATCACCGGGGTGCCGGCGGTATTTCCGCGCTGGTGCTTCGATGACCTGCGCGCGCTGCGCGGCGATCAGGGTGCGCGCGTGATCCTGCGGCGGCATGCGGACCATCTGGTCCGGCTCGAGCACCCCGAGGCCGCGGTCGACATCGATACCCCGGAAGACCTGCTGGACCTGCCGCAATGAAAATCGCCGTCGTCGGCGCCGGCTCGATCGGCGGCTATCTCGGAGCGCGGCTGGCGCTGGCCGGAGAGGACGTGACGTTCATCGCGCGCGGCGCGAATCTGACGGCCATCCGCCAGTCCGGGTTCCGGCTGATCGAGGAAGACGGCAGCGAGCACGTCGCTGGTGCGGTGCGAGCCAGCTCATTTGCCGACTGCGGACCGTGCGACGTGGTGCTGCTGGCCGTCAAGGCGCACCAGGTGGCGCCGGTCGCGCGTGACCTGCGCGCGCTGTTTCACCCGGAGACCAGCGTGGTCACGCTGCAGAACGGGATTCCGTGGTGGTACTTCTACCGGCACGGGGGTCCCTACGACGGCCACGCCGTGCGCACCGCCGACCCCGACGGCAGCATCGCCGCCAGCATCGAGAATGAACGTATCATCGGCACGGTCGTGTACCCTGCGGCTGAACTCGTGGCCCCGGGGGTCGTGCGCGTCATCGAGGGCAAGCGCTTCACGCTCGGGGAGCCGGACGGCACCCGCTCGCCGCGCATCCAGGCGCTCGCCGATGCGCTGATCCGCGCCGGCTTCAAGGCGCCGGTGGTCACCGATCTGCGCAACGAGATCTGGCTCAAGCTGTGGGGCAACGTCGTGTTCAATCCAGTCAGTGCCCTGAGTCATGCCACGCTGGCGGGGATCTGCAGCTTCGCGCCTACCCGCGCGCTGGCGGTCGCGGTGATGCAGGAGACCGGCGCGGTCGCCGAGCGCCTCGGCGTGCGTTTCCGCGTCGGCATCGAGCGGCGGATCGACGGCGCCGCGGCGGTCGGCGAGCACAAGACCTCGATGCTCCAGGACGTCGAGGCCGGCCGGCCGCTGGAACTCGAGGCCCTGGTCGGCTCGGTAGTCGAGCTGGCGCGTCTGGTACAGGTTCCGACCCCGCATACCGATGCGCTCTACGCGGTGACCAGCCTGCTCTCCCGCACCCTGGCCGGCGCCAACGCGCGGCTGTCATTGCAACCCCTATGAGGGATCCCATGCCCATGCCAAGCACGCACGACGCCGGATCAACGGCCGGACGCTGGGGCCAGCTCGTCATCGGCATCCTGTGCATGTCGATGATCGCCAACCTGCAATATGGCTGGACGCTGTTCGTCACGCCGATGGACGAGCTGCATCACTGGGGGCGCGCAGCCATCCAGGTGGCATTCACGCTGTTCGTGCTCGCCGAAACCTGGCTGGTGCCGCTGGAAGCCTGGCTGGTGGACCGGTTCGGTCCGCGCCCGGTCGTGCTCGTCGGCGGCGCGCTGGTCGGCCTCTCCTGGGTGATCGATGCCCGCGCCGGCACGCTCGCGTGGCTCTATGTCGGCTCGGCGATCGGCGGGATCGGTGCCGGCGCCGTCTATGGCACCTGCGTCGGCAACGCGCTGAAATGGTTTCCGGACCGACGTGGCCTGGCCGCCGGCGTGACCGCGATGGGCTTTGGCGCCGGCTCCGCGCTGAGCGTGATGCCACTGGCGGCGATGATCAAGTCGAGCGGCTACCAGGCGACATTCCTGTATTTCGGGATCGGGCAGGGTGCGGCGCTGTGCCTGCTCGCGCTGCTGTTGCGGACGGCCCCACCAGCGGCGACCCAGCTCCGAGGGCTCGGCCCATCGAGCCCGGCGCCCCGGATCGCCGTGGCGGAGGGTCCGGACTTCGCTCCCGCGCTCATGCTGCGCGAGCCGGTGTTCTGGGTGATGTACGCGATGTTCGTGATGATGGCGGTCGGCGGGCTGATGGCCACCGCGCAGCTCGGCCCGATCGCCAAGGATTTCCACATCGCCGGTGTGCCGGTGAGCATCCTCGGCCTCACGCTGCCGGCACTGACCTTCGCACTGTCGCTCGATCGGATACTCAACGGCATCACCCGGCCCTTCTTCGGCTGGATCTCCGATTTCATCGGGCGCGAGAACACGATGTTCCTGGCCTTTGCGCTCGAAGGCGTCGGCATCATGCTGCTCAGCCGGTTCGGACGCGATCCCGTGGCCTTCGTAGTGCTCAGCGGGATGGTGTTCTTCGCCTGGGGCGAGATCTACAGCCTGTTTCCGGCCACCTGCGGCGACACCTTCGGACCGCGCTACGCCGCCACCAATGCCGGCCTGCTCTATACCGCCAAGGGCACTGCCGCCCTGCTCGTTCCGCTCAGTTCGGTGCTCGCGGCGAGCGGGGGCTGGTCGCGGGTGTTCTGGGCCGCCGCGGCCTTGAACCTCGCTGCCGCGACGATGGCGCTGGTCGTGCTCAAGCCGCTCCGCCACCGACTCGCCTCCGCGACCTCGCGCGCGCGGCTCGCGGCTGCGGCCGCGGGCACCTGATACAGGAGACCTGCACGTGACGACACCAACGACCGTACGCGAACTGCTGGAGGCCGGCGCGGCCGCCGCGATCGCGCTTGCCGCGCCCGACAGTGCCGACCTCAGCTACCAGGCGCTGCGCGAACAGGTGGACGAGACCGGCGCTGAACTGCGGCGCATCGGTATCCGACCGGCCGATCGGGTCGCCATCGTGCTGCCAAACGGGGCCGAGATGGCAACCGCCTTCCTCGCGGTCGCTTGTGCGGCCACTTCGGCCCCGCTGAATCCGGCCTATCGTGCCGAGGAATTCGAGTTCTACCTGTCCGACCTGCGCGCCAGGGCCCTGATCCTGCGCGCCGGCGACCCCTCCCCGGCCCTGGAGATCGCACGCAAGCTCGCCATCCCGGTGCTGATGCTGCACCCGCACCCCGAGCAGGGCGCCGGACGCTTCGTGCTCGATTGCACCGGTATCTCGCTCGGCATGCCAGCAGGGGGCGCGGCGAGTGCGCCGGACGACGCAGCGCTGGTGCTGCATACCTCCGGGACCACGTCGCGGCCGAAGATCGTGCCGCTCTCGCACCGCAATGTCTGCGCGTCGGCGCGCAACATCCGGCGCAGCTGCGCGCTGGCGGCGACGGACCGTGGCCTGAACATCATGCCGCTGTTCCATATCCACGGCCTGATCGCCGCCGTGCTGGCGCCGCTGTCGGCCGGAGGCAGCGTGTACTGCACGCCCGGCTTCAATGCGCTGAAGTTCTTCGGCTGGATGGAGGCCGCGCGACCCACCTGGTACAGCGCGGTCCCGACGATGCACCAGGCGATCCTGGCCCGCGCGCGAGTGAATGCCGAGATCATCGCGGCCCATCCGTTGCGGTTCATCCGTTCCTCTTCATCGGCGCTGCCGCTGCCGGTGATCTCCGAGCTGGAGTCAGCCTTCGGCGCACCGGTGATCGAGGCCTACGGGATGACCGAGGCGGCGCACCAGATGGCGTCCAACCCGCTGCCGCCCGCGGTGCGCAAGCCGGGGACCGTCGGTCCCGCGGCCGGACCGGACATCGCGATCATGTCGGAGCAGGGCTCGCTGCTCGCCGCCGGCGCCACCGGCGAGATCGTGATTCGCGGGGAAAACGTGACCGCCGGCTACGAGAGCAATCCGAAGGCCAATGCGGAGTCATTCGTCAATGGTTGGTTCCGGACCGGCGACCAGGGGACGATGGACGCAGACGGCTACGTCACGATCACCGGCCGGCTCAAGGAAATCATCAACCGTGGAGGCGAGAAGATCTCGCCGCGCGAGATCGACGAGGTACTGATGGCACACCCGGCCGTGCTGCAGGTGGTCACGTTCGCGATTCCCCATGCCAAGCTCGGGGAGGAAGTCGCCGCGGTCGTCGTGCTACGCGAGGGCATGCAGGCCAGCGAGCAGCAATTGCGCGAATTCGTCGCAGAGCGCGTCGCGGACTTCAAGGTGCCGCGCAAGCTGCTGTTTCGGGAAGAGATTCCGAAGGGCGCTACCGGCAAGCTGCAGCGCATCGGCCTGGCCCAGAAGCTCGGACTGACCTGAGCCTTCCCTGACGCCGCCGTCCGGCGCGTTCGCATCGACGGCAGCGCGACAACCACCCGTACGCCCCGAGGCTTCGATACCGGAGCCCCTGCCACAGGGACGTTGTGTTGAGCGCATTTTTTCTGCCATAATTTAGGCACTTCTTAGTGCCATTTTATCGTCACAACCTTCCATGGCGAGAACGGAGACGAGCTTGGCGACCACGCGCCGCTCCCCACGGCGGCCTTCACGATCGTGCAGCAGGGCCGCGGGCGGTGCCCGCGGGCCGGATGAGTTCCGCTACTACATCGACCGCAGCGGCGCGCAGCATTTCAACTTCAAGCAGCGGCTCTGGATCGTGCGCTCGGTCGCCATGGCCTTCACACCGGTGCGCACGACCGCCCTCGAAACCCTTGCCATCAACCTGCTCGCGCTCGCGTCGCCGGAGTCGACCGCCCGTCGCAAGCATTGCCGCTCGCCGGCGCACCTCCGGCCATTGGCACGGGATTTCTGCGAGCAATGCCTGCTCGGCGCTCCGCAGGAAGGATGGGTGCTGCCCCGCCCGGCCATCCAGGCCTGGATGCAGGGCCGTCAGCGCTAGCGACCGGCCTGCTGGCAATCCGGGCTGACCCCATTTATCCTCTCCCCCAGGATAGGATATAAGCGGGGTGCACGGGCATGACACACAAGTTTCCAGAGATCGTCACGCGGTTGAAACGTGCCCATGGCCACCTCACGCGGGTCATGGAAATGCTCGAATCGGGTCGCCCGTGCATGGAGCTCGCGCAGCAGTTGCATGCCGTCGAGAAGGCCATTGGCAATGCCAAGAAGGAACTCGTCAAGGCGCACCTGCACCATTGCGTCGAAGACACGTCGCAGGTCATGCCGCGTGAACTCAGGACCCTGATCCACGAGTTCCAGGGAATCACGAAGTACCTGTAGGGGTGAGCCGATGAGTCGCAAACGCGCAACGGCGGGCAGACTGCTCGCTCCCCTCGCGCTGGCCACGGCCCTGGCGACCCCGGCCTTGCACGCGCAGGACGTGCCCGCCGCGACGACGGAGGCCGCCGCGCCGGCGAGCCATCTGCCGATGCTGCTGGCGGCGCAGTACACCTACATCATCCAGCACCAGGACGCGTTCCACGCGCCCTACTCCGGCCCCCTCAGCCTCGATCCCGGCGGCGACACGCAACCGACCAATACACTGGGCGCGTATTTGGGATGGGCGCCTGTGGCCCCGGTCCAGCTGTACCTCGACGTCGAGAAGTTCATGGGTGCCGGTGTCAGCAATGCCACCGGCCTCGCCGGGCTCACCAACGGCGACGTGGTGCGCGAGGGCGCCGCCGGAGTCAAGAAGGAGTTCTATATCGCCCGCAGCTATGCCCGCTTCCTGCTGCCGTTGGGCGACCAATACGACGGCGTCGAGCGCGGTCAGGACCAGGTCCCCGGTCCGGAGCCCCAGCGACGTCTCGAATTGAAGGTCGGTCGACTTGCGGTGACCGACGACTTCGACCAGAACCGCTATGCCGATGCCGCACGCACCGAATTCCTCAACTGGGCATTGTGGGCCAATACCGCCTGGGACTACGCCGCTGACACGCGCGGCTATACCGACGGCATCGTGATCGGTTGGGTGAATCCGTCGTGGACGCTGCGCTACGGCATCTACCGCATGCCAGTGGAGGCCAATGGCCAGTCCCTGGTCGTGTCCCTGGCCCAGGCGCGGGGCGAGAATCTCGAGCTGGACCTGTCGAATAGCGGCACCGGCACCGTCGTGCGACTGCTCGGCTATCGCAATACCGCCAGCATGGGCGACTATCGGCAGGCCCTTGCCGTCGCCGCTGCCGACAGTACGATTCCCGACATCGTGGCGAACGACCAGCGAGGCCGGCACAAGCACGGCTTTGCCGTCAACGCCGAACAACCGCTCGGCGACGGTGGCAACAGCGGAATCTTCCTGCGCTGGGGATGGAACGACGGTCGCACCGAGAGCTTTGCGTTCACCGAGGCCGAGAGCGCGCTGAGCATCGGAGGCCAGCTTGCCGGCAGTTCGTGGAATCGCCCGAACGACCGGCTGGCCCTGGCGTTCGCGAGCAATGGCCTGTCAGGACCGCATCGCGACTATCTGGCCGCCGGCGGCTCCGGCTTTCTGCTAGGTGACGGGCGGCTGAACTACGGTCGCGAACAGATCCTGGAGTCGTACTATCGCTTCGAACTCATCTGGCCGCGCAATCCGGGACCGATCTCATGGCAGCTCAGCCCCGATCTGCAACTCATCCGCAACCCCGGATACAACCGCGATCGCGGCCCCGCCCGCTTTCTCGCATTGCGATTGCACGTCGAGTATTGATGAGGCGGCGGAAATGGGTGCCCCTACCACCGAGCGACATTTAGTTTGTAGGCTGACCTTTGGATTTGCGACGCACAACCTCCGCTGGTTCGTCCGCATATAAATATATTCCCATTCCAACAGCAGCCTTGTTGCGTGACATTCGCTGCGATTGCTGCTCTATTGGCCGTAACATACCTTCGACTTTCTCGCATAGGTCATGAATCTGCGGTCGAATTTGCGATTGAAACTCCTCGAATCGATCGATTGATATGACCCGCCCGATTATTCGCTCTATACGACCTCGCTTCGTCTCGGATTTGCTACTTCTGTAGTTGTGGGCGCACGTCTCCGACAAGCACGCTATGTG
>CAWIQV010000077.1:0-46119 GCA_963838275.1 uncultured Gammaproteobacteria bacterium | reverse complement strand
GACCTCGTGATCGGCGTCAATGCCATCGACTACTCGGGCTACCCGGATTGCCGGCCGGAGTTCATCCGTGGCTTCGAGGCGCTCGCACCGCTCGCGACCAAGGCCGGCGTCGAGGGGGCACGCTACCGCGTGCACGCGCCGCTGATCACGCTGAGCAAGGCACAGATCATCCGCAGCGGACGGGAATGGGGTGTCGATTACGCGATGACGGTGTCCTGCTACCAGGCCGATGCGCAGGGGCGCGCGTGCGGACGCTGCGACTCCTGCCGCCTGCGACGCGAGGGCTTCAGTGCCGCCGGGATCCCCGACCCCACCCGCTACGCCTGAGCTCGCCAGGCGCGTCGAGCTAAGCACGACACGCCTTGAGTAGTTCGCATCCCGGCCGCTACCGGGCCGCGCATCCTGTCCCGCAGCACCACGGTGCTTCGAATCGTTCCCTACGGACAGGAGAATCCCATGACAGGCAGAGTGGATGGCGCGTTCAGGGTCGCGATACTGCTACTGGCGGCGGCGGGGCAAGGCACGGCGCTCGCCGCGGCGGCCGCGGATCCGTGGAATCCGGATCCCGAGCGGATCACGGTCCATTTCGGTGAGTTGAATCTCGGCCAGCCGGCAGGAGCCGCGACACTGTACCGGCGCATCCGGGTGGCGGCCGAACGCGTCTGCGGCGAGCCGCAGCTGGCTGGTTCGCGCATGATCCAGCCCGAGTGGCGCCAGTGCGTGGCGCGGGCGGTCACGCGGGCGGTCGTCACGCTGGATCGGCCGACCCTGACGGCCTACTATCGTGCGCATACCACGCAGTCGTTCCAGGACCTGGCGGTGGCGCGGCGCTAGCGCCGCCCTCGCCAGGCCAGCCCGTAAGGCGAGTCCGGGAGAGCACGCGCATCGCGCAGGTCAGGAGAGCAGCAGCGCGCCGCAGCGGGGCGCGCGCCAAGCCGGCGGCGGCGCGGGCACCGCGCCGGCTGCCGTTGGGCAGCCTGCGCGTGTTCGTCGCCGTCGCGCGCCACCTGAATTTCAGTCGTGCCGCGGACGCACTCGGCGTCAGCACCAGCGCCGCCAGCCTGCAGATCCGTGCGCTCGAGGAGTATCTGGGGCGGCCGCTGTTCCGGCGCAACGGGCGCCAGGTGCACCTGACGGGCGAGGGCGCGGGCTTGCTGCCGCGCGTGCAGGAGGCGCTCGCACAGCTCGAGCGCGCGGTCGATGACGTGCGGCTCGACCGGCTTGCAGGACCGCTGCGCGTGACCACGCTGACCTCGCTCCTGCAGCTGTGGCTGCTGCCACGCATTGCGCGATTTCGTGCCGCGTACCCGGAGATCGACCTGCACCTGCATACTTCGGACGCGGTGGTGGACTTCGTGCAGCAGGATTTTCATCTGGCGATCCGCTTCGGGAGCGGCGGCTGGCCGAACCTGTGGTCCGAACGGCTGCTCGAGGAGTGGCTGCTGCCGGTATGTTCACCGGCGCTGTACGAGCAGTTCGGACCGGTGCGCGTGGCCGCCGACCTTGCAGCGCTATCCGCTCACCCACAGCCTTAGCGAGCCGTGGACCGCCTGGCTGTTCGACGGCCGGGCTGATCAGTACACCGAGAGCTTTCGCGGCGCGATGTTCGAGAATTCCGACGCAGTGGTCCGCATGGCGGTGCAGGGAGCCGGACTGGCGCCGGCCCGCTGGAGCCTCGTCGCCGACGAGATCCACGGCGGCACGCTGGTGGCGGCCGGCCGTCCGGTGCACTACCAGCGCAGCTATTGGCTGGTCTGCCCGGCCCGCGCCCGCGAGCTGCGCAACGTCCGCGTCTGCATCGACTGGCTGCGGGAGGAGGCGAAGCTGTTCGCGACCACGCGTGTGCTCCCCGCCTTCCGCGGCGAAGGCGGATCCCTAGCCGTGCCGCGCGAGGGCTTTTTCGGTATCATGCGCGGCCCTCGCGGCCCTGAGGGTCGGTAGCTCAGTCGGTAGAGCAGCGCCCTTTTAAGGCGTTGGTCGTGGGTTCGAGCCCCACCCGACCCACATAAAAAAAGGCGCATCGGCTTGCGGGCATCGATGCGCCAGATATCGCAGATCACGGAAACGCGACGGCTCGACAGGGAGGGAGAGCCGCTTTTTTCCCGCTTCCCACTGCGAGGCGCCTACGTTACGAAGGAGCGGCCGCGGGTCGCAAGGAGTGGCCGCAATTTCTGCGCTCGACCCCTGGACGGAGAAATCAACGATATCAGCGGCTTGAAACAGGTCGTAGGACGGCGCCGACAGCGAGTTGCGACTCGCGCGAGCGGGAGGGTGAGGCGGCCGTCCCTGGCCATCTCTCCCTCCCTAGTCGGTTCGCGCTGCGGCGCGGCAGATCGCACCGCAGCGGGGCGTGCGCGAATTCAGGGCTTCAGCCGCAGCATATAGCCTACGCTCGGCACGGTCTCGAGCCACCGGGGATGTTCCGGGTCGTCGCCGATCTTCTGCCGCAGCCGGTGCACCAGCTGCTTGAGCAGCTGGCGGTCGCCGCCGCCGCGGTGTCCCCAGATATGCACCAGCAGCCGGTCGGTGTGCACGACGGTGCCGGCGTTCGCCAGCAGCAGCTGCAGCAGTCGCGATTCGAGCGGCGTGACCCGCATCTCGCGCTCGCCGATGCGCAGGCTCAGCAGTTCGGGGTCGAGCGCGAGCTCGCCGACCCGCGTCGGACTGCCGCCTTCGTGTCCGGCGCGGCGCAGCAGGGCCTTGACCCGCGCGACCAGGGTGCGCGGACTGAACGGCTTGGTCAGGTAGTCGTCGGCTCCGAGCTCGAGGGCGCGGACCAGGTCGGATTCCTCGCCGCGCGCGGTCAGCATCATGATCGGCGCCGCGCTCTCCTTGCGCAGCAGCCCGCACAGTTCGAAGCCGGAGCCGCCCGGCAGGTTGATGTCGAGGATCGCCAGGTCCGGCTGTTCGGAACGGAAGGTCTTCAGCGCCGTGCCGTAGCTGTTCGCACTGATCACGGGAAAGCCGGCCTGCCGCAGCGCGAAGCCGACCACCGCCAGCATGTCGGCATCGTCATCGACCACCAGCAGCTTCACGGATACCTCAAGGGCCGGCCGGCTCGATCGCGAGTGGCAGGCAAAGGATGAATCGGGTGCGCGCCGCGGCGGTGCGCTCGACGCGAATCGACCCGCCATGGCGCTCGATGATGGACTTGACGATCCAGAGCCCGAGCCCGAGCCCCGGCGCCTCCGGCTCGGTGCCGAGGCCGCGCTGGAAGCGATCGAAGATCACCCCGGTGCTGCCTCCCGGAACGCCCGGTCCCTCGTCCTCGACCCACAGCTCGACCAGCCCGTCCAGCGCCCGGCCGCCGATCCGGATCGTGCTGCCCTCGGGTGCGAACTTGGCGGCGTTGGACAGCAGGTTCACGAACACCTGGCTCAGGCGCTGAGGATCGCCACGCACCGCCCAATCGACCCCCGCCCGGTCGATCTCGACCTCCAGCGCGCGCTGCGCGAACAATGGCGCGATCAGTTCGCAGGCTTCGACGATGACGTCGGGCAGGTCCACCCGCTGCTCGCGGATCGAGAGCTGGCCGGACTCGATACGCACGCTCTCGAGCAGGTTGTCGATCAGCCGCATCAGGCGCAGCACGCCGCGCTCGACGTTCGCGAGCAGCTCCCGCTGCGCCGAGGCGCTCATGCCCTCGATGCCATCGCGCAGCAGTTCGATCGCAGCCAGCTGCGCCGCGAGCGGCGTGCGAAATTCATGCGAGATGTTGCCGAGCACGCCATCGCGCGCGCGCCGTGCCGCTTCCAGGTCGGTCTCGTCGCGCAGGATCTGCACCTGGATCCCGCGTACCGGTGGCGCGCTGACGATAATGGCCGAGCGCGTGCTGCCGTCGCGCAGCGCCAGGGTCTCGCGCGCGCGACTCTGCGGTGAATGACGCGCCGCGAGGATAGGGCAGTCACTTTCGCAGGGGCGCGCCGCCGGGGCCGTGCCCGGATGCAGCACGTCCCCACAGAACTGACCGATGATCTCGCCAGGCGCCCGGCCGAGCAGCGCACCGACCTGCGCATTCGCGTAGCGAATCCGCCGCTCCTGGTCGACCGCATAGACGCCCTCGACCACGCCGCTCAGGACCGCCTGTGCCTCCGCTTCCCGTCGTCGCAGCGTATCGGTCAGTTCGACCAGGTTGCTCCGCATCTCATCCATCGAGTGGGCGAGCCCGGCCAGCTCCCGCGGCGCGATCGCGGGCATCGCGGTCGAGAAGTCACCGCGCCCGATGCGTACCGCGACGTCCCGCAGCGCGACCACCGGCCGGGCGAGCCAACGCCCGTACAGCACGCCGGCGAGGCCGGCGATCGCCGCCACCAGGAGCGCACTCACGGCGAGGATCCAGTCGAAGCGGCGGATCGCGGCGGCGAACTCCGCGCCGTCGATCCGTGCGTCCAGCAGGCCGACCACCTCGCCGGTCTGAGCCGCCAGGACCGTGCTGGCTGCGTACTCGCGTCCGTGATCGAGGATCGCGGCCGCCGCCCCTCCACCGCTCGACAGCGCCTGCGTGTGCAAAGGCGTTAACGGGTCGCTGGCCGGCGCCTGATAGGCCGCGAAATTCACGGCGCCCAGCCGGGCGTTCACCTGGGCCCCGAGTTTCGAGAGCATCGGGGGACTCGCCTGCTTGAGGATCACGACGCGCACGTCCCCACCGCTCATCGGCGCGACGGCGCCCCAGATCAGCGATGTGCCGCTCCGGGGTGCCAGTACGAAGCGCTCGCCCTGCTCCTGCTCGGCGCGCTGGACTTCCGACCAGTCCACGGCCGGTCCGGACTGTGCCAGCAGCTCGTTGCCGCGCAGCAGCGCGGCCACGTCCATGCCGGTCGAGTCCGCAAAACGCTGCAGGAAGGCCGCGAGACCATCGCGTTCCTGGGTCTCGATCAGGCGCTGCAACGGGGGCCTATCGGCGAGCACCCGCGCGTCGGTGAGCGCATCCTCGCCCGCGCGGCGGAGCAGTTCGCGCGCCGAGGCCGATGCGAGCTGCGCCCGAACCAGTCCCTGCTGTTCGACCAGCCGGTTGAGCAGGATCGCGGAGGCGAGCGCGATCGCCGCCACGGCCAGCGACACGATGAAAATGCTGCCGCCGCCCAGCCACGAGGCCAGCCCCACCTGTACCGGTCCGCGGGCGGGCGTGGCCATCGCTGCCGTCGGGACGGCCTGTAGGGCTGGCTTCTGACGGTTCACGAGGAGTTGAGCCTAACCGCAAGTGGCGTCCGCCCGCCAGCGGCCGACGGCACTAGGCGTGGCGGGCGATTCCGGTCCGCAGTTCGGGATGGCGCAGTTCCAGCAGCGATTTGGCCGCGAGCGTGACCAGTGCGAGCAGCGCAAGGATCGATGCGCAGGCGAAGGAGCCCACCAGGTTGTACTCGCTGTTGAGAATCTCGATGTGCAGTGGCAGGGTGTTGGTCAGGCCGCGGATGTGCCCCGAGACCACGGAGACTGCGCCGAATTCGCCCATCGCGCGGGCATTGCAGAGCAGTACCCCATAGAGCAGGCCCCAGCGGATGTTCGGCAGGGTCACCAGCCGGAAGGTCTGCCAGCCGCTCGCGCCGAGGGACAGCGCCGTCTCCTCTTCCTCGTTGCCCTGAGTCTGCATCAACGGGATCAACTCGCGGGCGACGAATGGAAAGGTCACGAAGGTCGTGGCCAGCACGATGCCCGGTACCGCGAAGATGACGTGGATGTCGTGCTCGCGCAGCCACGGGCCGAACCAGCCGCGCGAGCCGAACAGCAGCACGTAGCTCAGGCCGGCGATCACTGGCGAGACTGCGAACGGCAGGTCGATCAGCGTGATCAGCGCGTTCTTGCCGCGGAACTCGAACTTCGCGATGGCCCAGGCCGCCGCGATGCCGAACACGAGGTTCATCGGCACCGTGATCGCCGCCGTCAGCAGTGTCAGGCGGATCGCGGCCAGCGCGATCGGATCGGACAGCGCGTGCAGGTACGTGCCGACGCCGTCGGCGAAGGCCTGCACGAATACCGCCAGCAGCGGCAGGCCGACGAGTCCAAAGAGGTAGAGCAGCGCCACGCCGAGCAGCGCGTAGCGTCCGAGTTCCTCCGGTACCTGCTGCCCGCCGATCATCGCCGGCGCTGCCGGCGCTGCGCCCAGAGCTGCAGGCCGTTGATACCGGACATCAGAGCAAAGGAGGCGAGCAGCATGACCACGGCAATCGCGGTGGCCTGCGCGTAATCGAACTGCTGCAGCTTGGTCATGATCAGCAGCGGTGCGATCTCCGACACCCGCGGTATGTTGCCGGCGATGAAGATCACCGAGCCGTACTCGCCCACCGCGCGCGAAAAGCCGAGCGCGACGCCGGTCAGCAGCGTCGGCCATATCGAGGGCAGCACGACCCACAGGAAGGTCTGCGGCTTCGAGGCCCCGAGCGTCTGCGCCGCGCCTTCGACCTCCCGGTCCAGGTCGGCGAGCACCGGCTGCACGGTGCGGACGATGAACGGCAGGCTCACGAAGGCCAGCGCGACGACGATACCGAGCGGCGTGTACGCCACCTTGATGCCGAGTGGCGCGAGCCAGCGGCCGATCCAGCCCGGTCGGGCCATACAGCGCCGCGAGCGCGATGCCGGCGACCGCGGTCGGCAGCGCGAACGGCAGGTCGATCATCGCATCGACCAGGCGTCGGCCCGGGAAGCGCGTGCGCGTGAGCGCCCACGCGATCACGAAGCCGAACACCGCGTTGACGAGCGCGGCCAGCAGCGCCGCCCCGAAGCTCAGGCGCAGCGAGGCGAGTACCCGCGGCACGGTCACGACGTGCCAGAACTCGGCCGCACCGAGCCGCAGCGAGAACAGAAACACCGCCGACAGCGGCATCAGCACGATCAGCGACACGTACAGCAGCGTGTAGCCCATCGTGAGGCCGAAGCCCGGCAGGACCCGAAATTCGCGGGCCGCGGCGCGCGGCGCTGCCCGCTCGAGGGCAGCGCCGGCAGTGCGACGCCGCAGGGCTATTGGCCATGGTGCTTCAGGCCCATCGGGCCTGCGAGCCTCGGCTCATTGACCGTAGATCTGATCGAAGGTGCCGCCGTCGGCGAAGTGCGTGGCCTGCGCCTTGTCCCAGCCGCCGAACGGGTCATCGATCGTCACGAGCTTGATCTTCGGGAACTTGGCGGCGTATTTCTGCGCCACCGTCGGGTCACGCGGACGGTAGTAGTTCTGCGCGATGATTTCCTGTGCCTGCGGAGTGTACAGGATACTTCAGGTACGCCTCGGCCACCGCGCGCGTGCCGTGCCGGTCGACGTTCTTGTCCACGACGGTGACCGGCGGCTCGGCGAGGATGCTCAGCGAGGGGGCGACGATCTCGAACTTGTCCGGCGCCAGCACCCTTGAGCGACAGGAAGGCATCGTTCTCCCAGGCGATCAGCACGTCGCCGATGCCGCGCTCGGTGAACGTGACCGTCGAGCCGCGCGCGCCCGCATCGAGCACCGGCACGTTCTTGTAGAGCTTCTGGACGAAGGCCTTGGCCGTGGCGTCGCTGCCGCCCGGGCTGCTTGAGCGCCCAGGCCCAGGCGGCGAGGTAGTTCCAGCGCGCGCCGCCCGAGGTCTTCGGATTGGGCGTGATCACCGAGATGCCGGGCCGCACCAGGTCGCTCCAGTCGTGGATGTTCTTCGGATTGCCCTTGCGCACCAGGAAGCACGATCGTCGACGTGTACGGCGAGCTGTTGTCGGGCAGCCGCGAGGCCCAGTTGGCCGGGATCAGCTGCCCGTTCTTGTTCAGCGCGCTGATGTCGTAGCCCAGCGCCAGCGTCGCGACGTCGGCCTCGAGCCCGTCGATGATCGCGCGGGCCTGGGCGCCCGAGCCGCCGTGGCTCTGGCGGATGTCCACCCGCTGGCCGGTCTTCGCGAGCCATTGCGCCGCGAAGGCCTTGTTGATCGCCTCGTAAAGCTCGCGGGTCGGGTCGTAGGAAACATTCAGCAGCGTGACCGGCGCGGGTGCGGCGGCCTCGACGGCGCGGGGCAGGGCCAGCTGCCGAGCGAAGCAGCCAGCAGTCCGGACAGCAGTCCCAGGGCGCGGCGGCGCATCGAAATGACGGTTCATCATTGATTCTCCTGAAAAGACTTTGGTGCGTCCGCATCGAGGCGGACCTCGAACAATTCTTCCGCGCCGCCGGTGCCGCGTTCGGCACGCGGCCGACGCGCCGGTACACGAGAGCAGCAGCGCGCAGCGGCTCTGATCGGAGAACAGCGGCTGGAACTCCCGGCGCAGCAGCTCGTCGAGCTCGTCGGCCGTACCGTCCAGGCCCAGTACGACCAGCGCCGGCTCGGCGGCGCTGGCGAGCTGCGTAACCCAGCCGTTCAGGTCGCCGATCTGCACGTCGGTGCGGATATCCAGACCGTGGGACTCCTGCAGTTCGGCGCGGGCATCGAGCAGCCTGCGGAACGACGTGGTGACCTCCGCGCGCGGCGCCGAGGGACTCTGCACGCTCACGAAGGTCGCCTCGGCGTTCAGGTGCCGCATTACGCTCGCCACGAGCCCGAGGGTGGCCGGTCGGGCCGCCTCGCTGCTGCAGTAGATCAACAGGCGCCGCGGACTCGCCAGCTGCGGCGGGATGCACAGCAGCCGGTGACGGCCCTGCTGCACGGAGGCCGCAACGCGCGCAACCGCCGCGGCATCCAGGCTCATCACGCCGACGCCGGTCTGGGCCGAATCCGGTTCGCGCGCATCGCTCGCTCCGAGCACCCGGGCCTGCATGCTCTGCAGCAGCGCGTGCATCAGCGGCGAGGCGCGCAGCCGTGCGGCGGCCTGCGGATCGGCATCGAGGATCCGGAAGCTCGAGATCGGGGTCGGCAGCAGGTGGAAGCGGCGGATGCCGAGCACGACGCGCTTGCCGGCGGTCAGCGGCAGCTGGCTCTGATCGGAGCTGGCGCGCGTGATATCCACGAAGATCGGTTCCGTCTCGCCGGGCGGTTGGGTCTGCGTGGCCACGGACTCGCGGCTCGACCGCGGACACCACTGCGGCCTCGCGCGACAGCTGCACCCGCACGCGCTCGAGCACGCCGCCGAAATCCACGGCGATCACATGACCGCTGCCGAGCATGCCGCTGCGCAGCCGCGGCTCGTCCTCTGCGATCTCGACGTCCTCCGGACGCACGACCGTGATCACCTCGTTGCCGGCCTCCGCCGCCTTGAGGCTCCCACCGGCCGCCAGAAACTGCCGACCGAGGCGCAGACCCTCGGCGGCCGCGCGCACCGAGAAACAGGTTGGCGGCCCCGAGGAAGGTCGCGACGAACCGGGTCGCCGGACGGCGATACAGGGTTTCGGCCCTGCCGGTCTCGAGCAGGCGGCCGTGGTGCATCACGCCGATCCGGTCGGCGAGCACGAACGCTTCCTCCTGGTCGTGGGTGACCAGGATCGTCGTCATGCCCAGCCGGCGCTGCACCTGGCGGATGGTCTCGCGCAGTTCGACGCGGATCTTGGCATCGAGCGCGCCGAACGGCTCATCGAGCAGCAGCACCTGGGGCTCGTGTGCGAGCGCGCGGGCCACCGCGACGCGCTGCTGCTGGCCGCCGGAGAGCTGCCCGGGAAGGCGGGCCGCAAAACCTTCCAGCGCCACCAGCTGCAACAGCTCGTCGCGGCGACGGGCCCGGTCGCGGCGCTTCACGCCGCGGACCCGCAGCGCGAATTCGACGTTCTCGCCGACCGTCATGTGCCGGAACAGCGCATAGTGCTGGAACACGAGGCCGACGCCGCGATCGCGTGCGCGCACGTGCGTGACGTCCCGGCCGCCAAAGCTGATGCGCCCGTGGTCGAGATCGGTAAGTCCCGCCGCGATCCGCAGCAGGGTGCTCTTGCCGCTGCCGCTGGGGCCCAGCAGCACGAAGAATTCCCCGGGTTCGATCTGCAGCGATACGTCGTTGACGACCGGACCGGCGGCGTAGCGTTTGGTGATCTGCTCGAAATGGATGGACATGCAAGCTCCCGCAGCGTGCATCCTAGGAAAGACCCGGCGCACGCGTCAGTACCAAGCTGGTAACAATCCGGTTATGTCGTGCGCGCATCCTGCGTCCTCGCTTTGCCTTGGCCGGCCGCTTCGGCTACGCTGCGTTTTCCTGACATTTCAATCGGTTATTCATGAAAGTCACGATCTTCGGCTCCGGCTACGTCGGGCTGGTGTCCGGTGCCTGCCTGGCGGACGCGGGCAACCACGTGATCTGCTGCGACATCGACGCCGCCAAGGTCGAGCAGCTCAATCAGGGGGTCGTACCGATCCACGAGCCCGGGCTCGATACGCTGGTCCGACGCAACCACGACGCCGGCCGGCTCGAGTTCACGACCGACAGTGCGCGCGCGGTCGAGCACGGACTGTTCCAGCTGATCGCCGTCGGCACGCCGCCGGACGAGGACGGCTCGGCCGACCTGCGCCACGTGCTGGCCGTCGCGCGCACCATCGGCGAGCGCCTCGCGCGCTATGCGATCGTCGTGACCAAGTCGACGGTGCCGGTCGGCACCGCCGACAAGGTGCGGCTCGAGGTGCAAGCGGCGCTGCGCGCACGCGCGGCGGCGGTCGAGTTCGACGTGGTCTCGAACCCGGAATTCCTGAAGGAAGGCGCGGCGATCGAGGATTTCATGCGCCCCGACCGCGTGGTCGTCGGCACCGACAACCCGCGCACCACCGAACTGATCCGCGCGCTGTACGAGCCCTTCACGCGCAATCACGACCGCCTGGTGGTGATGGACATCCGTTCCGCGGAGCTCACCAAGTACGCGGCCAACGCGATGCTGGCCACCAAGATCAGCTTCATGAACGAACTCGCCGGCGTCGCCGAGCGGGTCGGGGCGGACATCGAGAAGGTGCGCATCGGCATCGGCTCCGACCCGCGTATCGGCTACAGCTTCATCTACCCTGGCATCGGGTACGGCGGCTCGTGCTTTCCGAAGGACGTCAAGGCACTGGTGCGCTCGGCGCACGATGTCGGACACGATGCGGCGCTGCTGCGCTCGGTCGAGCGCGTCAACGAGCGGCAGAAGACGGTACTGGTCGGCAAGCTGCGGAGCTATTTCGACGGGCAGCTCGCCGGGCGCAGCTTCGCGTTGTGGGGGCTCGCGTTCAAGCCCAACACGGACGACATGCGCGAGGCGCCGAGCCGCGTGATCATCGATGCGCTGCTGGAGGCCGGCGCGAGCGTGCGCGCCTACGATCCGGTGGCCCGCGCCGAGGCGCGGCGGCTGTACGAGCCGCAGGCGCAGGCCGGGCGCATCCTGTTCTGCCGCGACGCCTACGAGGCCGCCCAGGGGGCCGACGCACTGCTGATCGCGACCGAATGGAAGGAATTCCGCTCCCCGGACTATGACCGGCTGAAGGAACTGCTACGTGCGCCCGTCATCTTCGATGGCCGGAACCTGTACGATCCGGCCCTGATGGAGCGCCTCGGCATCGAGTATTTCGCGATCGGACGCGGGCGCAGCCTGCCGGTCCGGGGCCACCGCGGCGCAGGCGATGCCGGGCACGCGCCGGACGTGGAGAACCATTGAGCATGCTGATACCGGTCATCCTCTCCGGCGGCGCGGGTACGCGCCTGTGGCCCCTGTCCCGCGAGCTGTATCCGAAGCAGCTGCTGCCGCTGGTCGGCCGGCACACGATGCTGCAGGAGACGGTGCGACGGCTCGAGGGCCTGGACATCGGCGCGCCCATCGTCGTCGCCAACGAGGCCCACCGCTTCCTGGTCGCCGAGCAGCTGCGCACCGTGCCGTGCACGCCGCGCGCGATCCTGCTCGAGCCGGTCGGACGCAATACCGCCCCCGCCATCGCGCTCGCCGCGCACGCGGCGCTCGCGGCCGACGAAGGCGATTCGCAGCTGCTGGTACTGCCGGCCGATCACGTGATCGCCGACGTTGCCGCCTTCCACCGTGCCATCGACGTCGCCGCCGAAGCGGCCCGCGACGGCGCGCTGGCGACCTTCGGCATCGTGCCGGACGCGCCGGAGACCGGCTTCGGCTACGTGCGCCGCGGCGCGCCGCAGGGCGGGGCCTACCGGATCGCGCAGTTCGTGGAGAAGCCCGACCTGGCGCGCGCGCAGGCCTTCCTCGACACCGGCGAGTACTACTGGAACAGCGGCATGTTCCTGTTCCGGGCGCGGCGCTATCTCGAGGAACTCGAGCAGTTCGCGCCCGACATCGCATCCGTGTGCCGCAGCGCTTTCGCCGGTGCCACGCGCGACCTGGATTTCACGCGGGTCGATGCCGGCACGTTCGAGGGCTGTCGCAGCGAATCGATCGACTACGCGGTGATGGAAAGACCGCGGCGGCGGTGGTCGTGCCGCTCGACGCCGGCTGGAGCGACGTCGGCTCCTGGGCCGCGCTGCATGCCGCCAGCGCGCAGGACGGCGCCGGCAACACGCTGCGCGGCGACGTGATCACCGAGGACACGCACGACAGCTTCATCTATTCGGAGAGCAGGCTGGTCGCGACCGTGGGCCTGCGTGATCACGTGGTGGTCGAGACCAAGGATGCGGTGCTGGTCGCGCCGCACGAGCGCGTCCAGGACGTCAAGAAGCTGGTGGCGCGGCTCAAGGCGGACGGGCGCTACGAGCACTCGCTGCACCGCGAGGTGTTCCGGCCCTGGGGCAGCTACGACAGCATCGATGCCGGCGAGCGTTTCCAGGTCAAGCGGCTGGTGGTGCGCCCCGGCGGCGTGCTGTCGCTGCAGCTGCACCATCACCGCGCCGAGCACTGGGTGGTCGTGTCCGGAACCGCGCAGATCACCCGCGGCGAGGAAGTCTTCCTGCTCGAGGAGAACCAGTCGACCTACATACCGGTCGGCGTGCGCCACCGGATCGAGAATCCCGGCCGCATCCCGCTGCACATCATCGAGGTGCAGTCCGGGCGGCTACCTGGGCGAGGACGACATCGTGCGCCTGGAGGACCGCTACGGCCGCCAGGGCACGAGCACCTGATACCGCCTACGCACGAGGATCGCATGCCCGCGCTCAGCGCCTTCAAGGCCTACGACATCCGTGGCCGCATTCCCGATGAACTCAATGACGCACTGGCCTACCAGATCGGCCAGGCCTATGCGGGCTTCGTGGGTCCGAAGACCGGTCGCCGTCGGGCGCGACATCCGCGGTTCGAGCGTGGCGCTGCAGGCGGCCGTGATGCGCGGGCTCACCGACTGCGGCGTCGACGTGGCCGACATCGGCCTCACCGGCACCGAGGGCGTGTACTTCGCGACCTTCCACGGCGGCTATGACGGCGGCATCATGGTCACGGCGAGCCACAACCCGCCCGACTACAACGGCATGAAGCTGGTGCGCGAGGGCAGCCGTCCGATCAGCGCCGACACCGGCCTCGCCGACATGCGGCGCGCGATCGAGACCGGCGCGCTGCCGCCCAGGGCGGCCGTGCCCGGCACCGTGCGCGCGGTCGATACCAGCCGGGCCTACCTCGATCACCTGCTCGGCTACGTGCGCGGCGCGGCGCTGCGGCCGCTGAAGGTCGTAGTCAACGCCGGCAACGGTGGCGCCGGACTCATCATCGATGCGCTCGAGCCGCAGCTGCCGTTCCAGTTCATCAAGCTCAACCACGAGCCGGACGGCAGCTTCCCGAACGGCGTGCCGAACCCGATGCTCGAGCAGAACCGCAGCAGCACCATCGAGGCGATCCGCCGCTCGGGCGCCGATCTGGGGCTGGCATGGGATGGCGACTACGACCGCTGCTTCTTCTTCGACGAGCACGGTGGCTTCATCGAGGGCTACTACCTGGTCGGACTGCTGGCCGAGGCGTTCCTGAAGCACGAACCGGGTGCCCGCATCGTGCACGACCCGCGCCTGACGTGGAACACGATCGACATCGTGCGCCGGCACGGTGGCGAGCCGGTGCTGTGCAAGTCCGGCCATGCCTTCATCAAGCAGAAGATGCGCGAGGTCGATGCCGTCTACGGCGGGGAAATGAGCGCGCACCACTACTTCCGCAACTTCGCCTACTGCGACAGCGGGATGATTCCGTGGCTGCTGGTGCTGGCGGTGATCAGTGCCTCGGGCCAGTCGCTCTCGCAGCTGGTCGGCGCGCGCCAGCGGCTGTTTCCGGCCAGCGGGGAGATCAACCGCGAACTGGGCGCGGGCGTTGGCGATGCGCGCGGCGTGATCCGGCGCGTGCAGGCCCATTACCAGGGGCGGGCCCGGTCGGTCGACTTCACCGATGGGCTGTCGATGGAGTTCGAGCAGTGGCGCTTCAACCTGCGCGGTTCCAACACCGAACCGCTGGTGCGGCTGAACGTCGAGTCCCGTGCCGACGCGGCGCTGATGCAGGAGAAGACGGCCGAGGTGCTGGGGCTGCTCGATGCCTGAAGCGGCCATGCATGCGGTCGAGGCGATGCTGTCGCGCCGCTCGGTGCCGGCGCTGAAGCTGCAGCCGCCGGGGCCCTCGAGTGCGCAGATCGACGTCGCGATCGATGCCGCGCTGTGCGCGCCGGATCACGGCGCGCTGCGGCCGTGGCGCTTCGTGCTGATCCACGGGACGGCGCGCGAGCGGCTCGCGACGCTGCTCACGAATCGGATGCGGGAGCGCGAGCCGGACACCGCGCCTGGCAAGCTGGAGCGGATCGCGACCCAGGCGCGGACCGCGCCACTCGTGATCGCCGTCGGCGCGCATATCCAGACCGCGCACAAGGTACCCGAGCTCGAACAGCTGCTGGCCGTCGGGGCCGGCGTCATGAACCTGCTCAATGCCTTCCACGCGCTGGGTTTCGGCGCGATCTGGCTGACCGGCGGCAATGCCTACGATCCACAGGTCGCCGCGGCGCTCGGCTTCGCGGCCCCGGAGCGCTGCCTGGGATTCGTCTACGTCGGTAGCGTGGCCGCGGCCGACTCGCTTCCCGCCCGCAGACCCGGGCGCGGCGCCGTGGTGCGGGACTGGAGCGGCTGAGGCCCGATGCCCTTCACCCTGTCGCACGTCGCTGCGGTGGTGCCCGCGTACCGTCCGCTGTCGCGTGCGCACCTGTTCGCGGCCGCGGTGATCGGCAGCATGGCGCCGGATTTCGGCGTATTGCTGCCTGAGTCGCTGGCGCGCTGGCAGACCCACAGCCTGCCGGCCCTGATCACCTTCTGCCTGCCGGGTGGCCTGCTCGCCTGGTGGCTCACGCAGTCGCTGATCAAGCCCGCGGCGCTCGAAGTGCTGCCCGATGGCGCCTGGGCGCGCGCGCGCGCGGAGCATCCCTCGCTGCTGCCGGCGGGTCCCCGCACCTGGCTTGGCGCCGCGGGTGGTGTGCTGCTGGGCGCCGCGACGCACCTGGTGTGGGACGCGTTCACCCACGAGGACGCGCGCGCCGTGCGCATGCTCCCGGTGCTCGATGCATACGGACCGGGATTCGCGGGCCATTCACTGCGGGTGTATGCGTGGCTGCAGTACGGCAGCAGCGTGCTTGGCCTCGCGGTAGTGATCCTGGCGCTGGCAAGCTGGCTGCGCCATGCGCCGGTGCCGGTGCCTGGTCCGCGCCGGCGCATCGCGGGTGCGGAGCGCATCGCCTGGAGCTGCGCCTATGCGTTGGTTCCCTTGCTGGCACTGGTCGCGAGCGTCGCGCGGCACTCTGCCGCCGGCCACCCGCCGTGGCTATCGGCCTGGGCCATCGGCAGGGATGCAGCCGCGTTCCTGCGCGGCGGAGCGCTCTCCCTGGTGGTGGTGAGCCTCGCGCTGCGGCTGCGCCTCGCTGCTAGACCCGCAGACGGCGGAACAGGCGTTCGGGCACCGCACGGAGCAGGGCCATGATGATCCGCCAGAACCATGGCGTATACAGCACCGGCGACCCACGGTCGATCGCGCGCACGATGTCGCCCGCCACGCGGGCAGGCGAGGCCCACAGCGCATGCTTCGCGAAGGCGGCCGTCATCGGCGTGCTGACGAATCCCGGCTTGATCGTGACCACCGCGACACCTTTCGGATACAGCCGCTGACGCAGACCGCTTGCGAAGGCGGTCACCGCCGCCTTGGAGGCGCCGTACACGTAGTTGGACCGTCGGCCGCGATCCCCCGCTACCGAGGAGATCACGGCGATGACGCCGTGTCCCTGGGCTTCGAGATACTGCGCCAGTGGCGTGCACAGCGTCATCACGCTCAGCGCATTGACCGCCAGGGCATCGCGCAGCAGCTCGGTTGACTGCTCACAGGCGTGCTGATCCGGTAGCGTGCCATGTGCGATCAGTGCCACGTCGAGGCCGCCGAGGCGATCGACGACCTGCTGCACCAGCTCGCCATGCGTCGCGGGCGCGCGCGCGTCGAACAGCAGCGTGTCGCAGCTCGCCGCGCCACGCACCCGCAGGTCCTGCGCCACTGCCTGCAGTCGTTGCGGGTCGCGCGCCATGAGCACCAGCGCAGCGCCGCGGCGGGCGAACTCGCGCGCGACGGCCTCGGCGATGGCGCTGGTGGCGCCGACGATCAGGACTCGCTGCATGCGCCACTCGCCGTCACGCGACGCCAGAAGGATGACGAGAAGTCCGGATCGACGTAGCGCGCAAACTGCCGCCACGCCGGAAAATACTGCTGGAATGCGTCCGGAGTGATGCGCGCATCCTTGGCCGGGTACACGGCTCCACCGGCGGCGCGCGTGACCAGATCGAGCGCATCGAGCAGACGCAGGGTCGGCGCGCCGCGATTCGGGAAGTCCAGCGCGAGGGTCACTCCCGGACGCGGAAAGGACAGCAGGCCGAGGGAGGGCCGCGCACCGAACTGCTTCAGCACGGTCAGGAAGGAACCCTGCCGGGAGTCGGCGATGAGCTGCAGCATCCGGGGCAGCGCGGCCGGCGCGGCCGCCTCCGGCAGCACGCACTGGTACTGGAAGAAGCCATTCGGGCCGTACAGCCGGTTCCACTCGAGCACGCCGTCCAGCGGAAACAGGAACGATCGGTAGTGCCACAGCGCCTGCCTGCGCTCGGCGGCACGCCGATGAAAGTAGCAGGCATTGAAGACGCGCGCGGTGAAACCATTGACCGGCGAGCATGGCGGGGCCAGTGGTATCCGCCAGCGGCGCGACCGCGGGGCGGCCGCGCCGGGGGCGGCACCGGCGGCGGCACCGGCCGCATGGTTGCCGCGCAGGAAGATGCCACGTCCAAGCCGGCTTCCGGACGATGCGCAGTCCAGCCACGCGACGGTGTACTCGAACCCCGCGTCGGACTCGGCCGAGAGCGCCAGGAAATCCCCGAGGCTCGCGAAGCGCCGGCTGTCCCCGGCGATCCACGGCGAGTCGATGCGCCGCAACTGCAGACGGGCGCGGCGAATCAGCCCGGTGAGCCCGAGCCCGCCGACGGTGGCGGCGAACCAGTCGGCGTTGTGGTGTGGCGAGCACTGCAGCACCTCGCCGCTGGAGCGCAGCAGTTCGAACTCCAGCAGGTGGTGAGCGAAGGTTCCGGTGCGGTGATGATTCTTGCCGTGCACGTCGTTCGCGATCGCGCCGCCGACCGTCACGAACGCCGTGCCGGGCGTGACGGCCGGAAACCAGCCGCGCGGCGCGAAGCAGTCGATGATCTGCGCCAGCTGCACGCCGCCTTCGCAATCGAGCACGCCGCGCGCGTCATCGAACGCGATGAACCGGTCCAGCGCGCGGGTATCGAGCAGCGTGCCGCCTTCGTTCTGGCACACGTCGCCGTAGCTGCGCCCGTTGCCATAGGGCAGCATCGGGGCCGCGGCGGGCAGTGGCTCGAATCGGCTGCGGAGCGGCACGAGGCGCTGCGCATGCCGCGGCCAGCGTCCCCACGACAGGCTCGGTGGCATCGTGCCCCTCAAATCGCGCTCCACACGATCAGTCCGAGCAGCACTACCAGCAGCAGGCTGGTGCGGTCGCGCAGCGCGAACACCACGGGATCCTCGTGCATGTGGCCGCGCGCCGCGAGCATCCAGACGCGGCTGATCCAGAACAGCAGCAGCGGACAGATCAGCCACAGCGGGCGGGTGTGGCGGTAGTGCACGAGGGAATCCGGGCTGTTGATGTACACCGCGATCACGACGATCGAGCAGTAACCGGCGGCCGTACCCAGGCTGAGGATCAGGGGCAGGTCATCGCGGCCGTAGCCGCGTTGGTGGCCCACGAGCCGATCGGTGCGTGCGTCGGAGGCGAGCTCGGCGTAGCGCTTGACGAAGCCGAGGCTCAGGAAGATGAACACCGAGAAGGCCAGCAGCCAGAACGAGAGCGCGACGCCGGTCGCCGCGGCACCGGCGATGATGCGGGCCGTGTACAGGCACGCCAGGATCATGACATCGAGCAGCGGTACGCGCTTGAGGCGCAGCGAGTAGGCCCAGGTCAGCAGGTAGTAGACGGCCAGCACCGCCGCGAAGCCCCAGCCGGCAACCAGCGCGCACGCCGCGGCGGCGGCGAGCAGCGCCGCCGCCGCCAGCGCCCCGGCGCGCACCGACAGCAGCCCGGCCGCAAACGGACGGTGTCGCTTGCGAAAGTGCCGGCGGTCGGCATCGAGGTCCAGCAGGTCGTTGCACAGGTACACGCTCGAGGCGCACAGGCCAAAGGCCAGGTATGCGAGCAGGGCACCGCGCAGCACCGTCGCGGAGAAAATGACATGAGCGAGCAGCGCCGGCAGGAACACCAGCGCATTCTTGACCCACTGGTGCAGCCGCACTGCCCGCAGCCACACCCGCCATGAAGGTCGCGCCGGCCCGCTGCCGCCGGCTACGACGCCGCCGCGTGCGATCGACCAGGACACCCCGTTCGCGGCGCCGCCGGTGACCACATCGAAGCCGCCGCTGCCAAAGCGCGCCAGCAGCTCGGCGCGCCGCGCCTGCGCGCCTCCGGAGGACGGTGTCAGCAGGATCTCGTCGAACACCCCGAGGTGCGCGGCAATGCGCTCCGCGCCGCCGCCGTGTGCGGGAGCCAGCAGCACGATGTGCCGTCCCCGGGCGCGCTCGGCGCGCAGCCAGTCGAGCAGGTCCTCGCGCCAGGGCAGCGTCTCGAGTGCGATGGGCGATCGTGCCGCGACGGCGGACCAGAATGCATCCCGGTCGCGACGCCAGCCCGGCAGCAGCGACAGCAGCGCGCGAGGCGCGTTCCTGGCCAGCCACAGCAGCTGCTCATGGGCCGGATTGGCCGCCGTCAGCGTGCCTTCCAGCTCGACGCAGATCGGCGGCGCCGCGGCGTTGGACAAGCAGGACTCCTCGAGGCTCCGGACCGGACGCAGCCGCCGGGCTGCTGCAGCGTAGCAGCTGCTATTCGCGATTGCGCGGCGCCCGGTGCCGCGCGGTGGTGGCGGCGGCCAGCAGGCCCAGCGCCAGCAACGCGTAGCTCCACGCCGGCATGGGTCCATCGGTATCCGCGGCGCCGGCGATGTCCGGTGCGCCGATGTCGAGCTGCGCGCCGGCGGGGGTGGTGTCGATCTGGTCGAGGCCGAGCGTCACGCTGTCCTGGACCGGACCGCTCGTGGAGTTCCAGTTCACCTGGATCGTGAAGCTGAGGTGCGCGTTCGCCGCCAGGCTGGACGCCCTGCAGGTCACGACACTGCCGGCGGCACTGCATCCTCCGCTCGCCGACCGGAGCGTCGCGCCGGCGGGCAGGAAATCGGTCAGGACCAGGTCGGTAGCGAGCAGGGGTCCGCTGTTGGTTGCCGTGATCGTGTAGGTGCCGGTGCCGCCCGCGGTGGCGCTGGCAGGCCCGGTGCCCGACAGTGCCACGGCCGTGCCGGCATTCACCGCGGCGAGCAGGTTCAGGCGGGCCTGCGTGAGCCCATTGCCCGGGTCGGTATCCGCCACCCCGGTGCTGGTCAGCCGCAGCACGGTCTGGCTCAACGGTTCGGCCGGGTAGCGCGCACGCAGCACGGCGACCGCGCCGGTCACGTGCGGCGTGGCCTGGGACGTGCCGGACTGCTGAAAGGCGGCATTCGGTGCGTTCACGAAGGTGCCCGGTCCGAGCAGCGTCAGGTACGGGGCGCTCTGCGAGAAGCACGCCACCAGGTCCGGCGCACTGTTCTGTACGCAGCTGCCGCCGGGATCGGCGGACGCACCGGCCGTGACCTGGCCGTAATTGTTGTCGAACACCGCGCCGACCGAGACCGCGGCCGCGACGCAGGCGGGATCGGCGATACCGCTCTTCGAACCGGAATTCCCGGCCGCGGCAACCGTCGTGATGCCGGCCGCGGCCAGCGTCGCGATCGGCGTCGCATAGGGACTGAGCGCGGCGCCACAGGGCGAGGCGTGGCTGGATCCGTCGCCGAGGCTGAGGTTCAGCGCGACGATGTTGCCGAGCGGCCGGCCGCTGGCCACGGCATCGTCATAGATCGTCTGCATCGCCGCGATGATGTCGCTGGTCGACGCGACGCTGGCCTGCAGGGTCTGGTCGTAGTGGAACACGTCGAACATCGCGAGCAACGCGTCGGGCGCGACCCCGAGCGCGATGGCCGATACGTTGGTGCCGTGCACCGTCTCGGTGGAGGCCTGCGAGCCTGCATACTGGTCGTAGTTGAAGATCACGCGGCAGGTCGATGCCGGCGTGTAGACGGCCGTGCATTGCCCGAAGTCGGTGATGGACGGATACATCAGGTAGTTGCTGGCCAGCCCGGCGTCGATCACCGCGATCGTCGTGCCGGCACCGGTGGCCCCTTCGGCCGCCGCCTGGGGCTGATCGATGAACGGCAGGTCGCTGACCGCGTTGGTACGCAGCAGTGCATTCTCATGCACGGCACGCACCGCCGGATGCGCGCTCAGGCGCTGCAGCGCGGCCAGTGAATCCAGTCGCCAGACCGCCATCGGCAGTCGCGGATAGTCGCGCACCCGCCGTGCGTCGGCGTCGGTCACCGCGGCTTCGACCGCGCCCTTGGTGGCCGCGTAGCCGCGGGTCCGCAGTGCGCCGATCGCCGCGTCGTCGCGCAGCAGATTCCTGCGGGAGCGCTCGGCTGCCACGGCGCGCTCGGTGTCCGCGGCGTTGAACTCGACGATCACCTCCACGGCCTGGTGCGCCGCGAGCCGGGCACGGGTTGCGGCGGACAGCGGATCGCCCAGCGCGCGCTCCGCCCACCACGGCAGCAGGGCGAGCAGCAGCAGCGCCAGCGGCCGGAAACCGCGCGGATCGGCAGAGGGGAGGAGCAGCGCCATCGCGGCGCTACTTCAGCGCGGCGGGATCGGCATCCTGATGGCGGATTCGTGAATAATTCGTGTCGCCTTCACGTCACGGTGAGCGTGCCGTCCCGCATCGCGAGCTGCTGATCGGCCAGGAAATCGACCTCGCGGCGATCGTGGCTCACGTAGACCATCGGGATCCGGATCTCCTGCTTGATACGGCGCAGGAACGGCAGGATCTGCTGCTTGAGCCGCTCGTCGAGCGAGGACAGCGGCTCATCGAGCAGCAGCAGGCGCGGGGAGTACAGCAGCGCTCGCCCCAGCGCGACGCGCTGACGTTCGCCGCCGGACAGCTGCGCCGGCCGTCGCTCCAGCAACGGCCCGAGCTCCAGCAGCGCGGACACGGTCTCGAGCTCGAGCTGGCGGGATGCGCGCGCCAGCCGCCGCGAGCCGTACAGCAGGTTGCCGCGTATGCTCAGGTGCGGGAACAGGCGATCGTCCTGGAATACGAGACCGAAACGGCGCCGCCACGGCGGCACCCGGATGCCCCGCTCCGCGTCATCGAGCAGCTCGGCATCGAACCGGACGGTACCGTGCTGCGGGTGCAGCAGGCCGGCGAGCAGGGCGAGCAGCGTGCTCTTGCCGGCTCCGGAAGGGCCGCAGATGCCCGTGACTGCGGCGCCGAGCGTCGCGTGCGCCTGCAGCTCGAAGCTGCCACGTCGGTACGACAGATCCAGTTGCAGCATCGCGCCGGTTCCCGCCTCAGCGGCGCAGCAGCCGTTCGGCGCGGCGGTTCAGCAGCTGCGCGAGCAGCAGCGCCACGACGGCCAGGGCCACGGACACCAGCGCCAGGCGCCCCGCGGCGGCCTCGCCGTCCGGCAGGTGCGTATAGGAATAGATCGCGAGCGGCAGGGTGCGCGTGACCCCCGGGATATTGCCGACGAAGGCCATCGTGGCGCCGAATTCGCCCAGGCCACGACTGAAGCACAGCAGGGCACCGGCGATGATCCCCGGCGCCGCCAGCGGCAGGCTGATGCTGAGGAACGCATCCCGCGGGGTCGCTCCGAGGGTCTGTGCGGCCTGCTCGAGCCGGCGGTCGATGAGGCCGAACGCGAGGCGCATCGGCTGCACGAGCAGCGGGAAGGCCATCACGGCGGCGGCCAGTGCGGCGCCCTTCCAGTTGAACGCCAGCGTGAGCCCGAACCAGTGCAGCAGCGGTCCCCCGAGCGGGCCGTGGGTGCCGAACAGCAGCAGCAGCACGTAGCCCGGGACGACCGGCGGCAACACCATCGGCAGCTGGATGCACACGTCGAGCAGGAACTTGCCGGGGAATTCGCGCCGCGCCAGCAGCCACGCGAGGGCTACCCCTGCGGGCAGGCTCGCCAGGGTGGCGATCGAGGCCACCTTCGCCGACAGCCACAGCGCGCCGGCTTCCTCGGCAGAGAGCAGCACGGGGGCCGGTCACTTCGCCAGCACGGTGAAGCCGTAGCGCGCGAACAGGGCCGCGCCGGACGGGCTCGCGAGCTGCTCGAGGAACGCACCCGCGACCGGCCGCGCGCCGCGCAGCAGCGCGAACGGATAGACGATGGGCTCGTGCGTATCGGGCGGAAAGATCCCGACCACACGCACCTTCTGGCTCAGCTGCGCGTCGGTGGCGTAGACGATGCCGAGGGCGCACTCGCCGCGTTCGACGAACGCCAGCGCCGCGCGCACGTCGTCGCTGCCGACGATCCGTCCCTGCAGGCTGTCCCACCACCCCAGTGCCTGCAGCGCCTGCTTCGCGTAGATGCCCGCGGGCACGACGTCCGGATCCCCGGTGCACAGCTTGCCCTCGAACGCGCTCGCGATCGGGAACCCGCGCTGCATCGCGATCGCGACCGGCTTGAAGGCTCCGGGCTGTCCCGGGATCGCCAGTGGTGCGACCAGCACCAGGGAAGTCGCGAGCAGGTTGCGGCGGCTCGCGTGATCGATCAGGCCCCGGCTGTCCAGGTAGTCCATCCATTTCACGTCGGCCGAGGCGTACAGGTCGGCCGGAGCTCCGGCCTCGATCTGCTTGGCGAGCGTGCCCGAGGCCGCGAACGCGAGGCTCGGCGGCGGATGGGCCGTGTCCGTCCAGGACTTGCCGAACTCGGTCAGTGCGTTCGTCAGGCTCGCGGCTGCGAACACGCGCACGGTGTCCGGCGTGTCCGCCGCGATGCTGGTACCCGCTGCGAGGCTGGCACCCGCCGCCGCGAGGACCAGCAGCGCCGCGAGCCGGGCGCGCACCCCTGGCGCCCGGTCCCGACGCCGGCGTCCCATCCTGACCGGGGTCACTGCAGGCATCGTATTCTCCTGTGTATAACGGTCGCTGCCCGTAGGCTCAGCGATGGCACGGAAGCTGTCAATTGTGCACCGGGTCCGGGACGGGTCGCAGGGCGACCTGTGTAGACTAGCCCTTCAGAATGCCTGAGCCGACGCGCATGCCGACCCGCGAGCCAGAACCTGCCGCCGCGGCCGGCCTCCAGGGCGCAGCACCGCCGGAGCGGCTCAACACCCGTGCGGCCGGGGTCATCGGCCTGGCCGTCCTCTGCAGCCGGGTGCTCGGGCTCGCGCGTGAGCAGATCTTCGCCGCGCTGTTCGGCGCCGGCGTCTCGATGGACGCGTTCACCGCTGCGTTCCGGATCCCGAACCTGCTGCGCGACCTGTTCGCCGAGGGCGCGTTGTCGACCGCCTTCGTGACCACCTTTGCGAAGACCATCGCCCGCGACGGCGAAGGGGCCGGCTGGCGGCTCGCGAACAAGGCCGCCACGCTGGCGCTGGTCGTGCTCGGCGCGCTGTGCGTGGCCGGCATGATCTGGTCGCCGCGGCTGGTCGCGACCCTGGCGCCGGGATTCCCCGCCGCCAAGGCGGCGCTCACCGTGACGCTGACGCGGATCATGTTTCCGTTCATCCTGCTGGTCTCGCTCGCGGCACTCGTGATGGGCATGCTCAATGCCCGGAACGTGTTCGGCATCCCGGCCATGGCCTCGAGCTTCTTCAATCTCGGCTCGATCGTCGCCGGGGTCGGGATCGGGTACTGGCTCGATCCCCATTTCGGGGCGCGCGCGCTGGTCGGCTTCGCGATCGGCACGCTGCTCGGCGGGGCGCTGCAGTTCGCGGTGCAGCTGCCCGCACTGCGGCGGCTCGGTTACCACTACCGTCCCGACCGGCACTGGCGCGATCCGGGGATCCGCTCGATCCTGCTGCTGATGGGGCCGTCGGTGATCGCGGCCAGCACCACGCAGCTGAACGTGCTGGTCAATTCGATGTTCGCCTCCACGCTCGGCGATGGTCCGATCTCGTGGCTGTCGATCGCGTTCCGACTGATGCAGCTGCCCCTCGGGCTGTTCGGGGTCGCGCTCGGCACCGTGACGCTGCCGCTGCTGTCGCGGCTGGTCGTGGCCGGGCAGCGCGACGCGTTTCGCAGCGAGCTGGCGCGCGGCCTGCGCCTCGCATTCCTGCTCACCGTGCCCTCGACCATCGGCCTTGCGATGCTGGCCGGGCCGATCATCTCGGTGCTCTACCAGCACGGCCGGTTCAGCGCCTGGGACGCGGCGCAGGCGGCCGGAGCGCTGCGCTGCTATGCCGTCGGGCTGTGCGGCTACGCCGCCCTCAAGGTGCTGGTCAACGCGTTCTACGCGCTCGATCAGCGCAAGACCCCGATGCTCGTGAGCTTTCTCGCGGTCGGACTCAACCTGCTGTGCAACTGGCTGTTCACGTTCCACCTGGGCTGGGGCCACCGCGGCCTCGCGTTCTCGACCGGCCTGGTGGCGAGCTGCAATTTCCTGCTGCTGTACGCGCTGATGCGCCGCCATCTGCGGCGCCTCGAGACGGTGCGCCTGTGCGCGATGCTCGTGAAAGTCGCGCTGGCATCAGGGGCGCTGGTGGCCGTGTGCGCAGGCTCGACCCAGTGGCTGCTCGCGGACTGGGCGCACGCCGCGTTCCTGCCCAAGCTGGCCGCCCTGATGGCGACCGTGCTGGCGGGCATCGCGGCATTCGTCGCCGCCGGCATCGCACTGCGCATCGAGGAACTGCAGGAACTGCTGCAGGCGCTGCGGCGGCGGATCGTGCGTTCAGGGGTTCCCGGGTGACAGCCGGTTGAAGTCCGGCTGGCCGGGCGGGGTCACGGCGCAGACCGCCTCGCCCTTGTCGAACACGATATGCCAGCCGCCCTTCGCCTCGAGCCGCCAGATGGAATTGAATCGTCCGACCACCTCGCCCGATACATAGACCGGCCCGGTGCTGAGCGCGAGCGTGCCGCTGGGCAGTACTTCCACGTGATCCGGCTGCCACGCGAACGGTGCCGCCGCGCCCTTGAAGTACGGCTGCCAGGCGGCAGCGACCTCCGCCGCCCCGTGCATCACGGTGTTGCCGTTGAAGAAGATGGCCTCGCTGGCGAGCAGCGCGGTGAAGGCGCCGAAGTCGCGGTCCGCCATGCTCTTCGCGAACGCGCGCTCGGTTGCGATCACCTGCTCGGTCGCGCTGGCGGGCGCCGGCGGCGGCGTGGCGCGCGCGAGCGCCGCGGGACGATGCGCAACGGGTGCGGTTGCGCATCCGCCCAGCAGCGCGAGCGCCAGGGCGGCCAGGCAGCGGGGGTAAGCGTCGGGCACGGTAGCTCCTGTGGGTCGTGGGTACGGCAGCGGCGGGCTCACTGCGCGGCGCGCAGCTTGCCGACGGTGATGACGCCCTCGATGAACAGCGCCAGGATCGATTCCGCCGCCTCGGCTGCCATCTCCTGGGGGATCGAGATGCGGAACAGCCGCACGCCCTGGACCAGGCTGATGAAGCCCATTGCCATCTGCTCCGGCGGCGCGGGTGGCGGCATCCCCAGGCGCCTGCAGAACTGCACGATGAAGGCCGCGATGGCGTCGCGTTTCTCGAGCAGCAGGGCATTGAGGCGGGCGCGGAATTTCGCATCGCGGGCCGCGAGCATGTGGGCCTCGGTCCAGTTCATGAAGCATTCGTTGTCCAGGTACATCTGGCTGTAGAACTGCTTGAGCTGCAGTTCCAGCTGGCCGGGTGGCAGGCCGCCGGCGAGCAGCGCGTTCATGCCCGCGGTGGTGCGCTCGTGATCCCGCCGCAGCAGCTCGATGAACAGGTCGTTCTTGCCGCGGAAATTCGAATAGAACGCGCCGCGTGTATAGCCCGCCTGCGCGGCGATGTCCTCGACGCTGGTGGCCGCGAGCCCTTTCCGGGCGATCACGTGCAGCGCCGCATCCAGCAGCCGCTGCTGGGTCTGTTCGCGACTCTCCTCGCGGGTGAGACGTCGGCGCGTCATGCAGCCCGGCATGCTAGCACAGCACCGCCGCCATATCGATACACTGTTGTGTTCAGATACATACATGTATTAGAGTTCTGATCGGTACGCGAAGCGCGCGGTGCGGGCCGGATCCCGCGCCGCGCCAGGGAGTGAGCGTGAACACCAGCCAGTCAGCGTGCGGCCCGCACCAGGCCCCATCAGTCCCGGGAGCGATGTGCCGCGCCGCCGGCGCGTACCCCGGAACGCGGGCGCTCGCGCTGGCCGCAGCCGCGGCGCTGGCGCTCACGGCCTGCGAGGCCCGCCAGGCCGCGGTACCCGCGCCGGCGCTGGTCATAGCCCAGGCGGTGCATCCGCTGGCCGCGGCGGAGGCCGACGGGAGCCTGCACTATCCGGTGGAGGCGATCGCGCGCTATGCGAACGCGGTGTCGTTCCGGGTCCCCGGCAAGCTCATCGAGCGCACGGTGCGGCTCGGGGATCGCGTGCATACCGGGCAGGTACTGGCGCGGCTCGATGCGACCGACGCGCGCGCGCAGCTCGCGGGCGCACAGGCAGCGCTGGATGCCGCCGAGCACCGCCTGCAGTACGCGCGCGCGCAGCTCGAACGCGACCAGGCGCAATCACTGCAGGACCTGATCGCGCAGAACCAGCTCGAACAGAGCCAGGACGCGTTCGCGGCGGCGCAGGCCGCTCGCGAGCAGGCGGCGGCGCAGCGGGCGCTGGCGGCGGATGCGCTGCAGTACCAGGCGCTCCTGGCCGATCATGACGGCTTCATCGCCAGCGAGAATGCCGACACCGGGGCGGTGCTCACGGCGGGACAAGCGGTGTTCGAACTGGCCTGGAGCAGCGCGGTCGACGCCGACCTCGATGCGGCCGCGAGCGATCTGGCACGGATCGCGGTCGGCCAGGGCGCCACGGTGCAGTTCCCCGCATTGCCGCAACGGCGCTTTGCCGCACGGGTGCGCGAAATCGCCCCCGTGGCCGATCCGGAGAGCCGCACCTACCGGGTCAAGCTCACGCTGCTGCCCGCCGGCGGCGCGCCGGCGCTCGGGATGAGCGGCGAGGCGAGCCTGGCACCGCTGGCCGTGCCGGGTGGCGCGAGTTCCGTGCCGCGCTTCAGCGTGCCGGCCACCGCGCTGTTTCACCAGGGCCGGCAACCCGCGGTCTGGGTGGTCCGGCCCCAGGATTCGACGCTGGAGCTGCGCCGCGTCACCGTCGAGCGCTACGCGGAGCGTACCGCGCTGATCAGCGGTGGACTGCGCGACGGCGACGAGGTCGTGGCGGCCGGCGTGCATACCGTCTACGCGGGCGAGCGCGTGCAGCCGACCCGCGCGCTGTACGACGGGGACGGGGCGCCGTGAGCGCACCGCCGCCGGCGGACCAGCGCTTCAACCTCTCGAGCTGGGCGCTGCGGCACCGTGCGCTGGTGAGCTTCCTGCTGGTGCTGATCAGCGCCGCCGGCGTGCTCTCCTATGGCGCGCTCGCGCAGTCCGAGGATCCCCCGTTCACGTTCAAGGTCATGGTGGTGCGCACGTTCTGGCCGGGCGCCACCGCGCGCCAGGTCCAGGAGGAGCTCACCGACCGCATCGCGCGCAAGCTGCAGGAAACCCCGGGCGTGGATTTCCTGCGCAGCTACTCGCGGCCGGGCGAGTCGACGCTGTTCTTCAACATCAAGGACTCGGCCCCGCCCGCGACCGTGCCCGACACCTGGTACCAGGTGCGCAAGAAGGTCGGCGACATCGCCGACACGCTGCCCGCGGGCGTGCAGGGACCGTATTTCAACGATGAATTCGGCGACATCTATACCAACATCTACGCGCTCGACCGGCGACGGCTTCTCGCCCGCGCAGCTGCACGACTACGCCGAGCGGCTGCGCACCGAGCTGCTGCGCGTGCCCGACGTCAACAAGGTCGATTTCCTCGCCGACCAGGAGCAGCGCGTTTACGTCGAGATCGATCCGGCCGCGCTCGCGAAGCTCGCGCTGACGCCGCAGCAGATCGCCGATGCGGTCGGCGCGCAGAATGCGGTCGCCGGCGCCGGCGTCTTCACGACCGCGGACGACCGGGTGTAGACGCGCCCGAGCGGACAATACCGGGATACCGCGCAGCTGGCCGACACCCTGCTGCGGGTCAACGGCCGCACCTGCTGCGGCTCGGCGACATCGCGACGATCCGCCGCGGCTACGTCGATCCGCCGACCGAGCAGATGCGCTATCGGGGCCAGAACGTGCTCGGCATCGGCGTGACCATGGCGCCCGCGGGCGACGTGATCGCGCTCGGCAAGCGCCTGGATGCCGCGACCGCGCTGCTGCGCGCCGGACTGCCGGCCGGACTCGCGCTCGAGCAGGTCACGAGCATGCCGCAGGCCGTCGCGCGCTCGGTCGATGACTTCATCGAGGCGGTGGCCGAGGCGATCGGCATCGTGCTCGCCGTCAGCCTGCTGAGCCTCGGAGTGCGGACCGGCATGGTGGTGGTGATCTCGATCCCGCTGGTGCTCGCGGCGACGGCGCTCGTGCATGTACCTGTTTCACATCGGGCTGCACAAGGTCTCGCTCGGCACCCTGATCCTGGCACTGGGACTGCTGGTCGACGATGCGATCATCTCGGTCGAGACCATGGCGGTGAAGCTCGAGCAGGGCTTCAGCCGGCTGCAGGCGGCGGCTTTCGCCTATACCAGCACCGCGTTCCCGATGCTGACCGGACACGCTCGTGACCGTCGTCGGGCTTCCTGCCGATCGCGCTCGCGCACTCCGCCACCGGCGAATATACGCGCTCGATCTTCGAGGTCTCGGCGATCGCGCTGCTGCTCTCGTGGCTCGCCGCGGTGATCGTGATTCCGCTGCTCGGCTACCACCTGCTCGAGGAACCGGCCGCGGCGGACGGCGCAGCCACGCCGACGTCTACGACACGCGCTTCTATCGCCGGCTGCGCGGGCTGGATCGGCTGGTGCGTGGATCGGCGCCGCCTGGTGCTGGCGGTGACGCTGGTCCTGTTCGCGGTCGGGCTGGCCGGGTTTGCGCTGGTGCCGCAGCAGTTCTTCCCGAGCTCGGACCGGCCGGAACTGCTGGTCGACCTGCGGCTGCCGGAGGGCGCATCGTTCGCGGCGACGCTGCGCGAGGCGCAGCGCTTCGAAGCCACGCTCGCGCACCGGCCGGAGATCGATCACTTACGTCGACTTCGTCGGCGCCGGGCGCGCCGCGCTTCTATCTGCCGCTCGATCAGCAGCTCGCCGGCGCCGAACTTCGCGCAGTTCGTGATCACGGCGCGAAGCGTGCAGCGATCGCGAACCGCTGGCGCGGGCGCTCTCGCCGGCATCCTGCGCGCGGAGTTCGCGCCGCTGCGCACGCGCATCACGCGCCTGGAGAACGGGCCGCCGGTGGGATTCCCGGTGCAGTTCCGCGTCACGCGGCCCGGAGATCGCCACCGTGCAGGCGCTGGCCGGCGAGGTCGCGAGCGTGATGCGCACCAACCCGGAGACGGTCAACGTGCAGTTCGACTGGGATGAGCCGGCCGAGCGCTCGGTGCATTTCGAGGTCGACCAGAGCGAGGCGCGGCAGCTGAACGTCTCGTCGCAGGACATCGCGAACTTCCTGCAGATGTCGCTGACGGGCTTCACGATCACGCAGCTTCGCGAGCGCGACCAGCTCATCAGCGTCGACCTGCGCGCGCCGCGAACCGCAGCGCGTCGATCCCGCCGCAGATCGAGCGGCTGGCGCTTCCCTCGCGCGAACGGCATCGCGATACCGCTCGCCGCCCTGGGCCGCTTCAGCTACGGGCTCGAGTACGGCGTGGTCTGGGAGCGCGACCGGCAGCCGACCATCACCGTGCAGTCCGACGTGCGTGCGGGCGCGCAGGGCATCGATGTGACCACGCAGGTGGATCGCGCGCTCGCACCGCTGCGGGCGCGACTGCCGGCCGGCTACCGCATCGAGATCGGCGGGGCGGTCGAGGAGAACGCCAAGGCCCAGGGCTCGATCAACGCGCAGATGCCGCTGCTCGCGGTGGCGGTGCTGGTGCTGCTGATGGTGCAGCTGCAGAGCATCAGCCGCGTGCTGATGGTGGTGCTGACCGCGCCGCTGGGGCTGATCGGCGTGGTGCTGGCGCTGCTGCTGTTCGGCAAGCCGTTCGGTTTCGTCGCGCTGCTCGGCATGATCGCGATGTTCGGCATCATCATGCGCAACTCGGTGATCCTGGTCGATCAGATCGAACGCGACATCGCAGCCGGACACCACCGCTTCGAGGCGATCGTCGGCGCCACGGTGCGGCGCTTCCGGCCGATCACGCTGACGGCGGCGGCCGCGGTACTCGCGCTGATCCCGCTGTTGCGCAGCAACTTCTTCGGCCCGATGGCCACCGCATTGATGGGCGGCATCACCGTCGCGACCGTGCTCACTCTGTTCTATCTGCCCGCGCTGTACGCGCTGTGGTTCCGCGTCCGGCGGGACGAGCCGGTACCGGGAGCAACTGCATGAACCGACCGCTGCCGCCCCTGGCGCTGATTCGCGTGGTGCCGCTACCTGCGGCGCTGGCGCTTGGCCTCGCCGGCTGTACCGCGTTCGGACCGCCACGCGACCCGCCGACGATGCCGTCCCCACCGCACTACGCGGCCGCGATCCAGGGTGCGCAGTTGCCGTCCGCGGCCGGAACCGCGCAGCAGCTCGCTGCCGGCGCGCGTCCGGTACCGGCGTGGTGGACGGTGTTCCAGTCCGCGCCGCTCGATGCACTGGTCGAGGAGGGGCTGCAGCGCAGTCCCTCCCTGGCGGCCGCGCGCGGTGCGCTGCGCGCGGCACGCGAGCAGCTGCGTTCCGAGGTCGGCGCGAACCTGCTGCCCGCCCTGAAGCTCCAGGCCAGTCCGACCCGCGAACGCACGCTCGGACTCCCGTTCCTGCCGCAGCCGACCTTCCTCGAGAACGTTTTCGTGGCCGACGTCACGGCCTCCTATACATTCGATTTCTTCGGCACGGCGTTCCTGGCCGATCGGGCGCTCGCCCGCCAGGTCCAGCAGCAGGCCTATGAGCTCGAGTCGACCCGGCGCGCCGTGGCCGCCAACATCGTGCAGGCGACGATCAACGCCGCCTCGCTGCAGCAGCAGCTCGATGCGCAGCAGCGCCTGGTCGCGGCGAGCGAACGGCGCGCCGCGCAGATGCAGGCGCGCTGGCGCCTCGGCAGCGCCTCCCACGATGACGCGCTGGCCGCCGAGCAGCAGGCCGCGGCGGACGCGGCGGGCCTGCCGCCGGTGCGTGCGCAGCTGCTGGTGGTGCGACACGCGCTCGCGGTACTGCTCGGTCGCAGCCCGGATCGGGCCCCCGAGCCGCTGGCGCTCGACTCGCTGCAGCTGCCTGCCAGCGTGCCGGTCGCCGTGCCGTCCGCGCTGCTGCACCAGCGGCCCGACATCCTGGCGGCGGAAGCGGCGGTGCGCGCGAGTGCGGACGAGGCGGGCGCCGCGGCGGCATCGATGTTTCCGACGCTGACGCTGACGGCGGCCTATGGCCGGGGTGGCTTCGACTGGTCTACCTTCACCTCGCCCGCCGGCGCGATCTGGAGCGTGGGTGCCAGCCTGACGGCCCCACTGTTCAACGGCGGCGCGCTGCTGGCCCGCAAGCACCAGTACGAGGCGCTGCACGATGTCGCCGTGGAGCAGTACCGGCAGACGGTGCTGGGCGCGTTCCAGAACGTCGCCGACACGCTGGTCGCGCTCGAGCAGGATGCCGACGCGGTAGCGCAGGCGGAGCGTGCCGCCCAGGCGCTGGCGCAGGCGCAGCAGGATGCGGAGGCGCGCGCCGCGCTCGGCGGCGTGCCACGCTACGCGAGCCTGATCGCGGAGGGGCAATACCAGGGCGCGCGGATCCAGAGCATCCGGGCACGCGCGGCGCGGCTGGCCGACACGGCCGCGCTGCTGGTATCGATGGGCGACCCTCCCGTGGCAGGCACGCTCGAGTGGTGGCCGGCGGCGACCCGACGCGAGCGCGCGCCTGCCGAGTGACGGCCGGCGTTCCGGGCGCTACACTCGCCGCGTCACCCAGGCTCTCGCAGGCCCATGCGCCCAGTAGTGCTCCGCCGCGCACCGAATCCATGGATCACGGCCATGCTGCTCGTGACCCTGGCGTTCCGCGCCCTGATACCCCCGGGCTTCATGCCTTCTGCCGACCGGCCGCTGGGGCTCGAACTGTGTCGCGCCGGATTTCTCGCCCGGATGGATCCGGCCGGGCCCGCGCAGCACCCGCATGGCGCGTCCCAGGGCGAGCACTGCCCCTTCGGTTCGGCCCCGAGCGCCGGCCTGATTCCCGCTACCGCGGTAGCGCCGATGGCCGCGACGATCGTGGCGGCTTCGACGATCGGGCTGGACACGCCCCGTATCGCACTCCGGGCCGATCGCGCCCACCCCGCACGCGGACCTCCTCTCCCCGCCTGAACTGACCGGGTTCGGATGCCGCTGCGCGGGAGTGCGCGGCTCCATGTCCATGGGCGATCGTGGGAGAGAATCATGAAACCGTCCCTGTTGTGCTGCGCGGCCCTGTACGCGCTGACGGGTGCCAGCAGCTTCGCGGCTGACCGCACCCCCGCAGTCCGGGCCACCGATGCCTGGATCCGCTGGCTGCCAGCCGGCATTCCGAGCGGTGCCTATCTGACCTTGAGTAATTCCGGCAGCACGCCAGCGGTGCTGGTTGGCGCATCGAGCCCGGACTTTGCTGCCGTGAGCTTCCACCAGACCAGAACCGTGAATGGCACGAGCGAGATGAACGCGGTGGACCGCCTCACCGTGGCACCGCGGGGCGACCTGCACTTTGCACCCGGCGGCTACCACATCATGCTGATGCAGCCGACCCGCACGCTGCAGCCGGGTGATCGTGTACCCATCACGCTGCGCTTCGCCGACGCCAGTTCGCTGCTCGTGTCGTTCGAGGTGCGCAGTGCAGGTGCGGCCGCACCAGAGCCGGCGCACGCGATGGACGGCATGCCCGGCATGATGCATTGATCGGACGCCTGCGACCTTGATCGTACGCCGGCGAAAAGCTGCGCTCTGCTGGGTGGCGATCGTGCTGCCCGGCTTCCTGTTGCGCTCGCTGATTCCGATCGGCTTCATGCCGATGTTCGGTCCGGGCCTGCATGTCAGCCTGATGCTCTGCGCGGACTACGCGCCGGTGCCCGCGGCGGCGAGCGACGGCTCGTCGGACATCGGCATGTCCATGCGCATGGACATGCCCATGGATATGCCGATGGCCTCGTCGACGGACAGCCCGACGCGCCCGGACCAGGGCAGGGGCGCACCGCATCAGGACCATGTCAGCTGCCCCTACGGAACCGGTCCCGCGATGGCGGCGATGCCGGTATGGGCAACGCCATCGCTGCGCCTCGCACGGCCGGCGGAGCCGGCGATACTGGCTGCGCAGGTCACCGCGCTGGAAATCGCAGCGCGTGCCCAGCTGCCACGCGGCCCTCCGGTCCGGAGCTGACTTTCCGCGCAGATCAATCAGCGTTGCTGGTGCGCCCTCGACTGGCCTTGCGGCCATCGTCGTGGCGCGGCAGCGCATCCGTAGGACCATTCCGGGAGATTTCAGATGATCACGAACATCCAGCGCGCGCTGCTCGGCTTTGCTGCCGCGCTCGCGCCGGCCGCCTGCTTCGCCTGTGCGTGCGGCTGCGGAGTATTCGACGTCGGTACCGTCAGCATGCTTCCGACCCACGTCGGGGCCGGCAGCGTCTACGTCGAAGATGACTACATGAGCCAGGACCAGAACTGGGTCGGATCACACGCCGCGAGCGCGACGCTCAATCCAGACAAGGAAATCCAGACGCATTTCGGCGGGGCCGGGATCGACTACCAGTTCAACGCCAGCTGGGGCGCGTCGCTGAAGGTCCCTTACTGGGACCGCATTTTTCGCACCGATACCGGCGACTCTGATGCCCCCGACGTGATGAGCTTCCGGCACAGCGCGCTCGGTGACATCAGGATCGAAGGCCGCTACACGGGCTTTTCCCCCGATCTTTCCACGGGGATCACCTTCGGACTGAAGCTGCCGACCGGTGACTGGACTTATGGCAATTTTGACCGCGATACGTCCATCGGCACCGGCACCACGGATCTGCTGCTGGGCGGCTACCACATTGGGCCGGTCGCAGGCAGTCCGCAGTTGAAATGGTTCGCCGAGGTGCTGCTCGATCGCGCCTTCAATGCGCGCGAAGGCTATCGGCCCGGCAACGAGGTCGACGCAGCGCTGGGCGTGTTGTACGACAACATTCCAATCGGGCAGGCAGGTACCCTCGCCACGCTGCTGCAGCTGATCGGCTCGGACCGCCTGCACGACAGCGGCGAGAATTCCGATCCGTACAACAGCGGCTATCACCGGCTGCTGCTGTCCCCGGGGATCGAAGCCAACCTCGGTGCCTGGAAGCTCTATGCGGACGCCGAGTTTCGACTTTACCATTACGCCAATGCGGCACCGTCCGTGGATACCGAGGGCAACCAGGGCCAGCTGGTGGCGCCGGTCCTCGTCAAGCTGATGCTGAGCTATCACTGGTAGGCGCACCGTAAGCGCCGGGAGTCGAGCCATGAAGAGCCTGATTGCGCTGTTCTGCCTGCTCGGAGTCGGCGCCGCGGTGTCCGCGGCGCCGCTGCCCTACGATCCTGCCGCGAACGCCCACGCGGCGCTCGACGGTGCGGTCGCGCAGGCCCGGAGGGAAGGCAAGTACCTGCTGGTCGTGTTCGGCGCGAACTGGTGCGAAGATTGCCGCCGGCTTGACCAGGCGATGCGAGGCTCGAGCGCCCCGCTGCTCGATTCGCAGTTCGTGATCGTCAAGATCGACGTCGGCAACTTCGACCGCAACCTGGACCTGGCGCAGCGCTATGGCAATCCGATCGCCAAGGGCATACCGGCCGCGGTCGTGGTCACGCCGGAAGACCGGCTGCTGTATTCGACCCGCGGCGGTGAACTGGCGAATGCTCGCCGCATGAGTGAGCGCGGCATCTACGACTTCTTCGAGCGGGTCGTGCGCCAGTACCGGCCGTCCTGACCCGCGTCAGGCACTGCCTCATCTCAGTGCAGCGCGAGCTCGCCGCCAGCGAGACCCGGGACCAGGGTGCTGGCAAACCGGGCGATCAGCAGATCGACGGGCTCGGCGCTGGCCCGCAGGCGCTGGCCCAGCTCGCGCAGGAATTGGCGCGCTTGACGCGTGGTCGATGCAGCCTTGGCACGATCGGCGGCGCGCTGCAGCGTCAGCGCGGTCTCCATTGCGCCAATGGTGGCAAACGCCTTCGAGGCGGTCTGCAGGCTGTCTGCCGGCGCGCGTCGGAGCAGCCTCGGCAGGTTGCGCACGGCGGCACCCGCCCAGAACTCGCAGGCGATGAACAGCATGTTTTCGTCGTTCGAGAGTCCGCGGCGGCCGATCGCTGCGCGCTCGAGGATCGCTACCAGCGCCGCCACCGTGATCCGCTCAGGGGTCCGCCTGACGACTGCCACCGGTTCCCACTCCCAGGCCCATACGACGTCGCCGAGCATATCGTCCGACCAGGCGGCTGGTGGTGCGCCAGCGCACACTTCGGCTGCCGCCGGTCCCGGGGCAGTAGTGGGTGCCTTCGCAAGCACCCTCAACTGGCGAGGTCGATCATCTGTTCGTCGCGCAGCGCGCGGGCGGCGCCCTCGGTGAGGCTCAGTGGGCGGCCGGAGAGAAGCTTCAGGCACTGCGCCGCTGGAGCCGGCCGCGCGAACAGGAAGCCCTGGGCGTGGGTGCAGCCAAGTTCTCGCAGCTTCTCCAGCTGTTGCCAGCCCTCGATTCCCTCGGCGACGGTCTTGATATTGAGGTGCCGCGCCATCGCGATGATGGCTCCGACGATCGCGAGGTCGCTCAGCTCTCGGACCAGATCGCGGACGAAGCTCCGGTCGATCTTCAGATAGTCGAGCTGCCAACGCTTGAGCGATCCGAAACTCGAGAACCCGGTGCCGAAATCGTCGATGGCAATGGCTACACCGAGGGCGCGCAGCTGCGAGATCGAGTCCAGTCCGTCCTCAGAATTGCGCGGCTCGCGATGTTCGAACATGGCGCTCTCGGTCAGTTCGAGCTGCAGCAGACCCGGGTTCACGCCCTGCGCGCGCGTGAGGCTGTCGATCCTCTCATAGAGGTTGCAGTGCTGCAGTTGAACCGCGGAGATGTTCACGGCGACCGGCACCAGTTGGCCTCCCTCGCGGCGCCAGTAATTCAAATCCTCGAGTACGCGCTGCAGGACCAGGTCGCCGACCGGCACGATCAGACCGGTCTCCTCGGCGATTTCTATGAAGCGTGCCGGCAGCACGAAGCCGTGCGCCGGATGCTGCCAGCGCAGTAATGCCTCCATTCCGGTGATCCGGTTGGAGGCAATTTCCACGATTGGCTGGTAATGCACCTGCAGTTGCCCGCGCTCGAGGGCGAGCCTCAGGCTGGCCTCGATGGCAACCCGCTCGCGCAGCCTGCGAGCCATCGCGGGACTGAACAGCTTGAAATTGTTGCGGCCGGATTCCTTCGCCTGATACATCGCCGTGTCCGAGTGCCGCATCAGCTCCCCCATGTCTTTGCCGTCGCGGGGGAACAGGCCAACTCCTATGCTCGCGGTCGTCACCAGCCGGTGACCGTCGATCACGATGGGAGCGCGTAGCGCTTCATTGATACGGGAGGCCAAGACGCCGATGAGCTCGAAGTCCTTGAGCGACTGGAGGACGACGATGAATTCGTCGCCGCCCATGCGCACCACCGTGTCTTCCTTGCGCACTGCAGTACGCACGCGGCGTGCCACTTCCTGCAGCAGGTGGTCTCCGGCCTCGTGACCGTGCGAGTCGTTCACGTGCTTGAATCGGTCCAGATCGAGGAACAGTACCGCCAGCATCGTGCTGGCGCGCCGTGCTTCGTCGATCGCGGCCGGCAGAAACTGGGCGAAATACAGCCGATTGGGCAGCCCGGTCAGCGGGTCGTGATGCGCCAGGTGGTCCAGCTGCTGTTGCCTCTGGCGCTGATGCTGCTCGACCTGGCGCTTTACGGTCACATCGCAGACCGTGAACGCGAGCAGTGCCTCGCCGGCCAGGTCCAGGTGGTGGCCGACGGCCTCGACATTCAGCCATCGCTGCCATCACGGCAGCGCTGGACAAGCGGAAGCGGAATGCCCGGATCGGGCTGACGCAGGCGGGTGGAGAGGCTCTCGGCATCGATGCGCTCATCGACCAGGAGCTGCGGCAACGTCAACTTGCGCAACTCCCGGATTGAATAGCCCAGGGATTGCTGCATGGCCGGATTGGCCTCGACGATGCGGAAGCTCTCGCCATGAGCGATCAGCAGTCCGTTGGGTGACTGCTCGAACACGGCACGGTACTGTGCGGCGCGTCTGCGGCCCATGAGCGCTCGCAGCATCGGCAATGCGCCCGCGGCGCCGATCAGGCAACTGGCCAAGTAGGTGCCAATCATCTGCATAGGGCGGACCGGACTGGTGCGCTAGTTGCCGCGATAGTGGGGAGGCGAACCGGGCCGGTCGCGGCTGCGGCTCACAGTTCCGTGCGGCTGCGCCACGTTCTGTCGTATTGCGTGTCGTCCGATGCTGCCAGGGCAGCGTCTGCGGTACGAGCCGGCACCAGGATCTCCTGCATGCGCAGGAAGATGCTCTCGCGCTGCGCCAGCACCTGTGCGCCGGGGACCGCGTGGAGATCAGGTAGCCCTGCAGGTGCATCCTGCGATGCCCGAGCAGACACGCGAGCTGCTGGGGACGTTCTATGCCCTCGGCGGTCGCCTCGAGGGCGAGCTCGGCGCACAGGTCGATGATTGCACCCGCGATAGCAGAGGAACGGCTGGCGCTGTCGATATTGCCGATCAGGGACCTGTCGAGCTTGATGCGGTTGAGCGGCAGATGTTCCAGCGATGCGAGCGAGGAATAGCCGGTGCCGAAGTCATCGAGTGCGATCGCAATACCTGAGGATTGCAGATCCCGCATTGCATCGATGATCGCCGGTCCGTTCTGCAGCACCGACTCGGTCAGCTCCAGTTCGATGCAGCGAGCCGGCACCCTGAACCCCTCAGCAGCAAGCGCACGCGCGTGACGAAGCCGCGGGTCAACAGCTGGCGTGGGGAGACGTTGATGGCAACCCGGACCTCAGGCCATGCGCCGTGATGCCAGATTGAAGCGATGCTGATGGCTTCTCGCAGCACCCAGTCGCCGAGCTCGAGAATGAGTCCAGAGTCCTCGGCGATTCCCAGAAACTCGTCCGGTGGCGCCAACCGCCCATCCGGTTGTCTCCAGCGTATCAGTGCCTCCACGAGATCGATGGTCAGGGTCTCCAGATTGAGTTCAGGCTGGAAATGCAGCTCGAATTCCGAGAGTTCGAGGGCTCGGCGCAGGCTTTGCTCGGTGGTGAACCGGTTCGTGGCCGATACCAGCAGTTCCGGCGCAAACAGCGCCAGCCGGTTGCGTCCCAGCGCCTTGGCACGGAACAGCGCGGCATCCGATGCGCTCAGCAGGTCTTCGCCACTGATTGCATGCTCCGGATAGAGGCTCGCCCCGACGCTGATCGTGACCACCAGTTCGCGGCCGGCCACGCTGATAGGATCATGGAACGCCTCGACCAGCTGACGGCCGCAATCCTGTATCGAATTGGGCGCCGGGACCCGCTGATGCACCACGGTGAACTCGTCGCCGCCCCATCGGGCAGCGAAACCAATGTTGGCCGAGTAGGCCTGAAGCCGCTGTGCGACACCCCGTAACACCTGATCGCCGAAGGCATGACCCATGCTGTCATTGATATTCTTGAAATTGTCGATATCGATGAAATACACGCATACATGGCGCGACTGCGCGGCCGCGTCGCTGATGGTGTCGTTCAGCCGCGCGAGCAACTGTCGGCGGTTCGGCAGCATCGTGAGGGGATCATGTTCTGCAAGGTGCTGCAGTTCGCGTGTGCGCTGTTCCACCTTTTCTTCCAGCTGGCGCTGGTATTCGCCGGCCACGATACGCGCCGCCGCGACCTGCTCGGCCATATGATTGAACGCAATCGCCAGCGTATCCAGTTCCTTGATGCCGCCGCGCGTACGCGAGCGTCGATATCCCCGCACGCCAGGCGAGCAGTCGCGCGGAGCATGCGCCGCACGGGCAGCACGATGCTGCGGATCGTCATCACGCAGATTACCGAGAGAATCTAGCAGCACCAGACCGGTCATCCAGGCGACCAGAACACGATCGCGCGGGTCGCGCAGCGCCTCCGTGGTCGTCGTGACCGTCGCAACGCTCAGCTCCGGTGCGATGGCGGGGCGCGCCGCCGGCGGGCCGCCGGCGGCAGGGACCGCCGCCACTGTCGGGAACGGGAATGGTGCGTGCTGAGTGGCGCCATCGCTGGGCGCCTGCTGCCCTGGCGATCAGATCCGTGAGCGCGGATTGCTCCTGCAGCAGGCGACTCATCAGTTCGCGGTGTCGCAGATCCAGGCTGCGCAGCGCCTCGCTCTGTGTGAGCAGTTGCGCCAGGTCCCGTTGCGTGTCATCCAGCCACGCAGGGCCTTCGGAGCGGCGGAGGTGGGTGCTGTTGGCGTCGATGCGATGCGCAAGTACGGCTTGGGCGGCGAGCAGGGACGACAGTGCGAGCGGGTCGGCGCCGTCCGTAGCACGCACTGCGGCATAGGTGCGGCCGACCTCATCCAGATCGGCATGCAGCTGCAGCACCACCTGCCGGGCGAGAACGCGACCGAACAGCGTCAATGAGCCGGCCAGCGACGACTGCAGTCGTGTCGAGAGGGCGTCAAAGTGCTGCGAGTACTGCGCGATGACGCCGTGCCGCGCATCCGAAACCTGCAGGAAATCGCTGACGTCATTGCGGTATCGCGTCAGACGCCCGGGCAACGCCGCGGCCATTGAACCAGGGTCAGTAGGTGCGTCGCGCTGCAAGTCCGCGACCGCGCGGTCCAGCTCGCGGGTGGCGTTCGGCAAATCCAGCGGGCCGGGTCCGGTAGCGGCGGCAGAGTGGGCTTGCGCCGCCGCGGCAAATCTCGCCAGGGCGCGATTCAGTGCGCGGGCGTGCAGGCTCCCGCTCTGCGCCATGACGGTATTGCGTGGCGGTCCGTCGGCTGCCTCACGGCGCAGCTGACTGGTTCGCACCACAGTGACGCCGCGTTCGACGATGAGGTTGACGGTAGCGGCCAGCAGGGCGACGGCCGCAAAGGCGATGCTCAACCGGGTCGTGATGCCCCACGAAAGCCATCGCGAACGTCGTCTGACTGCGTACGCATCATGGGCCAGGATAGAAGGCATGCCCGCTTCGCGCTCCAATCGGTGCGTCGAAACCTTGGGCGGTCAGGATGCCACCTCATCAGCGCGCCTGCGGGCACACCCGGTGAATATGCTGACTGGGTCGCGGTCTATATGTGCGGCATCGAACATAGATGCTGCGCGGCAGCAAACAATCGCTGGACTCTGTGGGCTGGCGAGCAGATGAGCGGATGGCGGCCAGTCGAGAGTCCCCTGACAGCGGGGTACCGCGTTGTCCCTTCAATACCGGAGCGTATCCATGGGCGTGAATTACTATCCGATGCATCCACAAGTGCTCACCATCGCCGGCATTGTGATCATCGCGCTGCTGGCACTGCTGGCGTGGCTGTATTACCGCGGTGCATCGCAGTCGCGCCGACTGCGGATCCGCTTCGGCCCGGAATACGTCCACACGATGAAGACGCTGGGAGGGAGAAGAAAAGCCGAGGCGGAACTGCTGGCACGGGAACAGCGCGTCGGCCGGCTCCACATCCTCGCTCTGTCCGTGGCGGATGCTGCCCGCTTCAACCGGGCCTGGACCGAACTTCAGGGCCGTTTCATCGACAATCCCAGGGGAGCCGTCCTCCAGGCAGATCAGCTGGTCCGCGAGCTGATGCGCAAGCGCGGCTATCCGGTCGACGATTTTGAGCACCGCGCAGCCGATATCTCGGTCGACCATCCGGCACTCGTGGATACGTACCGGGCGGCGCAGGCCATCGTGGTCCGTGACGAGGGGGGCGCGGCGGATACCGAAGCACTGCGCATGGCGGTCGTGCATTTCCGTGCGTTGTTCGACGAATTACTCGGGGACACCACCGCCGTCCATGAGGCGATCGCCGTGCCGCAGCCTGCGGTGTAGGCGCGGGCCAGGGACGTCGTTCCCGCTCATAACTTTTTGATTGTATGGTGGGCGGTACTGGGATCGAACCAGTGACCCCTGCCGTGTGAAGGCAGTGCTCTACCGCTGAGCTAACCGCCCCTAGGGATGTCGTCCAGGGGGCGCAGAGTTTAAGCGCGCCGCCCATAGCGAATCAATCCGCGCGCCGGTAGGATGCGCGCCCTTCCATGACTCTCGCCAGCCCATGACCGTAGTCACCCGCTTCGCACCGAGCCCCACCGGCATGCTGCACATCGGCGGCGTGCGCACCGCGCTGTTCTCCTGGCTGCACGCGCGCCACGCCGGCGGACGCTTCATCCTGCGGGTCGAGGACACCGATCGGGAGCGCTCCACGGACGAGGCGGTGCGCGTCATCCTCGAGGGGATGGCCTGGCTCGCGCTCGACGCGGATGAGGGACCGTACTTCCAGTCGCAGCGCTACGACCGCTACCGCGCGGTGCTCGCGCAGATGCTCGAGCAGGGCCAGGCGTACCGCTGCTACTGCAGCAAGGCGGAGCTCGATGCGCTGCGCGAGCAGCAGCTCGCCCGCAAGGAGAAGCCGCGCTACGACGGGCGCTGCCGCGAGCGCACCGAGCCGCGGGCGGGCGTCGAACCCGCGATCCGCTTCAGGAATCCGCTGGATGGCGAAGTCGTGGTCGAGGATCTGGTCCATGGACGCGTCGTATTCCAGAACGCCGAGCTCGACGACCTGATCATCGCGCGCTCGGACGGCAATCCGACCTATAACTTCTGCGTGGTCGTCGACGACATGGACATGGGCGTCACGCACGTGATCCGCGGCGACGATCACCTGAACAATACGCCGCGGCAGATGAACATGCTGCGCGCGCTGGGCGCCAGGGCGCCGGTGTACGCACACGTGCCGATGATCCTGGGGCCCGATGGCGCGAAGCTGTCCAAGCGTCATGGCGCCGTGAGCGTGCTGCAGTACCAGCAGGACGGCTACCTGCCCGATGCGCTGCTCAACTACCTGGTGCGGCTCGGCTGGTCGCACGGCGACCAGGAAGTGTTCAGCCGCGAGGAGATGGTCGCAGCGTTCGACATCCGCGACGTGAACAAGTCCGCCGCCGCGTTCAACCCCGAGAAGCTGCTGTGGCTGAACCAGCAGCACATGATGCGTGCCCCGGTCGGGCAGCTCGCGCAGGGGCTGAAGCTGCAGCTGGCGACGCTCGGCGTGGAGCTGCGCGGACGAGCGGCTGCTCGAGGGCGTCGTCAACGCGCAGCGCGAGCGCGCCAAGACCCTGCGCGAGATGGCCCAGAACAGCCTGTTCTTCTTCCGTGATTTCGAGCGCTTCGACGACAAGGCGGCGCAGAAGCACCTGGTCGCGGATGCGCTGCCCGTGCTGCAGGCACTGCAGGACGGATTTGCGGCGGTGGAGGACTGGAATGCCGGCGCGATCCACGAAGTCATCAGCGCCGTGGCCAATCGCTACGGGCTCGCGCTCGGCAAGGTCGCGCAGCCCTTGCGGGTGGCGCTGTCCGGCAGCGCCGTGTCCCCGCCGATCGACATCACCGCGGCGCTGCTCGGCCGGGATGCGGTGCGCACGCGCCTCGCGCGCGCGATGGACTATGCGGCGCGGCGCGTGGCTGGTTGACACCGATCAGGGGGTTGCGTAACGTCGCCAGCCGCCTCGTGGGGCTATAGCTCAGCTGGGAGAGCGCTTGCATGGCATGCAAGAGGTCGGCGGTTCGATCCCGCCTAGCTCCACCACGATCTGCCGGTATTTCCGCGTCGCCTGTCCCCATCGTCTAGAGGCCTAGGACATCGCCCTTTCACGGCGGTAACAGGGGTTCGAATCCCCTTGGGGACGCCATCGGGCTTCACAGTGGCGGGACCCTGGCGCCGCGGCGGGCAGGAGCCAGGTCGAGCGCTACCCGCGCTGGAGGCCGTGGAACCAGGCTGCGGTGGCAGCCAGCGCGGACTGTGGCTCGGTCCAGCGCAGCTGCAGCGTCTGCTCGGCAGCCGCTGCGTCGAGCACGATGGCGCGTCGCGTCAGTTCGATGAGCCAGGGCCGGATCGGCGGCGCGGACGGCCCCGGCAGGCCGCTGAAGCGTGCCGCGAGCTCCTGCAGCTTGATTGCCGGCCCTCGCACGCGCAGCTCGAGCGCGAGGCGCAACGCTCCGATGCGCCGCGGTGGAGGCAGCCCGAGCGCGCGTGCGTACAGGGAAAAGTACCCGTTCCAGCTCGGCGGCCCCGCCATGGCAAGGTTGAAACACCGGCCGTCGATGTCGGCGTGGCGCAGCGCGCGCAGCGTCGCGTCCGCCATGTCTTCGACGTACAGCAGGTTGCAGGTTCCGGTCCCCGCCGGCCCCAGATCCCCGAGCCTGCCCTGCATCAGCAGGCGTGCAATCTGCACGCTCCACCAGTCGCTGCGCGGACCAAAGACGATTCCGGGGCGCAGGATGACGGTGCGTGGATAGGCTGCCACCAGTGCTTCGGCGCGAATCTTCGCATTGCCGTAGGGGTCGCGGCCGGCGTTCAATGGCGAGGATTCGGTGACGCGACCGCTGGCCGCGCCGTAAACGGCCATGCTGCTGAGGTAGACGACGCGCGGACCTGAAGCGCACTGGCCGGCGGCGGTTCGCAGCGCCTGCGCATTGGCGACAATCGTGGCGGCGTCGCCCGCGATGCAGTTCACGACGCCCGAGGCGCCCTGGAGCGCATGCGCGAGTGCGGCGGCATCCGTCGCATCGACCTGTACGTGTTCGATCACGTCCGGCGCTGGCGCGGGCGCTAGCGCCGGCGCCGGGCGCCGGGTCGCGATCACGGGATGCGCCCAACCCGATGCCTGCAGCGCCGCCGTGACGCGCGCCCCGATGAAGCCGCCGGCGCCGAGAACCACAACCCGCGCCGGGCTGGTCATGAGCCCTTGGGCAGCCGCGCGTATTCCTGGTAACGCCAACCCACGAAGACCGACAGCTTGCCGAGATTCGCTGACAACCGGATCAGCCACAGCGCCGCGCGGTGGCGCCCGAGCAGGCAGGATAGCGGGGCGATACACGCCGCCGCCAGGGACTGGAGCAGGGCGCGCGCAAACAGCTGGGTACGGCCGATCCAGCCTACCGGACCGTATGCGCCCTTCAATGTCTTGCGGGCGAACTCCTGGCCTCCGCTCAGGGCCCGCTGCAGCAGCCAGCGCAGCGACAGGCGCGCGGCCTCGACGGGTTCGTAGACTACCGCCTCGTCGCACCAGATCACGCGCGCGCCCGCGCGCACCATGCGGATCAGCAGATCCGCGTCCTCGCCGGTCGTCAGGCCGTAGTTCACGTCGAACGGACCGGGCTGCGCGTGTACCGGCGCGGCGCGCAGCAGCACGTTGCCGAAGCGCATCCGGTTCAGTGGCACCTCGGCACCACTGGCCATGCGTGCGAAGTCGTAGAAGCGGCCACGCCGTATCCATGCGGGCGCCTCGCTGGGTACGCGTGGCACGACCGGGCCGAGCACGCCATCGGCGCCGTACTGCGCGGCGGCCTCGAGCAGCTGCCGCAGCCAGGCTTCGGGCGCGCGTTCATCGTCATCGACGAAGGCCAGCCACTCGCCGTCGGCCAGCGCCACGGAGCGGTTGCGGGTGAGCGCGATGTTCCGCTGGGGCTGGATCTCGTAGTCGAGCCGGAACGCAGGGCCCTGCGCACGGTGCTGCTCCACCACCGTACGGGCGCTTCCGGACGCGTCGTTGTCGACCACGACGACCTGGGAGGGCAGTACCTGCTGGCGATCCAGGTCACTCAGCAGGCCCTGCAGGCGTTCAGGACGGCGGAACGTCGCGATGCAGACGCTGACCTTCATGCAAGACACCACGGCAGGGCACGGAGCCGCGATTCTATACGAGACCGGCGCTGGCGCCCGAGGGTCTCGGCTTAAGTCAAGTCGCTGCGCGCAGTCCGCCGGAGGACTGCAGTGCGCCTTTCAGGTGGGAGGCGAGCCGTACCGCCAGCGCGACGATGCTCAGGGTCGGATTCGCGTGACCGCTGGTGGGGAATACCGCGGAACTCGCGACGAACAGGTTCGGCAGTTCGTGCACCGCGCAATCGGAGTCGACGACTCCGCTGCGCGGGGTCGCACCCATGCGCGCGGTGCCGAGGTGATGGCCGCCCAGGGGCGCGGAGCGGGTCAGCCGCTCCTGCAGCGACAGGTCGATTCACCGCCGCGGATTGCGGAGCAGCGGGATCGACCAACGCTTCGGCGGCCAGGGCCATGCCGGCGGGAATAACGGCCGGCGTGACGGGGGCCCTCGCATGAGGATAGCGGTCAATCTCGCAAGCCATCCTTACGTCGAGCTGCGGCCCGTCTACAACCGGCTGCGAACGTGGATTCTGATTCTCGCGCTGGTGGGCGTGGCGCTCTGGTATCTCTACCGCATCGAGCGGATTCAGGCAGAGGCAGCTGAGGCGCAGGTCACGGGGGTCGAGAACCGAGTGCGCGACCTCGAACACCAGCAGCAGAGCTATCAGGCGATGGAGTGCCGGAGCCAAAGGACGCGGCCATCCTGAAACAGTCCACATTTCTGAACGGGCTTTTCCAGCACAAGGCGTTTTCGTGGACGGCCACGATGACCGACCTGGAAACGGTGCTGCCGTCGGGCGTGCAGGTGATGAGCATCGATCCCATCGTCGCGCCCGATGGGCATGTGACCATTCGGCTGCGGTTACCGGGGACCGCGGCAGGGCGCTCGATCTGATCCGCGACCTCGAGAAGTCGAGACATTTTGC
>CAWIQV010000076.1:0-22229 GCA_963838275.1 uncultured Gammaproteobacteria bacterium | reverse complement strand
CGGCCTACTCCTCGGGAGGAGCGATCACCGCGAGCGCGAGCGGCAGCCTCGTCGTGCAGGGTGCCGATGCGGGCACCGGCACCGTGAGCCTCGGAGCCGGCGGCACGATCACCCAGGCCGTCGCCTACAACGCGGTCAACCCGGCGTTCAACCCCGGCGACATCGCGGTGCGCGGCAGTTCCGTGTCGCTGAATGCGCAGGGCTTCGGTTCGAGCGGCAATTTCCTCGGCGTGCTGACCAACAACGCTGAGCCTGACGGATCCGAGCGCCGCAAACGCGTTCTTCGCGGTCGCGCGCACCGACGGCACGCAGCTGTCCACCAGCTCGCTGACTTTCAACGGCAGCGCGCTGCCGGTCACGCCGGGCGTGTTCCTGAACATCACCGGGCTGCCGGCAACGACGGGCATCGGCTCGCCGGCCTACGTCACGTTCGTCAACAGCCAGATCCCGTACAGCGTCGGCGGCGGCCTCAGCAGCGAGGTCATCCTCGCGAACTCGCTGACCCCGGCCGAGAACCAGTCGGAGAACCAGGCGGGACCGGCAACCTGAATGTCGTGATCCAGTCGGCTCCGGATGCCAGCGTGTCACTGTTCAACATCGTGGGCCTGTGCCTGCCGGCCGATCAGCGCATCGATGAGGACGCGGCGGCGCATGAGAACTGCACGACGCGCCTGTTGCCGGAGCGCCGGCCGTTTGATGAGATCCTGCTCGGCGCTGCCGATACCGCGGCTGATACCCGGGGTCCGGGGCTGTAAGGCGGCCTGATCCTCGGCCCGGCTTAGGGAAAGCCGCCTTAAGGCAGGCTGCGCGCGACGCGGAAGCCCATCACGTTCAGGCGCACCTCGGGGCCGAACCACAGCCGCAGCGCGGAGCGCACCGCGGCCGGATAGCCGGCCCAGGAGCCGCCGCGCAGCACGTGCTGGCTGCAATGCTGCTCGGTCCACGCGCTGCCGTCGGCGGGCGCCTCGTCGTAGGACGGGTGATAGCAGTCCTCGACCCACTCCCAGACGTTGCCGAGCATGTCGTAGAGGCCGAAGGGATTGGGCTTGTAGCTGCCGACCGGCGCCGTATAGGCATGGCCGTCATCGCAGGGATGGACCGTCCAGCGATCGCCTCCGGGCACCAGGCGCTGCGCCGTGCTGTCGGCGACGTCCGCGTACGCACAGGCGTTCTGATCGCCCGCCGCCCAGAAGCGCGCATCGCTGGTGCCGCCGCGCGTCGCATATTCATACTCGGCCTCGCTCGGCAGTCGGTAGTGCATGCCACTGCGCCCCGAGAGCCAATCGGCATAGGCGCGGGCATCGTTCCAGCTCACGCACACGACCGGTTCCTGGTCGGTCTGCGCAAATCCTGGATTGCGCCAGTCGGCGCCAGCGGCGGCCTCGAAACGCTCGTTGTTCCACACCAGGCAGCCGGAGCTGCTCGCGTGACCGGTAGCGGTGACGAACTGCGCATACTCGGCGCGTGTGACCGGATAGCGGGCGAGTGCGAAGGAATGCACTTTGACGGCATGCGCCGGGCCTTCGTCTTCGTTGCGGCCCGATTCGCTGCCCGGCGAGCCCATCCGGAACTGGCCGCCCCGGATCCGCACCAGCCCATCCTCGAGCAGGCTGCCGCTGGCTGCCACCGCCGGTGTCATGGCAGGTCTCGCGGCAGGTGCTGCCGCGGGCGGTGCGGCGGGCGCGGGAGTGGTCGGCCGGCGCGCTGTCCGCGGCCGTGCGCCCGGGCGGCCAGCCCCAGCGTGCCCAGCAGCAGCGCTGCCGGCAGTCCAATGCGAGTATTCATTCTGCGGCGGTGCAGGGCAGCCGGGCGCGCGCGGTTCATCCAGGTGCTCTCCATGGCTCTATGCTGGTGGCACCGTTAGGGCTCCAGGTTGCGTTAAGATGATGCGACGCGTGGAGTCGCTTGACAAGGCCACCATGCGGCCCAAAACGGGGCAGCGCGGTACCGGGGCCTATGGGAGGCGGGAGTCTATGCAGCGGATCGGGGTGCATCGTGGGCTTCTGCATGGTTGCCTGCTGTTCGGCGCCTGCGCGGTGCCGGTGGCCGGCTCCGCGCAGCAGATCGAACAGGGCGTCGCGATCGTGTCCGAGGCGATCGCGAGCCGTGTCGATGGCTTCGACTACAAGCCCGACAGCACTTCCGAGCTGGACTTCAGGGGCACGGCGCTCAGTCCCCGGGCCGACGGCACCGCCCGGGTGCGCACCGGCAGTGATCGAACCGAGATCAGCGCGAAATTCACCCACCTGCCGGCGGCGGGCTCGTTCGGACCGTTTACATGCTACGTGCTGTGGGTGGTGACGCCGGAAGGCCGGGCGAGCAACGTAGGCACCGTGAATCTCGACGGCGACAAGGGCACGCTGAACGCGACCACGCCGCTGTCGAGCTTCGCGCTGATCGTCACGGCCGAGCCGCATTTCGCGGTCAGCGTCCCGAGCCGGTTCATCGTGCTGCAGAACGTCGGCGGCACGGTGCAGGGCACGCAGCTGGTCGTGACTTCGCTCGCGGCACGCGCCGACTACTCCGCGCTCAAGCCGCTGAGCGTCGATCCGAAGCTGCACGAACCGGTGGAGCTGCTGATGGCCCGCTATGCGGTCACGATTGCCGATGGCGCCGGGGCCGCACAGCTCGCACCGAAGGCCTTCGGCGGCGCGCGCGATGCGCTCGCGCGGCGCCGAGAGCGCGCAGACCTCCAAGGCCTCCTCGAGCACGCGAGCGGGTGCCGGAGCTCGCGCGCGAGGCGATCCAGGCGGCCGAGGACGCGCGCGCGGCGGCTGAAGGCCGCAAGGAAGCCGCCGTGCTCGACCAGCTGCGCGCCCAGATCGCCGACCGGGACAGCAAGCTGGCCGAAGCCAGCGCGCTGACCGACAAGGCGCGCAGCGACGCCGCCGCGCTCATCGCGCAGCTCAAGGAGCAGCTCGCCGAGAGCGAGAGCCGGCGCCATGAGACCGAGCAGCGGCTGCCGAGCGCGGCCAGCCGCCAGGCGCTCGCGGTCGGGCTGCTCGGCCGCTGGCTGGTCATGGATGCGGACGACAAGGCCATTACCGCGCACATCACGAATGACGGCTTCAGCAAGGGTCACACCGACCTGACCCCGGACGCGAAGGAGCGGCTCTCCACCGCGGCCGGGATCCTGCTCGGCATCGGCAACCTGACGGTCACGGTCACCCCGGCGCTGCAGGCGACCGAGGACGTGAAGCTGCTCGGGCTGTCCCAGCAGCGTGCGCGCGCGACGATGGAATGGCTCGCCTCGATGGGGCTGAAGGCGGTGGAGGGCGTACCCCCCGACGCCTCGGCCACGCGCGGCGGTCGAGCGCGCGCTCGCGCCAGGACCCGGCGTCGACCTGGTCATCAGCTTCGACTCGGCTGGCTGACCGGAACGACGGATGGGCATCAACGAGGTCAGGCAGGGCTTCGAGGCCTTCGCAGCCGGACGGCTCGGCGAGCCGGAGCTGCGCGCGCTGGTGCGCACCGGAGCGGGAGCCGAGCCCGAACGCGCGGCGGCCTACATCGCCCTGATCCGCGCGCTGCGGCAGGCCAACCAGATCACCCCGGCGCTCGAGGCGCAGCTGCTCACGGACATCACCACGGCGACCGGCACGGCGCTGGACCAGGAGCGCCCCCTGCCCGGTGTCCCCGACACCGCGGAGCGTACCGTGTTCAAACGCGCCGGCGAGCCCGCGCTCGGCGAGATCTCGGCCCTCGACGTGCAACCGGTGCCGCTCGAGGGCCCGATGTACGCCTCTCCGCCGGCCGCCACCGGCATTACGGCGGGTGCCACCGCGACCGGCTCGATCTGGGACACGCCGGAGCGGCTCGCCGAGCCCGCGACGCCGCTGACGCGCGGCTCGGTGCTCAAGGGACGTTTCGAGCTCGTGGACGAGCTCGGCCGCGGCGGCATGGGCATGGTGTACCGCGCGCTCGATCGCACCAGCGTCGAATTCAAGGACCGCTCACCGTACGTCGCGATCAAGCTGCTCAACGAGGAGTTCAAGCGCCATCCGCTCGCGGTGCGCGCGCTGCAGCGCGAGGCCCGCAAGGCGCAGAAGCTCGCGCATCCGAACATCGTCGCGGTGTTCGATTTCGACCGCGACGGCGGCAACGTCTACATGGTCATGGAGCTGCTCAGTGGCCGCTCGCTCGACCTCCGGCTGCGCAACGAATGGACCGGCGGTCTGGACGTCGCCACGGTGACGCGCTACCTCGGCGCGATGGGCGCTGCGCTCAGCTACGCCCACGAGCAGGGCATCGTGCACGCCGACTTCAAGCCCAGCAACGTGTTCCTGACCGACGAGGGCGTGATCAAGGTGCTCGATTTCGGGGTCGCGCGCGCGGCGCAGTCGCTGCATGACGCGCCGGGCGAGAAGACGATCTTCGACGCCGGCGCGCTCGGCGCGATCTCGCCGTCCTATGCGAGCCTCGAGATGCTGACCGGCCAGCCTCCCGATCCGCGTGATGACCTGTACGCGCTCGCCTGCATCGTCTATGAGCTGCTGACCGGCCACCACCCGTTCAACCGCATCGATGCCGCGAAGGCGCGCGACGCGCGCCTGGTGCCCGAGCGGCCGAAGATGCTCTCGCGGGCGCAGTGGCAGGCGCTGCAGCACGCACTCGCCTTCGAGCGCGAAGCCCGCACCGCCAGCGTCAAGGATTTCGTGGCCGAATTTTCGGCGCCGGGCCGCAGCCGCAGGTACTGGCCGCTCGCGGCCGCCGGCGTTGCGGCCCTCGCGGTCGCGGGGCTGCTGATCATGCAGCGCCAGCAGTCCGGCTCCCAGGCCGAGTCGCAGGCGCTGATCGCGGCGCTGCGCACTTCGGATCCGAAGGCGTTCACGGCGGCGCTCGGTTCGCTGCAGCACGCGCCCGACACGCTGCGGCGCCGGGCACTGGCCGATGAGCAGGTGCGCAGCTCGGTGATCAGGCACTACCAGAGTGACGTACAGGCCGCCGAGAGCGGGCCGCCGGCGGATTTCGTGCGCGCCCGCTCGCTGCTCGGCGAGCTCAAGGCGCTGCTGCCCGATTCACAGGAAGTCGCGAACCTGCAGGGCAAGGTGCAGACCGACGCGCAGGCGGCGCTCGCCGCGCAGCTGCCGTTGCTGGAGAGTGCGCTCGGGCAGGGGCTGCTGCTGCCCGCGCAGGGCGCGGACAGCCTGCAGGAGGTCCTGGGGCGGATCCGGCATATCGACCCCGCCGCCCCGTCGCTCAGCGATCCGCGTATCGCGGCCGCCTATCTGGCGGCGGCACAGAAGGCCAGTGCAGCCGGCCAGCTCGATGTGGCCGCGAGCCTCGCGCAGGCCGGCATCAGCGCTGCGCCGAACGACCCGGCGCTGCAGCAGGCCAAGGCGACGATCGATGCGCAACAGCAGAACGTGACCAGTGCGCAGCGCGTCGCGCAGATCGAGCAACGGCTTGCAGCCTTGAGCCCGGCCTCGAGCGACTTTCTCGACAAGGTACTCGCGGCACGCGACGACCTGGGTACTCTGGCGACGCTGGCACCGACCAGCGCGATCCTGCTGCACGTGCAGGCCAGCCTGCAGGCCGCCACCACCGCGCGCATCGGCCAGCTGCTCATGCAGGGGGACATCGCCGGTGCGCGCCAGCTGCTGCTCAACGTCGGAGACCTGCTGCCCGAGCAGGTCAGCGCGGCGCAGAACGCCGCGGTACTCGACGCCTCGCGCGCGCAGGAGTCCCGCGCACTCGACATCCTGGAGCGCCTGCGCCGCGCGGTATTGACCGGCCGGCTCGCGCCGGCGGGTGGCAGCGGCGCCCCGGACCTGTACGAGGGGCTGCAGAAGGCCGGGGCGAGCCCCGACCTGCTGGCGGCGGCACGCGACCTGCTGACCTATGGCTACCTGCACGCCGAACGTCGCGCACGCGCAGCCGGTGACCTGAAGAGCGCCGCGGCGCGGCTGGCCGATGCCAGGGCACTGCAGCCGAGCCAGACCTGGCAGGCCAGGATAACTCAGGATCAGCAGATACTTACGACTTCTTCTTCAGGTAGTTCTTCGCCAAATGCCGCGACGGCGGGCGGCCTCGACGCCGTGCGCCAGCAGTTCGCCAATACCCTGCGTGCGGCCACCCTCGGACTGCCTGAACTGCAGACCATCGCCGATGCCCTCGACCGGCTCGAGGCACTCGGCGCCTCCGCACAGGAGCTCGACGCCGGGCTGCGCCAGGTCGAGGATCGCGTGCTCGCGGAGATCACGCGGATGCAGCAGCAGTCGGGCGCCGACCAGGCTCAGCAGTACGCGCGCCAGGCCTCTGATCTGCTGGTGGCCAGCGAACGCATCGCGCAGGTCGCGCTGCAGCTGCATGACACGGCGGTCGGTAGCACCAAGCCGTTCGCGCCCGATACGCTGGCGCAACGCGACGCGCTGGCCCAGCTGCTCGCCAAGCCCGTCGCGAGCGCCCAGTGGGCAGGGCAGCTGCATGCGCTGCTGCAGCAGCTCGGCTCGGCAATGCCGGCCGACGATCCGCTGCTGGCCGACGCCCGGCACACCGGGGTGCAGACCTTCCTGCACGCCGCCGAAGACGCGCGCACGCACCAGCGTCTCGCCGATGCCCGCAGCCTGATCGAAGTCGCGCGCACCATCGACCCGCAGTCGGCGGATCTCGCGCGCGAGGCGGCGGTGATCGGCAGCGAGCAGTCGGCCGCCGACGCGTCGGCTGCCAGCTCGCAGCAACAGGCAGGCATCCAGGTGCTCAAGGACAAGCTCGCACAGCAGTCCGACGCCGGCGATGTGACCGGGGCCACGGCGACCGCCAACGCGCTGCGACGGGTGCTCGCCGGCAGCGTGTACGTCTCGACGGAGTTGCCGCAGAAGCTGATCGGTGCCTACGCGCACGCTGCGCGCACGCAGCTGCTCGCCGGCAGTGTCGATCCCGCGCTGCAGACCATCGCTGCCGGCCGCCAGAAGTTCGGCACCGCGCCGGAGCTCAAGAACCTCGAGCAGCGCTATATCGTGGTCGGGGACGCGTACGACCGGCTCAGCACCGCGGTGGCGCTGAACGTCGCCGAGCAGCGCCATTTCCTGGAACTGCTGCGGGCTTCCGAAGGCGATGACTATCCGGCGATCGAACAGATGCTGGCGCGTACGCTCGCGAACCGCATCGCTGACCAGCGGGCCGCGAACCGGCCGACGGTCGCGGCCAGCCTGCTGGATGCCGGTCGCACGCTGTTTACGGATCAGTCCGCGCTGCTGGAGCAGGGCAAAGCCGGAGCCCTGCCCAATACGCCGCTCCCGGTCAGCCAGTAGCCGCGGGGCGCGGCCTGACAGCCCTTCAGGCCGCGGTCGACAGCAGCTGCCAGCCCTTCGGCAGGATCAGCGCATCGAGCGCATGCAGCACGCCGTTGGTGCCCATGAAATCGGCCTGCGTGACGCGGGCGCCGTTGATGCGCACGTCGGCCGAGGTCACGACGGCGTTCAAGGGGCTGCCCTGCAGCGTCTTGAGGGCGCCGGATTTCAGGTCGCGCGCCGTCAGGTAGCCGTTCACGACGTGATAGTTGAGCACGGCCCGCAGCCGCGCGGTGTCACGCATCAGGGCCGAGAGGGCCGCGGCGGGCAGTTTCGCGAAGGCCTCGTCCGTCGGCGCAAACATCGTGTACGGGCCGCGGCCGGCCAGCGAATCCGCCAGGCCGGTCGCACGCAGGGCAGTCACCAGGGTCGTGAAGTGCTCCGCGGCGGTTGCCGTCTCGACGATGTTCCTAAGGGGCGGCGCGCGCTTCACGGGAGCGACGGGGGATGCATCCATGGCAGGACCTCAGCTGGTGACCGACGGATCGGGGCGCCGCATTATGCGCCACTTGCCGCGCGGACGCGCTCGAGATTCAACCCGCAGCCGCCTGGCGCATCGCGGTGCCCGGTGCGCGGTGCGCAGCGAACCGCAGGCGCACGTAGTCGGCAGTTGCATGTGACAGAAAGGTTTCAGCGAACGTCTTGCCGGCGCGGTGGGCCCCGCCACCGTCGGGCTGGACGATTTCATCGATGAAGCGTGTCACGTGCGCCGGGCGCCGGGCGCCAGATGTCGGTCGGTGCGCACGCCGTGCGCCACGCAATCTTTAAGTCAAACGGCCCGGCCGCGCGTGGCATGGCTGCGCGAGCAGTACGGTTTGTGACGTGGTCGGGTTCTGCGCTGTCGGGGCCGCGCGTAGCATCCGGGACTCGGCGATCCAACCCTCCACTGCGCGGTGCACGCCGCGGGAGTCTCACGATGAGCGACCCGTACGATACGGTGAAGGCACGCACTTCGATCCTCGGCCCCACGATCCAGTTCAAGGGCGAGCTGTCGGCCGAGGAAGACCTGCTGATCCAGGGCACCATCGAGGGCACGATCACGCACACCCAGCGCCTGACCATCGGGCGGGAAGGCACGGTGCGCGCCAGTGTCGAGGCGCAGCTGGTCATCATCGAAGGCACGATCGAAGGCGACGTGCACGCGGAGAAGTCGGTCGCCGTGCGTGAGCACGCCAGCATGACCGGCAACATCACCGCCCCGTCGGTGACGATCGTCCAGGGCGCGCACTTCAACGGCAACGTCGACATGAGTGCGGCACGGACCGCGAAGGCCGCCGCTTCCGGCGAGGCGGCCGCGCCGCGCCGTAGCTCCAGCGCCGGCTAGGCGGCAGGGGGCCCGATGAGCTGGTTCAAGAGCACCGCTGAGGGAGAACGATCCATGAGCAACGCGCCGTCCGATTCCCGCTCGCCGCGCACGGCCGAGCCGCGCCTGTGGGAGAGCGAGCTGAAGGGCCTGCCGACGGCCGCCGCGCCGCGCGCGGAACCCAAGCCGACGGCCGAACCGGCCAGGCAGGCGAAGGCGCCGGTCGCGGAGCCGAAGCCCGCCGCGGATCCCCAGCCCACCCCGGCACCCACTGCAGTGCCGGCGCCGGCCGGCTCGGTGTTCGGTCCCACGCTGCGTTTCAAAGGCGAGCTGCGCGCCGACGAGGATTTCGTGCTGCAGGGGCGGATCGAGGGCTCGATCCACCACACGCAGAACCTGACGATCGGCACCGATGGCGTCGTCAAGGGTGACTCCCGGGCCCGCTCGATCGTGGTCGAGGGCACGGTCGAGGGCGACCTGTATGCGCTCGAGTCGATCAGCATCCGGCCGACCGCACGGGTCCTGGGCAACCTGCTCGCCCCGCGCGTCGCGATCGCCGATGGCGCGCATTTCAATGGCAAGGTCGACATGGCGAGCGCCACGCGCGCCGTACGCAGCATCGAGGAACGCACTCTCAATATCGCCTCGCCCGGCTGACCCCGGGGCGGCGACGGGGCGACGCGACGCGTCTCAAGACGCACACGAAGTCAAGGGCCTTCCCTGTTGAGCGTCAAAGTGTTTCCATCGCGCCTGGCGGTGGGAACACGTCGACACGGCACGGCAACGATGACAGGCTCCCAGGTCGGACGACCACGTACGCGACCATGGCGTGTGCAGGTCCGCAACGGACTGCTCGCCGCGCTCGGTTCCGCATTGCTCGGCACCTTTGCCAGCGCCGCCCCGCCGGTGCGGGGAATGGCCTATACGGCGGTGCGCGCACCGGACCCGAAGCAGTTGCTGAAGCAGATCAAGGCCAGCGGACCGAAGGCCGTGCTCGATACGCTGCGCCGCGACCAATGGCCCCCGATCCTCCAGCGTATCGAGTCCGGCGATGCCGCCTGGCTCGACGTCGCCGTGGCCCTGGACGGCACCGCCGACGCGGACCTGGCCGGATCGCTGACGCTCGCGGTCGGGGTGGCGCTGCTCAAGGCGCCACGCAAGGTGCTCGGTCTCCTCGGCGGCGCGATGCCGGTCGACGCCGTCTGCGGTTTTCCGGACCTCGGTGACCCGCGTACCAATACGCAGAAAAAAGTGGTCCATTACCTCACGGCACGCGCGAACGCGGTCAGGAAGCTCAGCGGTGCGCCGGATCCGCAGATCCGCACGGACTGCCTCGCCGTGCTGGATCGGCGCCTGCGGGACGTGACCGGCCCGGACGGACCGTTTTCGCACTGAACATCTCGGGCCCGGCCGCGCGGCGTCCCGGGCTTGCTTCGCTGAACGCTATACTGCGCGCCGGGAGGGGGGGCTATCCGATGATCCGTATTCAAAGCGGTGCACTGTGCGCGCTGCTCCTGGCGCTGCTCGCGCCCGACGCGCGCGCGCAGCCGGCGCGTGATCTCGACAAGGCCTGTGGCGCGATCGCGCAGCTCGCGCTGCCCGATACGCGCATCCTGCAGGTCGACGCGATTCATCCCGCGCCGCGCTACGCGGTACCGGGCACCGAGCAGGGTCCACCGCGGCCGCGCGGGGCGGTTGAGGTCACGCAGCCATTCTGCCGCGTGCAGGGTATCGTGGTGCCGCAGATCCGCTTCGAGGTCTGGCTGCCGCTGGCGGGCTGGAACGGGCGCTTCCAGGGTCTGGGTAACGGCGCCTTCCTCGGCGCGCTGCCGTACGAGCCGATGGCGGTCGCGCTCGAACGGGGCTATGCGGTCGGCGGCACGGACACCGGACATGAAGGCACTGCGGCTGACGCCAGCTGGAGCGTCGATTCCCGCGGACTGAATGCGCAGGCCGTCGCCGACTGGGCCCATCGTGGCATCCACGAGATGACCGTGCAGTCCAAGGCCGTCGTGCGTGCGATGTACGGCAGGCCGGCGGCCCACAGCTACTTCGTCGGCTGTTCGAGCGGTGGACACCAGGCGCTGACCGAGGCGCAGCGCTATCCGGCAGACTACGACGGCATCCTGGCCGGCGCGCCGGCGAACTACTGGACGCACCTGATGGCCGGCCAGCTGTGGTACGGGCTCGCGACCCGGACCGATCCGGCGACCGATCTGGAGGCGCCGGTCAGCCGGATCGCGCTGATTCACGAGGCCGCACTGCGCGCCTGCGATGCGGCCGATGGCGTGCGCGATGGCGTGATCGAGAATCCGCTCGCGTGCCAATTCGATCCGCAGGTGCTGCGCTGCGCGCCCGGTCAGACGCAGGACTGCCTGAGCGCGCCGCAGGTCCAGGCCCTGCGGCAGATCTACGGCGCTGCGCACGACCGCACTGGGCAGCGCATCTTCCCGGGGCTCGCCCCGGGCAGCGAGCCGGGCTGGCCGGCGATGAGCGCCAATCAGGTGGCGTTCGCACAGACCTTCTACCGCTACTTCGTGTTCCAGCAGCCCGACTGGACCTACGCCGGAATGGACTTCGGGCGCGACGTCGCGATCGCCGATCAACGCATCGGCGGAATCGTGAATTCGATCGACCCGGACCTGCGGCCGTTCGCGTCCCGCGGCGGCAAACTGCTGCAGTACCACGGCTGGAGCGATCCGCTGATTTCCCCGTACAACAGCGTCGCGTATTACGAGTCGGTGCTCGCGCAGTTCGGAGCCGGCCGCGACCGCCCTGCGGCGCTCGCCGCGGTGCAGCGCTTCGATCGCCTGTTCATGGTTCCAGGGATGGGGCATTGCCGTGGAGGGGAGGGCACCGACACCTTCGACGGGCTGGATGCCCTGCAGCGCTGGGTCGAGCAGGGAACGGCACCCGCGAGGCTCGAGGCCGCGAAACTGCGTGACGGTGCCACCGTGCGCACCCGACCGCTGTGCCCGTATCCGCAGGTAGCGCGCTACCAGGGCAGTGGCAGCACCGATGCGTCGGCGAACTTCAGCTGCGTCCAGCCCTGAGCATCAGGGGAACGGTTCATGCAATCAACGCTGGGGTTACTTGCCCTGCTGTGCAGCGCTCTGGCCTGCGGCGCCGAACCGGTGATGGACAATGACCGCGTCAGGGTCTGGGACACGGATGCGCCGTTGCCGCCGGCAGCGCATGACTTCATCGCGATCCCGCTGGCTCGCCCGGGCACCGCGCTGCGCGGTCACCGGGGCGAGACGCCGGGCCAGGCCGGAGCGCGCACCCTCATCATTGAACTCAAGGACCATGCCCCGACGGCGAGTCCCAATACCTCCGGCGTGCCCAATGCGTTTCCACGCCCGGGGGCCGTGAAACTGCTCGAGGACGCGCGCGTCATCGTATGGAGCTATCGCTGGTTGCCCGGCCAGCCCTCGCCGATGCATTTCCACGACAAGGATGCGCTGGTCGTCTACGAGCAGGACAGCGCGCTGAAATCCACGACGCCCGAGGGCACTAGCGTGATCAATCACTACGCCCTCGGCGAGGCGCGGTACAACCCCCGCGGCCGCATCCATAGCGAGCTGCTCGCGGGCAGTGGCGCCAGCGCGGTGATCACCGAACTGAAGTGAACGGTGGCCCGGCCCGCGCTGCCTATTGGGCCGGAGGCGCACCGCCCGGCGGCCGCATCGGCATCTTGGCCATCGCATCGGAACATCCCGGGCTGAGCTTCGCCGCGTTGCCACGCAGGCACATCATCATCTCGCGCCCCTGCTTGTCGGCACACAGGCTCTGGATGTCGCCGCTGCAGGCCTTCCTCATGGCCTCGCGGGCCGCCTGCCGGTCCGGGGATGGCGCATTCTCAGGGCTCTGGGCGAGGGTCGATCCCGCGGCCGCAAGTGCGGTCAGCATCATCACGGCAAGTGCACGGAGTTTCATCGTGGGTATCCTTCGTTGTCGGTGTAGTGTTACGACGGTACGCGGCACCGCACAGTGTAGCAGCGAACGATCCCGGACCCGCCGACGCGGTAATGTACCCGGGCGGGTCTTTTTCGTTCAGAAATCATCGAGCAGGATCAGCCCGGGCTGCGTGCCGCCGCTCTGTGGATCGCGCGCCACGGCCGTGTAGAGGCCCGCATCGTTCAGCGTCACCTCCATCGGTCCGATCAGCGGTGTCTTGCTGCCGGCAGCCGTGACGGTCAGATCGTACGAGGCGGCCGCGTAACTGACGAAGCCGGTATCGGTACCGAACGCGAGACCGGCGTAGGTCGGATTTGCGCTCGCAATGCCGGCCCCGGGCGCGGTCAGGTACACGTCGACCGGCCCGGTTGATGGGGAGCCATGCACGATGCGCAGCCGCGCCTGGGTGGCGTAGCGGCGATCATCGTCGCGCGTCACCAGCGTACTGATCGTCGCCAGCTTTCCGATCGCGTACACGGAATGCACCGAGGCCGCGTCGAGGCGCACGTCGCGGCTCACGAGGACGTCGCTCGCGTTGCTCGCGAGCATGAAACTGATCCCGTAGGTGCCGGATGCCAGGGACTGGTAGGGCGAGAACGTCCCATACGAGAGCGTTGGTCCCACCATGGTGGCCGCGGACGTGGCCTGATCGGTCGCCAGCACGTTGATCGGCTGCGCATCCGGCACGTCGTGGATCACCCGCAGACTGGCCGGGGTATTCTGGTCCACGATCTGACCCGTATTGCCATACGCATCGGTGACCGACAGCGTGATCGGGGCACTCCCGGGACCAGTGTTTTGCAGCGCGGCGAGCACCAGATCATCGCCTCCCTGCAGGCTCACCGCGCCTGAGTCCAGGTAGACCTGGGCCGGGTTGCCCGCCGCGGTCACGCGAATCTCATAGGAACCTGCCGGCACCTGGGTCGGACCCGTCGCACCCTGGAACGCCACGGCCGCGGCAAACAGCGAACTCGCAGCCAGATTCGCACCGGGGGCGGTCAGGTACACGTCGACGCTGGGAGCCGCCGGAGCGGCATGCAGGAACTGCACCTGCGTGAGTGCGGCCGGGACGACGGCCAGCGTGTGGGGAAAGATCACCGGGGCGATGTGCGCCTCCACTCCCTCGGCAACGACGACATAGTCCATGTTGGCCTGCAGCGAGAGCGTCGTCGGTCCGATCACGGTCGTCGGCGCACCCGGCGTCAGCGCCTGCACGGCCAGCGTGTGCGTGGTCGCTGCAGACAGGTACTGTTCGCCGGTGCCCTGCCCGTAGTCGAGATAGGGGACATCGGCGACCCCATCGATCAGCACCGAGAGCGGCGGGGCATCGGGCGAGGCATGCAGGATCTGCAGGTGCGCTTGTGGGCCGGAGGGCGCGGTGGCGTAGGGCACGGTGTAGGGATATCGATCATCGCCGTTGCACGCCGCCAGCAGCAACGGCGCCACGGCACAGAGCAGCAGCACGGTTCGGCGCATCGTCAATCTCCATCCTGGCGCGACCGCCAGGTGTCGATCCGGAATCGTCTGAGCGATCCTCCGGTTGACAGTGGATTGCACCAGCGGTTCCCGCGACCTGCAATATCGCTACGTCGCAATGCTGCGACAGGTTTGATTTACACCAGCACGATTTGATAGTACGCGTACCGCGGGTTCGCTACCAGAATTGGAGTGCGTACGATGCATCGGATGAAGTTGAGACGGGCGCTGCCCGCTTTGGCGGTGCTGGCCGCAGGGATGCTGAGTGCGTGCTCGGGCGGCAGCTCCTCGATGAATGCCGGCAATGGCTCGATGGGGGCTGCGAGCACCGGTACGGCCATGGTGAGCCTGACCGATGCCGCAGGGGAATTCACCAGCTACCTCGTCACCGTCGATTCGCTGCAACTCACCCGCGCCGACGGCACCGTCGTGGAGACCGTTCCGGTCGCAACCCAGGTCGATTTCGCGCACCTGGTCAACCTGTCCGAGATCATCAGCGCCGCCCAGGTTCCGGTCGGGCGCTATGTATCAGCCTCGCTGACCCTCGACTTCAACGGCGCGACGATCGTCGTCAACAATGGTACGACCGACGTGCCGATCACGCAGATCTTCAATGGAGCCAACTCGCCGGCAACCCCGCTCGCGAGCCCGAATTCGACCGTGACGCTGAAGCTCTCGCTCGGCACGAATAACCAGCTGGTCGTGACTCCCGGCGCGGTCGCGAACCTGGCGCTGGATTTCAACCTCGCCGCCTCGAATACGATCACCCCCTCGGACACGGCGCCGACCGCCGTGACGGTCATGCCGACGCTGACTGCAAGCCTGGTGCCGGACGCCAGCAAGCAGATCCGGGTGCGCGGTCCGCTGGTCAGCACCAGCGCGAGCGGCAGTGACTATGTGATCAGCGTGCGCCCGTTCAACGACGAGGCCAACACTTCCGGTCAATTCACGGTCACGACGACCAGTACCACCACCTATCTGATCAATGGCACCAGCTACACCGGCAGCGCCGGTCTGACGCAGCTCGCGACGATCGCCGCCGGCACCCTGACCGTCGCGTACGGCACATTCAATCAGACCGCGCAGAGTTTCACCGCCAGCAGCGTGCTGGTCGGCACCAGCGTCGCCGGCAGCACCAGGGACGATGTCGAAGGTACCGTGGTCGCGCGCAGCCTCGACACCATCACGGTGGCCGATGGTCTCGTGATGCGCATGGCCCAGCCGGGCATGGCCTTCAGCCGGCAGGTCACCGTGACGGTCGGCCCTGCCACGACGGTGAGCGAGGACGGCCCGGCAAGCACTGCGTTGACGATTGCGGACATCTCGGTCGGACAGCATGCGCGTTTCGCCGGCACGCTGGGCACGGACTCCTCGGGCAAGACCACGCTGGATGCAACGGCTGGTAGCGCGGAGCTCGAGCCGACGTCGCTGACCGGTACGGTCACGACCGCCGCCGCCGGACTGGTGACGGTGAATCTGGCGAGCCTCGACGGTCGAGCGCCGTCTGCCTTCACCTTTGCGGGTACCGGCGCCAGCTCGGCGCAGGACGCGGTGCCGACGGCCTACACGGTTCAGGTGCCCGCCGCGCTGCCGCTGACCGGCGTCGTCGCGGGACTGCCGGTGCGGTTCTCGGGTTTCGTGGCGCCGTTCGGCGCAGCGCCGCCGGATTTCCTGTCCGACGCCCTGGTCAACTACGCGCAGACGAGCGCCCAGCTGCTCGTCGACTGGTCGAGCCCTGGCGTTGCGACGCCGTTTGCGACGCAGACCAGCGCGGAGCTGCTGCTCAGCCAGGCGACGTTGCAGAGCGCCACCCAGGACGTGTTGCGGATCGGCCCGGTGACGCTGAATCCCTCGAGTGCCAGCACCGGATTGCAGATCGTGCCGGACACCTCGGCGGGCAGCCCGCGCTTCGGCATCGCCCACGCGAAGAGCTGGAGCATCGACAGCTTCAGCTCCTTCAGCGACCTGGTCACGGCGCTGACCAGCGATCTGAACGGGACGACCAATGCGCTGCTGGTGTACGCCGATGGGCCCTACGACGCGAGCACCGGCGTGCTGTCCGCCGACCAGGCCATCGTGCTGCTGAACAACTGAGCCGCGCCGGCGGCGGACTCGCTAGCTCAGCGCCAGCCGGCGTCCGAAAGGCGCCACCGCCTGCGCAAAGGCCTCCGGTACCGCCCACAGCACCGGCCAGCGCGGCCGGAAGCGGGCTGGCCCCTGCAGATCGGTCAGCACGACGCCGATGTCGGGCCGGTGCCGGTCGGCTTCTTCGAGCAGCGGCGTGAAATCGGTGCCGCCGCGGCCCTGGAACTCGATGTCGCGCAGCTCCGACCGGCCGGGCTCGCACTGCACGACCCGCTGCACCCGGTCGTCGCCTACCACGAGCACGAGTCCGGCTTCGAGCCGTCTCGTGATGGCCTCGATCTCGCGCGCGAAGCGCTCGAGCAGGCTGTCCTCGATCGAACCCGACACGTCGACGATCACGACCAGGCGCGGGACCGACTTCGACGGCATGACCCCCGGCTCCCAGGGCATGCGGTGGTGGGCGCCGGCGCGGCCCTGGTTCGCGAGGTAGGAGCGCGTCGGCCGCGACCACGACAGGTCCGGGGTGCGCGCGAGCCCGCGCGCGAGCTGAGTGCGCAGCACCTGCTCCCACGGCGTCCTGGTGCGGGGCAGGTCGGCCAGCAGCGTACGCAGCATCGAGTGCGCGCCATCCCCCGCATGGGAGCGCAGCAGGCGTTCACTCCATTCCCTTGCCGCCTCGGCCTCGTGTTCCGGCGCCTGCGCGGGATTCGAACCTGGGACCAGATCCACCGCCGCGCGGGCGCCGAGCGTGCGAGCCCGTGCGGCACGGGGTCCGTCTTCGCGCGTGGCGGATTGTGCGGATCCGGATGGCTCTTCCCGGGAGCCCGTCCCCCGCGCAGTACCTCCTTCGCCGCCGCCACTGTGCGCACGGGTCGTCCTGCCGGAACCAGCCCGCGATCCGGCGCGGCGATCATCGATCGCGCGGTACAGCCGTTCGACGTCCCATTCGAGCAGTGACTTCTCGGCCGGCTCGTGCACACTCAGGATCTCGGCCAGCAGCCGCTCGAGCGTGACGCTGCCGACCGGAAGCTGCAGCCAGCGCAGGTGCGAGAGGGCGCTGTTGACGATGGCATCGGCGCAGATCGTGAACAGCTGGCGGTCGGCATCGCCGAGCTGCGCGCGCAGCGCATCGAAGCGGGCCGGGTGACGCAGCGCAATGTGCAGCACTTCATGGGCGATCAGTCCGGCCTGTTCGGGCGTGGAGAGCGCATCGAAGCCCGGACCGTAGAACAGCGTGGCACCGTCGGTCATCACGGGCGGGGCGTGGGTGTCCGGGGGCAGTTCCCGATGGCGTACCCAGAGCGCGAGCCCACCGGTGGAAGGTGCGAACTCCACCATGCGCTGGATCGCGCGCGTACCGCAGTGCTCGTGCAGTGCGCCCGGTTCCGGCACCGCTACGCCTCGCGCGCGCGCCGTTCGGCGTAGCGGCGATACGCCGGGCTGTCGAGAATCGTGGCTTCCAGTCCGCGCTCGAGGCCGCGCTGCATCAGCAGTTCCATCGCCAGCGTCTGTGCCTCGCGGATCGGCAACGGCACCGCACCGCGGATATCGGGCAGTTGCTCGATGATCTCGAGTGCGCGGGCCAGGGTGTCCGCACTGCTGCTCGCGGCCAGCAGGCCATAGAGCATCCCGTAGAGCCCATCGAGCGTGCGCGGCAGCAGCGCTGCGGTCTCCTCGCCCGGACGGCTCGCGAGCAGTCGCACGACGTCGGTGCCGGCCTGGATCTCGCGCAGCACGCCGAAGAACTCGGCCGCGTTGGCCGCTCCGATGCGCCCCTGGACGAACAGTCGCCGGGCCTGCTCGGACAGCCCGGACTGGAGTACGTTGGAGATGTCCTCCCAGCCGCGGGGGCTCGCGCCGACCAGATGATCGTTGGCCAGCTGGGCCTGCGTGTCGTCGAGCTTGTCGGGACGGACCCGCAGGTAGGCCATGACCTCGGGAGCGAAGCCCATCGCGACGGCATGCGCAAGGAACGCGTCGATGACGGCCTGCACGTTGAAATGGAACATGCGGTCGGCGAGTGCGGTCCCCATGTCGTGCGATACCGCGCCATGGAAACTCGCATTGCCCGCCGCGATCACCTGCCAGCCATCGGGCAGCCGGTAGTGTCCGACCCTGCGATCCAGGATCAGCGAATAGGCGGAGATCTGCAGGCGCTGATCGGCTGCCGTGAGTTCGTCGAGGAACAGGATCCCATCCGGCTGTGCGGGCGGGGGCAGGAACTCCGGCGGAAACCACACCGTCTTGCCCTGCACCTCGTCGGCATAGATCGCTCCGCGCAGGTCCACCGGTTCGATCGTCGTCAATCGCAGGTCGATCAGCGGGACGCCGTAGTGTTCCGCCACCTGGCGCACGATCGAGGATTTGCCCACGCCGCGGGTGCCCCACAGCATCGATGCGCGCCGCCGCAGCACCGGATCGGCATACTGTTCGATCAACGCCGCCTTGGCGGCGGCGATCGACAGCGGTGGCAGGTTCATCGGATTGCCGTTCATGCCGTGGGATCGCCGTTCATGGGGTGAACGCAGCGCCACGCCGTCGGCTTCGGAACGCGTGGCAGCGGCGGGATCTCCAGGCGCGGCACCTCCCGCAGGCAGAATACGAGCATCATCATCAGCGGCGGGGCGTTGAAGATCAGCATGCGGATCGGGGAATTCTGCGACAGACCCAGCCGCGAAACGCTGCTGGCGGCCGCGATGATGCCGAGGCAGACGAGCAGCGGCAGTGCGCGCCGCAGCGCGACCGACCAGCGCGCGGCGCGCAGGCGGTAATGGAACTGCGCCGGTGGCTCGACGAATGTCCGGGCCAGGTGCCCGATGGTGCGTTCGAACTTGATTTCGGCCACGCGGTCGCGCTCGCGATCGCGCTGGCGCACCGCGATGCTGCCGGTCCAGCCATCGCCGCTGCGGTGCAGGGTGCCCCAATCCCAGCCGAGCACGGCCACCAGATCCTCCGGTAGGTCCATGGTGTCCGCTGCCGGCGGCACCAGGGTCAGCTCCGCGCGCGCGCCGCTGAAGGTGGGCATCTGGCAGCGCACGGTCAGATTCGCGACCCGGCCCAGGCACTGCGTGAGGCGCTGGCGCGCAGCGCCGGCGCGCCCCTCGAGCTGATAGCTGTGCGCAATCGCGCAGCGCTCACCGAAGCGGAACTGCCCGTGGCGCTCGACCGATTCGATCAGCTCGAGCAGCATTGCCGCGTCGGAGCCTTCCGCCTCGAGCGTCGCCGTCAGTCCGTCCGGCAGTACCAGCTCGCGGACGAGGCGGTAGCGGCCATCCTCGCGGTGCTCGAGCGTGAGCGTCTCGCGCAGCGCGGGGCCGGCCGCCCCGGGATCTGGATGCTCGATCGGCTCGAACACCAGGCGCCGCTCCAGCCGATTGCTGGCAGCCAGGTCCACGTGCCGCCCGCGGCGCGTGAACGGCTCGATCAGGCCCAGGATCTCGTGATGCGTGAGGGGCGGCGCTGGCACGAGTCCTAGTGTAATGCGCGAACTATGCGGTGGCTTGCACCAACAGGCCGGATGGCTGCCCACCGACGCTCTGGCTCTGCAGGTTCTGCAGCAGCGACTGCAGGAAGCTCTGCAGCGATGGGGCCGCCGCCGTGGGGCTGGTGGCGGAGGTGGCGGACCCCGCCGGGGCGAGTGCCTGCAGCAGATTCTGGAACGAGGACTGCAGATTCGAGACGCTCTGGCTGCCAGCGACGGTACCGTTAGCGGCGCCGCTGCCATCGACTTCCTGCAGCAGCGATTGGAGCTGCGTCGAGATCCGACTATGCCCGCGACCGTCGTGATCACGGTAGGCGTCGACGCTGGCCGACGCCGGTGCGGCGCTGCCCGCGGCCCCCGCGGCGCCGGCCGCCGCCCCGACCCCGGAGGTCCCGGAGGAGGCCCCGGAGGTCGTCCCAGAGGCGGTCCCGGAAGCTGCGGCTGCCCCGGACGCGCCAGCGGCAACGGCCTGATGCAGCGCCTGCATCAGCGCGATCATGAAGCTCTGCAGGTCCTGCACCCGTGAGGACGGGCTCGAACCGGTGCCACCGGCGCCGGGGGTGCCGGCGGTGGCGGCGGTGGCGGTGGTGTCCGTGGCGCCGGCCGTCGTATTCGCGGCGCCCTGCGTTGCGCCCGGTGCGATACCGCCAGGGTTCGCGGCGGCCAGCAGCTGCTGCAGCGTGGTCAGGATGTCCGCAAATAGGCTACCGCGAGCCGTGCCCGAAACATTCCCCGATCCGACCGGTCCAACGCCAGACGCGGCCGTTGCCGCGCCGGTGCCAATCCCCGAAGGACCGCTCTGGCTCGCGATCTGGCCGAGCCAGCCCGAGTTGCCACAAATACTGCTGATGGACATCGTCGTACACTCCTTAGGAATGGGTCTGGACACTCGGCAACGCGGTTGCCGGTGGCGAAGAACTGCCGCCGCACGCTGCGCATCCGGCAATTCGCTGCCGACACCACGGCGCCCGGCGACGTGCGCCGGCCCGACGCCGTGCTGTCCGCCGAGCGGGTCATAGGCAGGAATCACCGCATGTCATCGTCGATACCTCAGGCCGGCGGCAGGTCATGCAGCACCTGGGTGCCGCGTGCACACGGGGGAGTTGCAAATCCTGTACCGAGGCGGCGGACCTGCATCACAGTTGAGAGATCACCCGCGCGTGCACGTCCCGAGCGATCCTGATCATCAAGGAGTCCGACGAATGCCCATTGCCCGCAAGTTCCTGGCCCTGACCGGAGTGCTCGCCGGGCTGGCTACGCTCTCGGCGGTGTATTCGCGCCCGATGCCGGGCAGCCACCGGGTTTTGACTGCGCACCAGCCAGGAGGCGGCGCGCCGCTGCGGGCGTTCGGGATCCGCGGCAACCGGCGCCTGCTGGCTGCTTCCGCCGCTCGTCTGGATGGAGCCCTCAGCGATCTCATCCGCCACGCCGGCCGCGCACGGCCTGCCTCGATGCTCTCCGACCTGCGGTCCCTGGGTCCGGCGCTCCGGTTCCGTCAGGGCGCCGCTGACCCGGCACCGCTGGTACTCGTGGATGCCGTCACCCGTGGCGACCCGCGACTGCTCCAGTCCCGCCTGATTGCGCTCGGGATGCAAGGTGCCTCGGTGTTCAGCAACGACGTCGGCGGCTGGCTGCCCGTGTCGGCGCTCCCGGCCGCCGCCGGCACTCCGGAGGTGCAGGCGCTGCGCGCCGCGATGCCGCGTGCGCGCGCCAGCGTCGTCAGTTCGCAAGGCGACTTCGCCCAGCAGCAGCGACCTGGTTCGACCCAGCTACCCGAATGTCGACCGGCGCCGGCATCACGGTCGGCGTGCTCTCGGACAGCTTCGACTGCTACGCGGTCTATGCGCGCCGAACAGTGGCGTGCCGGCGCTCGGCAACCAGGGATTTGCGCCCTACTCGGTTTTCTCGGTACCGACCTATCCTGGACAGCCACGCGACCGACGTGCCGACCGGCAATCTTCCAGCGGGAGTGTACGTGCTGGCCGACCCGCTGCGGGGGCAACTGCCTGGACTATGGCGCCCCGTACGACCTGCCGTTCACGGACGAAGGCCGCGCGATGCTGCAGATCGTGCATGACGTGGCCCCCGGGGCGAGCCTGGCTTTCCATACCGCCGATAACAGCGAGGCCGACTTTGCCAACGGCATCCTCGCCCTCGCGGCCGCCGGTGCGAGAGTCGAAGCCGATGACAGTGGCTATTTCGACGAGCCGTTCTTCCAGGACGGGCTGCTCGCGCAGGCGATCGATACCGGTCGAGGGCGAGGGCGTCGCCTATTTCTCGGCTGCGGGCAATGGGGGCTCGCTGGCGTACCAGAACGCGACGCCCCGATTTGCAACCCTCTCGCAAGCGGCCCGACGCGCGGAGAGCACCTGCTGAATTTCGACGCCTCCGGCGCCACCAGCGTCACGAGCCTGCCCATCACCATTCCGCCGCTGTATCCGGGTGACCTGGTCGCGCTGGTCCTCGAATGGGACCAACCCTACGTTACCGGTGCCCCCGGCAGTCCCGGGAGCGAGCAGCCAGCTCGATCTGTGCGTGACCGGCTCCACCGGCGGCAATGAGATCACGGACGAGGATGGCAATGCCGTCAGCTGCAGCGGGCCAAACAGCATCGGAGCCGACCCGGTGCAGGTGC
>CAWIQV010000075.1:0-30004 GCA_963838275.1 uncultured Gammaproteobacteria bacterium | reverse complement strand
TGTCGCGCGCAACTGGGCGCTCAATCACGGCGCGCCGGCGAGTGCCAGCAGCCCCATCGCCGGAGAGGCCGCCGCGAACCTGCCCTTTCCGCTCGGCTACGGCACCGATACGCGCGACCTGGTCTGGGGAGTCTCGATTTCCGTGCCGCTGTTCTCCGGGGGGGCGACGAGTTCGAAGATCCGCCAGGCCCGGTACACGTGGGACGCGGCCAAGTCGGGCCTCGACTACACCTCGCGACAGACCGAGGAGCAGACACGCGATGCCTACCAGGGCATCATCAGCCAGATTGCGGCGGTGCGTGCCCTGAAACAGGCGGTCGAATCCAACCGGGTCTCGCTGCAGGCGACGGAGGCTGGCTATTCCGTCGGCACGAAGACCGCCGTCGATGTGCTGACCTCGCGCGGCCTGCTGGTGCAAGCCGAAAACGACTACGCCCAGGCCAAGTACGCGTACCTGACGGACATCGTGCTGCTGCGTCTGGCGGCCGGCAATCTCGACCAGCACACGGTCGAGCAGATCAACGGCTGGCTCACGCAGGCCGAACCTACCCCGCCGGCCGTGCCGGCGACACCTGATTTTCCGGCGAATTCCGCCTCGCCGCTGGTGCCCCCGTCGCAGGGGTTGCCGGTGGCGCCGGAGGCGGTGCCGCCCCCGGCCGCGCTGCCGCCGCCGGCAGCCGCGCCGCCCGGACCCTAGCCCCGCGGCGCCAGCAGCGGCTCGATCAGGCGATCCAGGCGCTCGAGTGCGCCGCGGTTGGCTTCGATGACCGCATGCCCGGCAGCGCCAATGCGGGCGCGCTCGGCCGGCGAATCCAGCAGCGCGCACAACGCGGCGAGCAGTTCGTCGGCGTCCTGCACGATCATGAGCGCCCCGGCTGCGCGCAGCGCCCGTGCGACATCCGGTGCACTGAACAGCGCCGGCCCGGCCAGCACCGGCCGCGACAGCGCGGCGGGCTCCAGCAGGTTGTGGCCGCCGGCCGGCACGAGGCTGCCGCCGACGAACGCGACGTCGGCCGCGGCGTAGAACTCCGGCAGCTCGCCGAGCGTATCGAGCAGCAGCACCGCGCTGTCCGGGTCCGCAGCCTCCTGTGGTCGTTCCAGCGAGCGTCGCTGGCAGCGGAAGCCCTGCGCCGCGACCGCCGCTGCCACGCCGCCGAAGCGCTCCGGATGGCGTGGCGCGAGCACCAGCAGCGCCCGGGGCCACGCGGCGCGCAGCCGACGATGGGCCGCGAGCAGGACCGCTTCTTCACCCGCGTGCGTGCTGCCGGCGGTCCACACCGGCCGGTCGGGTGCATAGCGCGCCCGCGCCCGCGCGCCGCGCGCGCCGATCTCGGCCGGCATCGTGCGCTCGAACTTCAGGTTCCCGACCACGTGGAGCCGCGCCGGGTCCACGCCCAGCGCCGCGAAGCGCTGCGCGTCGAGCGCACTCTGGGCGCCGACCCAGACGTTGGCGGCCAGCGTGGCGTGCAGCAGGCCCGGAAGGCGCGTGTACCAGCGGGTGGTGCGCGCCGAGATCCGCGCGCTCGCGATCAGCGTGGGGATACCGCGGTGCCACGCGCCGCGCAGCAGGTTCGGCCACAGTTCGGTCTCCAGCACCACCAGCAGCCGCGGCCGCAGTCGATCGAACGCGCGGCCGACGCAGCCGGGCGTGTCGTAGGGCGCGTAGCGCACCTCGATTCCCGGCAGCACGGCGCGCGCCCGCGCGCGACCTGTCGGCGTCGCGCAGCTGAGCGTGAGCGGCACACCGGGCCAGCGGACGCGCAGCGCCGCGATCAGCACGGCGGCGGCCTGCACTTCTCCGACCGAGACCGCGTGCACCCAGATACCGCCCGGAGGGCGCGGCATGCCGAAGCCAAAGCGCGCCCAGCCACCCTGCCAGTACTCGCGCCGGCGCAGGCCGCGCACCAGCACGCGCAGGCTCAAGGCGGGCAGGGCCAGCCAGACCAGCAGCGTGTACAGGCGGCGCACTGCAGCTTCTGATCAGGCGGCCGTCGCCGGCGCGACTGCGGCGAAATAGCCCCGCAGCAGCGAATCCCAGTCCGCGTCGGAAAAGTGCACCGGCGGCAACGCTGCCGTGATCTTCTCGATCGAGCGGCGCAGCCGCACCAGGTTGTCGTCGCACCACAGTCCGGGCTTGCGCAGCCGGCTGCGGTCGAAGTCCACGAGCCAGACTTCCGTGGCTTCGCCAAACAGCACGTTGTGTGCGTTCAGGTCGGCATGGAACACGCCGTCATCGTGGAAGCGCCGCAGGCAGCGCCCGAGGGCGATCCAGTGCGTGAGCGGCACCGATCCGGCCCGCAGCCGTGTCGCGAGCGACTCCACGTCAGGGACCTGCTCGGTCAGCAGGTCGGCGCAGTAGCCGTAGCGACCGGTGCGCCGGTAGCTCGCGGCGACCGGCACCGGGACGGGCAGGCCGGCGCGGCGCATCAGGTAAAGCATGTGCCACTCGACGAACGAGCGTGTGCGGGCCTCGCCCCGCCAGCGATAGCGGTCGCCCGCGAGCCGCGCGATCCACCCGCCGCGACGGTAATGGCGCAACACCAGGCGCTGGCTTTCGCCATCGATGAAGCACACCCCGCCCCGTCCCTCCGGGCTCGAGCGGACCTGGGCGCGTCCCGACCACCACTGCGGATCGAACCAGGTGGCGTCGGCGTTGCCGGCGCGGGAGGCGTCATATAGCATCGCGCCGCCGCTGATCGGTTTTTGCCGCACCTCGGCCCCGGTCGGCCAGCGCATAGATTTTCCCATGCCCAATTCCATCACGCCGCCCCGTAGCCTGTGCCTGCTGCGGCTCTCGGCCATCGGCGATTCCTGCCATGTCGTACCGGTGGTACGGGCGCTGCAGCGTACCTGGCCGGGCACGCGGCTGACGTGGATCATCGGCAGGGTCGAGGCGCGGCTGATGTCGCTGCTGCCAGGGGTCGAGTTTATCACCATCGACAAGGCTGCCGGCTGGTCGGCCGCCGCCGGGCTGCGCCGCGCGCTCGCGGGGCGGCATTTCGACGTACTGCTGCACATGCAGCTTTCGGTACGCGCGAGCATCGCTTCGCTGGCCGTGCGCGCGACGACCCGCATCGGCTTTGACCGGCCGCGCGCGCGCGAGCTGCAGTGGCTGGTCACCAATGCGCGCATCCCGGCGCGCGGCAACGAGCACGTGCTCGACAGTTTCCAGGGCTTCCTCGATGCGCTGGGGGTCGCGCGCGGCGCGCTCGAGTGGAACCTGCCGCTGCCCGCCGAGGCGCAGGACTATGCGGCGGGACTCATACCGGACGGACGTGCGACGCTGGTCGTCAGTCCATGCTCGAGCCACCCGGCCCGCAACTGGAGCGTGGAGCGCTACGCCGCCGTCATCGAGCACGCGGTCCGGCGGCACGGGCTCGCGGTGATCCTGTGCGGCGGCCGCTCGGCGCTCGAGCGCGACACCGGCGCCGCCATTGAACGGGCCTGCACCGTGCCGCTCGTCAACCAGGTCGGGCGCGACACCCTGCCGCAACTGCTGGCGCTGCTCGCGCGTGCGCGGGTACTGCTGGCGCCGGATGCCGGGCCGGCGCACATGGCGACCATGGTCGGCACTCCGGTGCTGGGGCTGTACGCCGCCACGCGCGTGGCACGGACCGGGCCCTACCTGTCGCGCCAGTGGTGCGTCGATCGCTTCGAGCAGGCGGCGCGACGCTTCCGCGGCTGCAGCGGCGACCAGATCCCGTGGCACACCAAGATCGAGGAACCGGGGGTCATGGACCTGATCGAGGTGGCGGATGTGCGCGAGCGCCTCGACGCCCTGCTAAGCTGATGCCATGGAACAGATCCTGGTACCGGTCTCCCCCGGCGAACTGCTCGACAAGATCACGATCCTGCGCATCAAGTCCGAGCGGATCGGCGATGCGCAGAAGCTCGAGAACGTGCGGCGCGAACTGGCGCTGCTCGAGCAGACCTGGCGTGCGGCGAGCGTGGACGAGCCCGGGCTTGCAGCCGAGGAAGCCGCGCTGCAGCGGGTCAATGGGGAGCTGTGGGAGATCGAGGACCGCATCCGCGAGCACGAGGCGCAGCGCCGATTCGACGCCGCGTTCATCGAGCTGGCGCGCCAGGTCTACCGGCGCAACGACGAGCGCGCCGCCATCAAGAAGCGCATCAACGTCGCGCTGCACGCGACGATCATCGAGGAGAAGTCCTACCAGCCGTACGCCTAGGCCTGCAGCGTGTACTCCGCGCCGCAGTAGGGGCACTTCGCGAATCCCGTGGCCTCGATCGGCAGGTAGACGCGCGGGTGCCAGTTCCACAGGGTCATATCCGGCATCGGGCAGGACAACGGCAGGTCCCGCGGAGTCACGGTGTACTGCATCTGCGCGCTGGGCACGCGGCGGTCGGCGGGCTGGTTCATGACGGTGATTATAGCCCGGGCCCGCCCGCATCCGGATCGGGTCCGCCCGCTTCCCGGCCCATGACCTCGTCCCAGATCGCGCTGACCGCGGCGCGCTCGGCCGCGAACTCCCCGGCCGGCACCACCGCGTCGGATCCGTCGAGGGCCCGATGGTGCAGGCGGGTGCGGTACGCGCGGTAGGCGCTCGTGAGCACGTCGATGCGCGCCTGCGGCACGAGATCGGCCGACGCGACCGACTCGAGCTGCCGGATCGTGTCGGCGAACATCGCCACCGGCGGATAGCGCTCGCGCCCACAGCAGCGCCCAGTACTGCGCCAGGAACTCGATGTCGGCGATGCCGCCGGGGTCCTGCTTGAGGTCGATACTCCCCGCGCGCCCGGGAGAGCTCGCGCCGCTGCCGGTTGCGCATGTGACGCACGTCCGCGCGCAGCGTGGTCGCGCCGGACGTGGTGCGTCAGGATCTGCAGGCGCAGCTCCTCGAACCGGGCGCGCAGCTGCCGGCGCCCCGGCCACCGCGCGCGCGTGCAGCAGCGCCTGGTGCTCCCAGGTCCACGCCTCGCTGCCGCTGGTACTCGGCGAAGGCATCGATGCTCGTGATCAGCATGCCGCCCTTGCCGCTCGGGCGCAGCCGCATGTCCACCTCGTAGAGCCGGCCGGCGGCGGAATGCATCGTCAGCAGATGCACGAGGCGTTGGGCGAAGCGCACGAAGAACACCTGGTTGTCGACACTGCGTCCGCCCTCGGTCTCCTGGCGTTCGCCGGCCGAATCGTGCAGGAACACGAGATCGAGGTCCGAGCGCATAGCCGAGCTCCCTGCCGCCGAGCTTGCCGTAGCCGATGACGCACAGCCGCACCGGGCGGCGCTCCGCGCCCTCGCCGCACATGGGCGTGCCGAGGCGCGGCGTGAGGTGCTGCCAGCTCAGGCTCAGCGCGCGCTCGACGATGAGCTCGGCCAGCGTCCGTCAGCCGGTCGCTGACCTGCATCACCGGCAGGTGGCTGCGAGCAGGTCGGCCGCGGCCAGCCGGAACATCGCCGCGCGCTGGAACTGCCGCAGGCCTCGACCAGCTGTTCCTCGTCCTGCGCATCGACACCGGCCATGCGCTGCTCGAGATCGGCCGCGAGCGCGGCGCGGTCCGGGCAGCTCCTCGAACAGCCGCTCGTCGATCAGCTCGTCGAGCAGCAGCGGATGGGCGGCGATCTGCTCGATCAGGAAGTCGCCGTGCGAGCGCAGCTCGACCAGCCGGCCGACGCGCGGCGCGTTCTGCAGCAGCAGCGCGAAATAGGCCGAGCGCGCGCCGATCGCCTCGAGCACGCGCAACAGCCGCCGCAGCGCGGCCAGCGGCGTCGGCGTCGAGGCGGCGTCCGGCACCAGCACCGGCAGCAGCGCGGCAGCCGGCGCGCGCCGATCTCGTCGAGACGCTGTACGAGCGCGCCGTGCTGGAAATCCAGCAGCAGCTGCGCCGCGGCCGGGGCCTCCGCGTACGCCCGCGCGCGCCAGGCGGGTGCTCAACGCGCCCGGATCCTCGGCACCGGGCACCCAGGGCGCCGGCGATCGGCCGCGGCGGCGGTGCGGTCCCCGGGGATGGCCCGTGCGCACCGAACACGATCGCGCGGAAATGAGCGGCCACGCACGCACGGTGCAGCGTCGAGTTGCGCGGCCAGCGCCGGCCAGTCGGCGCACCCCATGGCAGCCGCGAGGATGGCACGCTCGGCGGGCTCGACCGGCAGCGCGGTGCACCTGCTGGTCGGCGCGCATCTGCAGCCGGTTCTCGAGCCGGCGCAGGAACACGTACGCGGCATCGAGCTCCGCGACCGCCCGTGCGGGCAGCATCTTCGCGCCGGCGAGCAGCGGCAGCGCGCGGCGCAGCGAGGTGCCCTGCAGTCGCCGGTCCTGTCCGCCGCGGATCAGCTGGAACGCCTGCACGATGAATTCGATCTCGCGGATGCCGCCGTCGCCGAGCTTGATGTCCTCGGTGAGGTCGCGCCGCGCGACCTCGCGCTCGATCAGCGCCTTCATCTCGCGCAGCGACTCGAACACGCCGAAGTCGAGGTAGCGCCGGAAGACGAACGGGCCGATCAGCGCCTGGAACAGCGCGTGCGTAGGCGTCCCGGGCAGTGATCGGGCGCGCCTTGACCCACGCGTAGCGCTCCCAGTCGCGGCCATGGATCTGCAGGTAGTCCTCGAGCGCCGCCGCGTTCGAGACCACCGGGCCGCTGTCGCCGAACGGCCGCAGCCGCATGTCGACCCGGAACACGAAGCCGTCCGCGGTCTGCGCGGCGAGCAGCGTGCACCAGCCGCTGCGCCAGGCGCGTGAAGTACTCCTGGTTCGCGATGGCCTCGGGTCCGTCGGTCGCGCCGTCCTCGGGATAGAGCAACACGAGATCGATGTCGGAGGAGAAGTTGAGCTCCCCCCCGCCGAGCTTGCCCATCGCGACGATCACCAGCGACTGCAGCTCGCCGCCCGGCGATCGCGGCTGCCCGAAGCGCCCCGCCAGTGCGCGCACCGCGAACCCGAGTGCCGCGCGCACGGCGAGCTCCGCGGCGCGCGAGAGTGCGCCGAGCGTGTCGTCCAGGCCGGCCCAGCCCGCCAGGTCGCGCCAGGCCATGCGCGTGAACTCGGCGCGCCGCCAGCGCCGCAGCGCCGCGAGACACGCATCATCCGGCGCCACGGCGAGCGATGCGAGTTCCGGCAGCGGCAGCGGCTCCTCGCCCAGGTGGTCCGCGGCGCGTGACTGCAGCTGGTCCCAGAGCGCCGGATCCCGGCACAGCGCATCGAGCACGAACCCGCTCGCGCCCAGCACCATCGGCGCCGACTCGACCAGCGGGCCGCAGCCGCTCGTCAATGCGGCATGGACCAGGGGGGCGCGCTCGGCGAGCATCGCGTACGCGCGCTGCTGCGCCGCTGCGAACGCGTGCACGGGCGCGCGTCAGCGGGCGCGCGGCTGGACCGCGACGCGCACCGTGAGGGAATGGGACCCGCCGCCGAGGATCACGCCGCGCAGCGGCGAGACGTCGCCGAAATCCCGGCCCCATGCCAGCGCGATGTGTTCCTGCGCGACGCGCATGTCGTTGGTCGGATCGAATTCGACCCAGCCGAAGGGCGGTGCGAAAACCGCGACCCACGCGTGCGAGGCGTCGGCCCCGACCAGCCGCGCCCCGCCACCGGCTTCAGCCCCGGAATCGGCTCCGGAAACGGCCCCGGAATCGGCCCCGGAAACGGCCGCGGCATCGGGCTGCGCGGCGGACCCGTTCCCGCCGGAGCGCGTGTGCAGGTAGCCGCTCACGTAGCGCGCCGCGAGACCGACGCTGCGCAGGCAGGCGATCATCAGGTGGGCGTAGTCCTGGCAGACCCCGCGGCGCTGCTCGAGCACCTGCAGCAGCGGCGTCGCGATCTCGGTCGCACCAGGCGCGTAGGTGAACTCCTCGTGCAGGCGGCTCATGAGCCCGTCGGCCACCTCCAGCACCGTGGCCGAGGGCCGCAGCAGCCCGCGCGCGAAATCGCCGAACAGCCGCTTGACGCGCACGTACGGGGATTCGCCGCGAAAGCGCTGCGCCTCGACCCACTCGGGATCGCGCGGGCAGGCGTGGTAGCACAGCGCCTCGCGCACCTGCTCCCAGCTCTCGCCCTCGTCGCACGCAGGCTGCGGCACCGCGTCGAGTTCGACTTCCATCTCGCCGACCACCAGCAACCGGTCGTGCGGGCGGTCCAGCTCGAAACGCGTAACGAGATTGCCGAAGCCGTCCACGTGTTCGCTGTACACCAGCGGCGTCGGCGCGATACGGATGCGATGCTCCAGACATCGCTGGCGCACGCTGTTGCGCGGCGTCAGGTGCAGCTGCTGGTGCGAATGGGCGACGTTGCCGCGATAGCGATACTGGGTCTCGTGTCGCACCGCATAGCGCATGCTGCTCACGTGGCCACCGTCTGCAGGTCCAGGTCCACCAGCGAGAAATGACGCAGCGCCAGCCGGTCGCACAGGTGCGCCGACGCTGCACCCAGCACCTGCAGCGCTACTGCCAGCGCCCGCCGGCGTTCGGCCCCATGCTCGCCCTCGGCTTCGATCCCGTCGAGCGGCAGCGCACACAGCTGCGCGACGGGTTCGTCCAGCTGGTCGTCCGGCGCGGCGCCGAGAGACTCCGCCAGGTCCGCCAGGGTGCGGCGCACGGACCGCCACTGGAACGCCAGCGCGCGCGGGCTCGATTCATCGAACACCAGCAGCTGCAGCACCGGCAGCAGCTGCGGGACCATGACGTAGCGCGTGCGGTAGGCGATGCTCGCACCACCGACGTCGAGCAGCCACTCGATCTCGGCTTGGCGCAGCAGCGCGTCGGCCACCAGCCGGTCGGCGAGCAGCTCCGCGAGGAACTGCATGCGCTCGAGCCTGCGCCCGAGCATCAGTAACCGCCAGCCGTCATCCTGCATCATGTCATCGAGCGCAAAACCCGAGAGCGCGGTCAGCGAGACCAGCAGACGGTCCAGGGTCTCGACCGGATCGGCCGCGGTCGCGCCCGCTTCGTGGAACTGGCGCTGCATCACGCTGACCGCCCGCCAGTGCTCGGCCGACAGGCGGCTGCGCGACTGGCTGGCGCACCAGCCGAGCCGCTGCAGGTCCTCCGCGACGCCGAATTCGAGCGACTCATCGTGCAGGCTGGCGACCACGTCGCCCTCGGCCGCCAGCACGCCGTGGCGCACGCATTGCGCACGTGCGCTGCGCCACACGGCGGCATTGGTGCGCATCGCGAGCGTCGCGCGCAGCAGCCTGGCCTTGTCTTCGCAGCGCTCCGCGTACCGGCCGAGCCAGTAGAGGTTCTCGACCAGCTGCGCTGGCAGTTCGTCGTGTCGCGGACGCAGCGACGTGGCAGCGGGTTCGCCGGCGGGCACCGCCGTCGCGCCCTCGCTGCCGCCGTCCTCGCTGCCCAGCACCCAGACGTCCTTGCTGCCGCCGCCGCGCTGGCTGGAGACGATGTCGATCACGCCCTCGGCGGCGATGCGCGCCAGCCCTCCGGGCATCACCTGGTAGCCCTCCGCGGTAGCGATCGCATAGACGCGCATCGTCAGGGTGCGCGGGGTGAGCCGCAGCGTCGCCCCGGCCAGCCACGAGGGCGCCTGCGACAGCGAGATCCGCTCCTGCGCGACGTACGCGTACGGCCGGCCCCGCACGCGCGTGAGCAGCTGCGAACGCTCCGCGGAGCCCAGGTCGCGCCCGAAGCGCTGCTCGAACTTCTGGTTCGGGAACGTCGGCTTGATGACCAGCCGGTCGAGGTGCTCCACGACGTACTCGAGTGCCGGCTGCTCGCCGCACCACCAGGTCGCCACCGACGGCAACGCAGCGACTCGCCGAGCAGGAGCTCCGCCGCGCCGGGCAGGAAGCCGAGCCAGGCCGCGGACTCGAGCACGCCGCTGCCGAGCGCGTTGGCGACCACGACACGGCCGGCGCGCACCGCGCCGAGCATGCCGGGCACGCCGAGCGCCGAATCGGCGCGCAGCTCCAGCGGATCGCAGTAGTCATCGTCCAGGCGGCGCAGGATGCGCGTGCACGCGCCGCAGACCGGCGAGCGTCTTCAGGTACACGGTATCGGCGCGCACGGTCAGGTCCTGACCCTCCACCAGCGGCAGTCCGAGCTGGCGGGCGAGGTAGGCATGCTCGAAGTAGGTCTCGTTGAACGGCCCGGGCGTCAGCACCACGGCCAGCGGCGCATCGGCGTCCTCGGCCTGACGCAGCAGCTGCTCGCGCAGGCGTCTGGAAACTCGCCGCGAGCGGGCGCACGCGCGAGCTCGCTGAGCAGGCCCGGCAGCACCCGCGCGATGATCGCGCGGTTCTCGAGCGCATAGCCCGGACCCGAGGGCGTCTGGGTGCGATCGGCCAGCACCCACCAGCGGCCGTCCGGGGCGCGCGCCAGATCGGCGGCATAGAGATGCAGCCAGCGGTCCCCAGGCGGTCGCGTACCCTGAGCCGGCCCAGAGGAAATTCGGATGGCCGAAGACCAGCTCGGCCGGCACGACGCCGTCGGCCAGCAGCCGCTGCGGCACCGTAGAGATCCGCCAGCAGCGCGTTGAGCAGCGTCGCACGCTGCTGCACGCCGGCCTCGATGGCCCGCCATTCGGCCGCGTCGATCAGCAGCGGCAGCGGATCGAGCTGCCAGGGCCGGTCGCGGCCCTGCGGATCGGCATAGACGTTGTAGGTCACGCCGTTCTCGACGATCAGCCGCCGCGTGAGCTCGACGCTGCGGCGCGCCGCCTCCGCTCCGCCGTTCGCCAGATGCTCGATCAGGGGCCGCCAGTGCGGGCGCATCGCCCCGTCGCGGTCGAGCAGCTCGTCGTAGCGCTGCGGACTGCCGGCGTACAGCATCTCCTTGGCATTCGGCATCGTTGGCGGGGCCTCGCGGTCGACTCCCCCTACGGTGAGCGACGCAGATCGAGTGTGAACGGGAACTCCGGGTTGACCGGTTCGGCGGCCTGCAGCACGGCCGGCACCCCGGCTTGCAGCGCACCGCCGGTCATCGAGGCCTGGCCCGGCGTGTGGCCCATGCGGAAGAAGCGCGCGAGGCGCCGGCTCTCGGCCTCGAAGGCATTGACCGGAAACGTGCTGTAGCTGCGGCCGCCCGGATGGGTGACGTGATACTGGCAGCCGCCGAGCGAGCGGCTGCATCCAGGTGTCGACGAGGTCGAAGGTCAGCGGCGCATGCACCGCGATCGTCGGGTGCAGCGCCGACGGCGGCTGCCAGGCGCGGTAGCGCACGCCGGCCACGAATTCGCCCGGCGCGTCCCGTCGGGTGCAGCGGCACGCGCGCGGCCGTTGCAGGTGACCGCGATAGCGGTCCGGGCGCAGGCCCGTCGACGTGCACCTGCAGCCGCTCCACCGAGGAGTCGACGTAGCGCACGGTGCCGCCCGCGGCGCCCTCCTCGCCCATCACGTGCCAGGGCTCGAGCGCCTGGCGCAGCTCCATGCTCGATGCCGCGCGACCGCGATAGTCGCCGTAGCTGCGGGAAACGGAACTCGAAGTGCGGCGCGAACCAGTCGGCGTCGAGCGGGTAGCCGGCCGCCGCGCTGCTCGCGCGAGCACCTCGCGGAAGTCCTGCTCGACGAAGTACGGCAGCATGAAGCGGTCGTGCAGCTCGGTGCCCCAGCGCGCGAGCCGTGCCGGACGGTACGGCTGCTGCCAGAAGCGCGCGACCAGCGAGCGCAGCAGCAGCTGCTGCGTGAGGCTCATGCGCGCGTGCGGCGGCATCTCGAAGGCGCGCAGCTCGAGCAGCCCCAGGCGGCCGGTCGGGCCGTCGGGCGAGTACAGCTTGTCGATGCAGAACTCGGCGCGATGGGTGTTGCCGGTGACGTCGATCAGCAGGTTGCGCAGCAGCCGGTCGACCAGCCAGGGCGGCACGGCTCGCACCGCGGCGGCGGCAGCTGCTGGAACGGCGATCTCGAGCTCGTACAGCGAGTCGTTGCGCGCCTCGTCGACGCGCGGCGCCTGCGAGGTCGGGCCGACGAACAGCCCGGAGAACAGGTAGGACAGCGCCGGGTGGTTGTGCCAGTAGGCGATCAGGCTGCGCAGCAGGTCGGGCCGGCGCAGGAACGGCGTGTCGGGCGGCGTGGCGCCGCCGAGCACGAAGTGGTTGCCGCCGCCGGTGCCGGTGTGGCGGCCGTCGAGCATGAACTTCTCGGTGCCGAGCCGCGACTCGCGCGCCGCCTCGTAGAGGAAGCGTCGTGCGCTCGACCAGTTCGTCCCAGTCGCGCGACGGGTGGATGTTGACCTCGATGACGCCCGGGTCCGGCGTGACGCGGAAGTGCGTTCAGGCGCGGATCGCGCGGCGGCTCGTAGCCCTCGAGCAGCGACGGGCTGGTCGAGCTGCGCGGCGGTCGCCTCGACCGCGGCGACCAGTTCGAGGTAGTCCTCGAGCTCGCGCAGCGGCGGCATGAAGACGTACAGCACGCCGTGCGCGGTTCGGCGCACAGCGCGGTGCGCGTGATCCAGCCGGCGGACTCGCCGCGCGAGCGGCCGGCGGCTCCGTCGCGCGGCGCCGCGGCACGGCCGCGCGCCGTGGCGCTGCGCGACCGCGTCGCCGGCGCGGCCGCGCATCTGCGGCGCAGCTCGCGGCGCGGCAGCGGCGGGAATGCCTGCATCGGATCGGGCGCGATGGATGTAGGGATAGTCGCCGCGCGCGCCCAGGGCAGCGAATCGAGCGGCAGCCGGTAGCCCGATCGGCGAGTCGCCCGGGAATCAGGTAGCAGCGCTCGGCGCGCAGGAACCACGGCCCGCTCTGCCAGCGCGCGGCCGTCCGGCGTCGCGCGCCAGCGGCAGCACGTAGCCGACGACGCGCTCGAGGCCCTGCTCGAACACGCGCGCGAGCCGCGCGCGCTCCTGCGGATCCTCCAGCCGGGAATCGAAGGGATCGACGTTCGACCGGCAGGCGCCGCTCGCGCCACAGGTAGTAGAACGCGTCCTCGTAGGCCGGGAACACGTAGCGTCGGATCGAGACCCGAGGCGCTCGCGACCATGCGCTCGAGGAAGCGCCGGCGCGACTCTCGGCGTTCGCGCCGTAGTCGCGGTCGCTCGTCGGCGACAGCGCGCGGCTCGGTCCAGATCGGCTCGCCGTCGCGCCGCCAGTAGCAGTTCAGCGACCAGCGCGGCAGCTGCTCGCCCGGGATACCACTTGCCCTGCCCGAAGTGCGCGAGACCCGCCGGCGCATACCGCTCGCGCAGGCGCTGGAACAGGTCGGCGGCGCAGCCGGCGCTTGGTCGGGCCCAGCGCGCGTCGGTGTTCCACTCGGCGCCGTCCGGATCGTCGATCGACACGAACGTCGGCTCGCCGCCCATCGTCAGGCGCACGTCCAGCGCTGCGAGCTCCGGCATCGATCGCGTGCGCCGAGCGCCTCGATCGCGCGCCCACTGCTCGTCGGTGTAGGGCTTGGTGACGCGCGGCGCCTCGCAGATGCGCGTCGACCGTCATCTGGTGCTCGAACTCGACCTCGCACTCGTCGACGCGCGCCGCTGACCGGCGCGGCCGACGACGGCTCCGGCGTGCAGGCCAGCGGGATGTGGCCTTCGCCGGCCAGCAGGCCGGAGGTCGGATCGAGGCCGATCCAGCCGGCGCCGGGCAGATAGACCTCGCACCAGGCATGCAGGTCGGTGAAGTCGGCCGACGGCCCGGACGGCCCATCGAGCGACTTGACGTCGGCCGTGAGCTGGATCAGGTAGCCGGAGACGAAGCGCGCCGCGAGCCCGAGATGGCGCAGCAGCTGCACCAGCAGCCAGGCGGAGTCGCGGCACGAGCCGGCGGCGCGTTGCAGCGTCTGCTCCGGACGTCTGCACGCCCGGCTCCATGCGGATCAGGTAGCGGATGTCGCGCGCGACCCGCTGGTTCAGCGCCACCAGGAAGTCGATCGTGCGCATCGGCGCGCGCGGCGACTCGGCGAGGTAGTCCGCGAAACGCGGCGTCGCGGCCGCCTGCACCAGGAACGGCGCCAGCTCGCACCGACTCGGTGGCCTCGTAGCGGAACGGAATGCGTTCCGCGTATGGCGCGAGGAAGAAGTCGAACGGATTGAGGACCGCCATCTCGGCGACGAGATCGACCTCGACGCGGAATTCGCGGGTGCGCTCGGGGAACACCAGCCGCGCGAGGTAGTTGGCCTGCGGGTCCTGCTGCCAGTTGATGAAGTGCTGCGCGGGCTCGACGCGCATCGAGTAGGAGAGGATGCGCGTGCGGCAGTGGGGCGCCGGGCGCAGCCGCACCAGCTGCGCGCTCAGCGACACCGGGCGATCGTAGCGGTAGTGGGTGACGTGATTCAGCGCGACGTGGATGGACACGGAATCCCGACGACCTTGCTGCAGGCGCTCTCTCGCGAAGAGCCGGTACCGGCAATGATGCCCGCAATGTCGCGGGAGCGCACGGCCATGCCCGGCGGAGGTGCAACCGGGCGCGCGACGGTACATAACGGTGCGCGCGGTGAAAAAAAAGCCCCGCAGAGCGGGGCTTCAAGTAATGCGCGGAAACGGGGGGGTCTTGTTCCGCGACTTTCCGGGTTACGCGGACTGGCGTCCGCCTCACCCTGAGGACGAATATACGCCGAATATTTCGTTTGTAAAGTGAACCATTCGTTACTTGTACATTACCGGCCCGGAGCGGCCGCGGCCAGGGTTGCAACCGGCCAGTGCCGCCCCGCCCGGGCGGCGCCGCGGCGCAGCATGGCGGCCGGGCGCCGCCAATAAAAAAGGGGCCGGACGCAGGTCCGGCCCCTCTGGCTCCTACCGTATGGACGGGTAGGCGCGCGTCGACGGGTAAGCGCTTCCGCCTACATGTCCATACCGCCCATGCCGCCCGGGGGACCGTGCGCATGCTCCGCCTCTTCCTTCGGCGCCTCGGCGATCATGACCTCGGTGGTCAGCAGCAGGCCGGCGACCGAAGCCGCGTTCTGCAGCGCCAGCCGCGTCACCTTGGTCGGATCCAGGATGCCGGCCTCGATCAGGTCGCCGAAATCACCGGTGGCGGCGTTGTAGCCGAAGCTACCCTTGCCATCCTTGACCCGGTTCAGGATCACGGCCGGATCTTCACCGGCGTTCTCGACGATCTGACGCAGCGGCTCCTCGATCGAGCGCTTCAGGATCGCGATACCGACGGTCTGGTCCTCGTTCGCGCCCTGCAGGCCATTGAGGGCCTTCTGTGCGCGGATCAGCGCGACGCCGCCACCGGGCACCACGCCTTCCTCGACGGCCGCACGGGTCGCATGCAGCGCGTCCTCGACGCGGGCCTTCTTCTCCTTCATCTCGATTTCGGTCGCGGCGCCGACCTTGATCACGGCCACGCCGCCGGAGAGCTTGGCGACACGCTCCTGCAGCTTCTCCTTGTCGTAGTCGGAGGTGGCTTCCTCGATCTGCTGGCGAATCGACTCGATGCGGGCCTTGATGTCCGCGGCCTTGCCGTGGCCATCGATGATCGTGGTGTTCTCCTTCTCCACCACGATCTTCTTGGCTTCGCCCAGGTCATTGAGCGACGCCTTCTCCAGCGCCAGGCCGACCTCGTCCGAGATCACCGTGCCGCCGGTCAGGATCGCGATGTCCTGCAGCATCGCCTTGCGGCGATCGCCGAAGCCCGGGTGCCTTGACGGCCGCGACCTTCAGGATGCCGCGGATGTTGTTGACCACCAGGGTCGCGAGCGCCTCGCCCTCGACGTCCTCGGCGACGACCAGCAGCGGGCGGCCGGCCTTCGCGACGCCCTCGAGCACCGGCAGCAGTTCGCGGATGTTGCTGATCTTCTTGTCGACCAGCAGCACGTACGGCTTCTCCAGCTCGGTCGTCTGGTTGGCCTGGTTGTTGATGAAATACGGGCGACAGGTAGCCGCGGTCGAACTGCATGCCCTCGACGACGTCCAGCTCGTTGTCGAGGCCCGAGCCTTCCTCGACCGTGATCACGCCTTCCTTGCCGACCTTTTCCATCGCATCGGCAATCGTCTTGCCGATGCTCTCGTCGGAATTGGCCGAGATGGTGCCGACCTGCGCGATCGCCTTGCTGTCCTTGCAGGGCTTGCTGAGCTTCTTGAGCTCCTCGGTCGCCGCGATCACGGCCTTGTCGATGCCGCGCTTGATGTCCATCGGGTTGCGGCCGGAGGCCACGGCCTTCAGGCCCTCGCGGATGATCGCCTGCGCCAGCACGGTCGCGGTCGTCGTGCCGTCGCCGGCTTCGTCGGAGGTGTTGGACGCGACTTCCTTCACCATCTGCGCGCCCATGTTCTCGAACTTGTCCTTGAGCTCGATCTCCTTCGCGACCGAGACGCCGTCCTTGGTGACGGTCGGGGCGCCGAAGCTCTTCTCGAGCACGGCATTGCGGCCCTTCGGGCCGAGCGTCGCCTTGACGGCGTTCGCCAGGATGTTGACGCCGCGGAGCATCCGCTGCCGCGCATCGTCACTGAAACGTACTTCTTTGGCTGCCATTGCTGTAGTCCTCGAAATGGATTTACTTGCCTTCGATGACGGCCATGACGTCTTCCTCGCGCATTACCACGAGGTCCTCGCCTTCGACCTTCACTTCCGTGCCGCTGTACTTGCCGAACAGGATCTTGTCGCCGACCTTCACGTCGAGCGGACGCACCTGCCCGTCTTCAAGAATCTTGCCCTTGCCGACCGCGACGATCTTGCCCTGGATGGGCTTCTCTGCCGCCGTATCGGGAATCACGATGCCGCCGGGTGAAGTGCGCTCTTCCTCGAGGCGCTTCACGATCACGCGGTCATGAAGAGGACGAATCTTCATGGATACCACTCCTTATTCGCTGTTGATCAACTAGAATATTCTTTAGCCGCCGCGACCCTTGGGGAGGTCGCTCGCCACCGGAGAGTGTTAGCACTCTCCCTCGGTGGCTGCTAATCATACCCTTCATCGTGGCGGTTGCAAGGGCCGCCCCGAGCGCGGCGGAGTGCCGCGCTGCACTACGAGCCAGTGCTCCAAGCCGCCCTTATCACTTTAAATTATTGATTTTGAAGCTAATTATTCAATTGTTGCCTCGCTTGCAGGTTTGAGCACCGCGGCACGGCCGGCGGGCAGGCAACTTTGAGACGATCCCTGCCCTCTGATCAGGTACGCCGCGCAAGGAGCGCCATGCACGACATCAAGACTGGCTGCCTGATCGCGCTGCTGGGGCTGGGCCTGCTCGTCCCGCCCGCGTGGGCGGCCAACCGCAGCGATCTGGACGCCGTGCTCGACCAGTCCCGCAGCGCGCACTCCGGCGAGGATTTCCTGCCGCCGGACCAGGCATTCCACTTCAACGCGACCACGACGACGGATGCGGGCGGCGCGCGACAGGTGCGCCTCGACTGGGTCATCGCGCCCGGCTACTACCTGTATCGCGATCGCATCCATGTCGCGAGCGCGCCCACACCGGCGCGTATCGGCGCGCCGCAGTTTCCGCCCGGCCAGGTCAAGTCCGACGAGTACTTCGGGAAGCAGGTCATCTACCACCAGGAACTCGTCGCGCTCGTGCCCGTGCTCGGACCGACGGCGCAGCCGCTGGACCTCAGCGTGACCTACCAGGGCTGCGCGGAGGCCGGCCTGTGCTACCCCCCGATCACGCGTACGCTGTCACTGGACCTGTCCGGCCCTGCGGCAGGCGCCGCTGCCGGCGGTGCGCGATCGGTTGCCACCGCGGGCGGCGCGTCGGGTGCCGCCGCGGGTGGTACCGCGGCTGCCACCGCCGGGCATACGTGTCGGAGCAGGACCGGCTGGCGCTGCTGCTGCGCTCCGGCAACCTGCTGCAGGTGCTGCTCGAGTTCTTCCTCGGCGGCCTGCTGCTCGCGTTCACGCCGTGCGTGCTGCCGATGGTGCCGATCCTCTCCGGCCTGATCGTCGGAACCGGCCATCGCGTGACCACGATGCGCGCATTCGTGCTCTCCCTGACCTACGTGCTCGGGATGGCCGTCACCTATACCGCGACGGGCGTCGCGTGCGCCGCCGCCGGCAAGCAGGTGCAGGCGATCTTCCAGCAGCCCTGGATCATCATGCTGTTCGCCGCGCTGTTCGTTGCGATGGCGTTCTCGATGTTCGGCCTGTTCACCGTGCAGATGCCCTCGTTCGTACAGTCGCGCCTGGCGCAGATCAGCAATCGCCAGCGCAGCGGCAGCTTCCTCGGCGTCGGGGTGATGGGCATGCTCTCCGCGCTGATCGTGACCACGTGCGTCGGTCCGGTACTGGTGGCCGCGCTGATCGTGATCGGACAGACCGGCGACATGTTCCGCGGCGGCGCGGCGCTGTTCGCGATGAGCCTCGGAATGGGGGCGCCGCTGCTCGTGGTGGGCAGCTCCGCGGGCCGCTGGCTGCCGCGCGCAGGTGCCTGGATGGACGGAGTGAAGCGCCTGTTCGGCGTGCTGATGCTCGCCATGGCGGCCTGGATGCTGTCGCGCATCGTGCCGGCGCGCGCGACCCTGCTGCTGTTCGCGGTTCCGGCGCTCGCCGCTGCCGTCGTGTGCTGGGACTTCGCGGGGTGGCGTGCCCGCACCGGCCTGTGGCTCACGCGCGGCGGCGCCGTACTGGCGGCGCTGTACGCGGTCGCACTGCTGATTGGCGCCGCGCGTGGCGCCGAGGATCCTCTGCAGCCGCTCGCGGCAGCGGGCGCGGGCGGCGATGCGCTCGAGTTCCACCCGGTCGCGAGCGTAGCGGACCTGCGCGCGCAGGTGCAGGCCGCGGCGGCCGCGCATCAGGCCGTGCTGCTCGATATCGACGCGGACTGGTGTACCTCCTGCAAGGAGATGCAGCGCTATACTTTCACCGACCCGCAGGTACGCCGCGCGCTGCAGTCGGTGCGGCTGCTGCGCGCGAACGTGACCGCCAACAGCTCCGAGGACCAGGCGTTGCTGCATGAATTCCGGATCTTCGGACCGCCCACGATCGCACTCTATGATGCGAGCGGCCACGAACAGCAGGCGTTACCGCGTGGTCGGCTACATGAAAGCCGCGCAGTTCGCCGCGCTGCTGCACCAGGCGTTTGCGACCGGTTGAGCCAACCCATGCAACTGGGCCGCGCCGCGCTCACGCTCGCGCTCGTGGGCCTCTGCGGACTGGCGGCGGGCTATCTGTCCTATCGACTGCTGAGGCCGCGGCCAGCGCCGCAGCCGGCGCTCGCGCTGGCCCCGGCCCCGGATACGCAAGCCCCGGAGGCCCCTGCCGGACAGCCGGCGGCGCGCCCGATCCCTACCGACGTGCCCGACATGAACCTGCCGGATCCGGAAGGCAGGCACCATGCGCTGCACGAGTACTTCGGGCATCCGCTGATCGTGAATTTCTGGGCGACCTGGTGCCCCCCCTGCCGGCGCGAGATCCCGCTGCTCGGCCAGCTGCGAACCCAGTATCGGAAGGATGGCCTCGAGATCGTCGGGGTGGCGGTGGATTTCGCGCCGTCGGTGCGCGCCTTCCTGCATGCGACACCGGTACCCTATCCGGTCCTGATCGCGGAGCAGGACGGACTTTCCAGCATCGGTCAGTTCGGGATGGAGCCGGTACTGCCGTTTTCCGTGTTCGCCGACTCCCGCGGACGGATCCTCGCCGTCAAGGTTGGCGAACTGCACCGGGAGGAAGCCCGCGCCATCCTGACGGCGGCGCTGGCGATCGACGCCGGCAGGCTCGAGCTCGCGAGCGCACGCGAACAGCTGCGCGCGCGCCTGGCGACGCTCGCGGCTGAGCGCGCAAAGGCGCAACAGAGCAGCCCTTAACGGCCCAAATTACGTCGCGGATTCGCGACATTCGCGCCGGATCCCGCCCGCATCCGGCGGTGCACGTTGGCTGCAGGATCGGGTGATTTCGACCATGAATTAGGCAAATCGCCGCATATTGGGTACATTCTGCGCCCAGAGGCGAGGCAGGCACCGCGACAGGGCCTGACTGGGCGGCTACCGCGAGCGCAGCGCTGCGGGCAGGCATCGCGCAGATTTACAGACTGGCATTTTAGGTTGAGCGCCGCCGTGGCGCAGCCGGGCCTTCAGGGCCTGCGGACTGGATTGCGGCGGCGCCCCATGACCGGAGCTTCCTGATGGACATTCGAAAGATCAAGAAGATGATCGAGCTGCTCGAGGAATCGGGCATCGCCGAGATCGAAATCAAGGAAGGCGAGGAGACCCTGCGCATCGCGCGGGTACTGCCGGGGCAGGCGGCGGTGACGTACATGGGTACGCCGCAGCCGGCTTTCAGCGCGCCCGCCGCCGCGGCACCGGCGCTCCCCAGTCTGTCGACTCCGGTCGAACCGCCGGCCGCGGTTGCCGGCGCGCCCTCCACGGCGGCCACGGCGCAGAACCTCGTGACGGCACCGATGGTCGGCACCTACTACGCCTCGGCGTCTCCCGGCGCCAAGGCGTTCGTCGAGATCGGCGACGAGGTGAAGGTCGGACAGGTGCTGTGCATCATCGAGGCCATGAAGATGATGAACCAGATCGAGTCGGAAAAGGCCGGCAGGATCAAGGCCATCATGGTACAGAACGGCGAGCCGGTCGAATTCGGCCAGCCGCTGTTCGTGATCGAATAGCCGCGGCGATGCTCGAGAAGGTCCTCATCGCCAATCGCGGCGAAATCGCGCTGCGCATCCTGCGCGCCTGCCGCGAGCTCGGCATCAAGACGGTCGCCGTGCATTCGACCGCGGACGCGAGCCTCAAGCACGTGCTGCTGGCCGACGAATCGGTCTGCATCGGACCGCCGGCCTCGGCATTGAGCTACCTGAACATGCCGGCGATCATCAGCGCGGCGGAGGTCACCGACTCGGTGGCGATCCATCCGGGCTATGGCTTCCTGTCGGAGAACGCCGATTTCGCCGAGCGCGTCGAAAAGAGCGGCTTCACGTTCATCGGCCCGAAGGCCGGACCGATCCGCCTGATGGGCGACAAGGTCTCGGCGATCGAACGTCATGCACCGGCACAAGGTGCCGTGCGTGCCGGGCTCGGACGGCGCGCTCGGGGACAAGCCGGAAGAGAACCTGCGCATCGCGCGCGACATCGGCTATCCGGTGATCATCAAGGCCTCGGGCGGCGGCGGCGGCCGCGGCATGCGGGTCGTGCACGCCGAGGGCGCGCTGCTCAGTTCGATCGCCGTGACCAAGACCGAGGCGCTCGCCGCGTTCGGCAACGACACGGTCTACATGGAGAAATTCCTCGAGCGACCGCGGCACATCGAGTTCCAGATCCTCGGCGACCACTTCGGCAACGTCGTCTGAGCCTCGGAGAGCGCGACTGCTCGATGCAGCGCCGCCACCAGAAGGTCATCGAGGAAGCGCCCGCCCCCGGCATCACCGCCAAGCAGCGCCGGCAGCATGGGCGAGCGCTGCGTCGAGGCCTGCCGCGCGGTCGGCTACCGCAGCGCGGGTACGCTCGAATTCCTCTACCAGGACGGCGAGTTCTACTTCATCGAGATGAACACCCGCATCCAGGTCGAGCATCCGGTGACCGAGCTGGTCACCGGCATCGACCTGGTCAAGGCGCAGCTGCAGATCGCCGCCGGCGAGAAGCTGCCGTACTCCCAGGCCGACGTGCAGATGCGCGGCCACGCGATCGAATGCCGGATCAACGCCGAGGATGCCCGCACGTTCATGCCCTCGCCGGGGCCGGTCAAGCTCTGGCACCCGCCGGGCGGCCCGGGCATCCGCGTCGACAGCCACGTCTACTCCGGCTACAACGTGCCACCGCACTATGATTCGATGATCGGCAAGCTGATCGCGCATGGGGATACGCGCGACACGGCCATCGCGCGCATGCGCAATGCGCTCGCCGAACTGGTGGTCGAGGGCATCAAGACCAATACTGCGCTGCATCAGGAGATACTGGCGCACAGCGCGTTCCAGACCGGCGCGCTCGACATCCATTACCTCGAGCGCCGCCTGGGGCTCAAGTAAGGCTCGAGACCCTGGCCCAAGCCCGACGCAGCCGTGTCGTCCTGCCTGGAGCCGCCGTGCCCTTCCTGGAGCTGAGTTTCGCGCTCGACGGGATCGACGCCGAGGAGGCCGAACAGGCCTGCATCGCACTCGGTGCGCTCAGCGTGAGCTACAGCGATGCGCGCGACGACGCGGTATACGAGCCGCATGCGGGTGAGATCCGGCTCTGGCCCGCGACCCGTGTGCAGGCGCTGTTCCCGGCGGCGCGCGCCGATCCGGCCCTGCTGCGCGCGCTGGCACAGGCCCTGGGTATCGACCCGCGGCAGCTCGGCGCCCGCGCGCTCGCCGATCGCGCGTGGGAGCGCGAATGGCTGCGGGATTTTCACGCCATGCGCTTCGGACAGCGGCTGTGGATCTGCCCGCGGCACGAGACCGTCACCGCGGACGGTGCGACCGTGGTCCGCCTCGACCCGGGACTCGCCTTTGGTACCGGCACCCACGCGAGCACCGCGCTATGCCTGCAGTGGCTGGATGCGGCGCCGATCGCCGGGCACGACCTGATCGACTATGGGTGCGGCTCGGGCGTACTGGCGATCGCGGCGCTCAAGCTCGGCGCGCGCCGCGCGTACTGCTTCGACATCGATGCGCAGGCGCTGACGGCGAGCCGCGAGAATGCCGTGGACAACGGCGTCGAGGACCGGTTGCGGATCTGCGCACACGACGCGGATCTGCCGCCCGATGCAGGCGTGCTGGTGGCCAACATCCTGGCCGAAGTACTGTGCACGCTGGCACCGCGCTTCGCCGCGTTGCTGGTCCCCGGGGGTCGCATCCTGCTATGCGGCATCCTGGCAGCGGAGGCCGCGGCCGTGACGGCGCACTACTCGGCATGGTTTGATATGCAGCCGTACGGCGAGACCGGGGGTTGGGCCGCGCTGTGCGGAACGCGCCGCTGAGCGCGCAGGGGCCATCCGGGCATGCGCGACGGCAGGCCTGAGGAACCACGAAGGAATGGGCCACGCACCGATGTTCACTGTCTGCCCGAAGTGCACCCTCACGCTCGCGGTCACCGCCAATGACCTGCGGGTGGGCCAGGGCTATGTGCGCTGCGGCCGCTGCGCCAATGTCTTCAATGCCCTGCTGACCCTGAGCGAGGAACCGACCGAACCTGCCCCTGCAGCCCAGCCGGCGATCACCGGCCAGCCCGCCGCGGCAGTGGCCGGACCCGCGCCGACGCACTCGCAGGCGCTGCCCGCCGACGGTCCGCAGACCCACCTGGCCACCGAGGCGTCCTTCGACGGATCGATCGAGAACGAGTCCTCGCTCGCGGACGGGACCGGCACGTTCGAGACCATCCTGCTCGAAGGCGATGCGATCACCCAGACCGAGGAGTTCGTGCCGGAGGAATCCGTGGACAGCGAGCTCGAGGCGCTGACGCTGCGCCTCGGCGTGCCGGCGCATGAGCTGCGCGCCGCAGCCGGACCGGCGCGGGTCGACTCGGCAGCCGACGCCGCGGAGGAAGACGCCGAAGCCGCGGCGGCGGCTCTGGAGCTCGCACCGGCCGCGCCCTCCCGCCCGAGCGCACACCGCTGGGCATGGACCGGCGGCAGCATCGTGCTCGGGCTGCTGCTGGTCGCGCAGGCCGTACACCACTGGCGCGATACCCTGGCGCAATCGCCAATGTGGAGCGGTCCGATCGGACGCCTCTACGGGTCGCTCGGAATGCCGCTGCATCCGCACTGGGACCTCGGTGCCTACGACGTGCGCCAGCAGGGTGCGATGGTCGACCCCGCCGACGGCCACGCCATCCACGTTCGCCTCAGCCTCGCGAATCACGCGCCGCGAGCGCAGCCGATGCCGCTGCTGCGCCTGACGCTGCTCGATCGCTATGGCAGGCGCATCGCCGCGCGCGAGCTCGCGCCGCGGGACTACGCGCCGCGCGGCCAGACCCTCCCTGCCTTCCTGGCGCACGACCAGCGTGTCGACAGCCAGATCACCGTACGCGACCCGGGCAGTGACAGCGCGAGCTTCGAGCTCGACGTGTGTCTGCTGCTGCAGGGCCAGGTGCGCTGTGCGGGCGACACGCTCGCGGCTGCCCCCGCGCTCGCGGCCAGCAAGCCCTAGGGCTGGACGCGCCGATGCACATCGGGCACTACGCGCTCGGCTCGCCCGCCGTGCTCGCACCGATGGCGGGCGTCACCGACCGGCCGTTCCGCGAACTCTGCCGCCGTCTCGGCGCGGGCCTCGCGCCGGCGGAGATGCTGCACGCGGACCAGCGGCTATGGGGCACTGAAAAATCGCGCCGCCGCATGGACCATCAGGGCGAGAGCGAGCCGCGCGTCGTGCAGCTTGCCGGCGCGGAGCCCGCACAGCTCGCGCAGGCCGCGCGTGCCAGCGTCGAACTCGGCGCCCAGGTCATCGACATCAACATGGGGTGCCCCGCCAAGAAGGTGTTCGACCGCCACTGCGGCTCGGCGCTGCTGGCCGACGAAGCGCTGGTCGAGCGCATCCTCGATGCGGTGGTGCGTGCGGTCAGCGTGCCCGTGACGCTGAAGCTGCGCACCGGCGTGGAGCACCAGAGGCGCAATGCACCACAGGTAGCACGGATCGCGCAGCGCTGCGGCGTCAGCGCACTCGCCGTGCACGGAAGAACGCGCGCGGACCTGTTCCGCGGCGAAGCGGAATACGACACGATCCGCGCGACGCGCGCGGCCGTGAGGATCCCCGTGCTGGCGAACGGCGACATCAGCACGCCGCAGCAGGCGCGCGCGGTACTTGATTTCACGGGCGCGCACGGAGTAATGATCGGTCGCGCGGCGCAGGGCGCACCATGGATCTTCCGCGATGTCAATGCGTATCTCGCTTCGGGTCAATTCGCGCCACCACTCTTGCGTGCTGCAAAGACAGGGATCATTCTTCAGCACCTCGAATCCCTGTATGAGTTCTACGGCGAACACACCGGCCTGCGGATGGCGCGCAAGCATCTCGGCTGGTACTGCGCCCGGAATGCCGTCGACCCGACGCTGCGGCCCGCGCTGATGGCGGCGGAGTCATCGGCCGCGCAGTTCGCGATGGCGCGTCAGGGATTCGGGCACTGGGCGCAGCTGGCAGCGGCGTGACGCCGCAACGATGAATCGACGCGACGATGAATCGACAGGGCTTCCGGGAGCCCGCGCATGGCGAAGAAGAAAACGGTCCGACAGGTCAGGGAATCGATGATCAGCAGCAACGGCGCCAGGACCCATGGCAAGGAACTGCCGCTTCGCGGGCATACCGAGCGGGCACTGCACGACTACTTCACGAGCCTCAATGGTCACCGCCCGGCGCAGTTGTACGACCTGGTGCTGCGCGAAGTGGAGGTGCCGCTGTTCCGCGCCGTGCTGGACTATGCGTCCGGCAACCAGAGCCGCGCGGCCGTGATCCTCGGCATCAACCGCGGCACGCTGCGCAAGAAGCTGCGCGCGCTCGGCCTGTCGGACTGATGGCCGCCCCCGTCCGGCGCGCACTGCTGTCGGTCTCGGACAAGACCGGACTGGTCGAGTTCGCCGCCGGGCTGCGGCGCCACGGCATCGAGCTGCTTTCCACCGGCGGCACCGCGCGGCTGCTCACCGATCATGCGTTGCCGCATCGGGCGGTGTCGGAATTCACCGGCTTTCCCGAACTGATGGACGGGCGGCTCAAGACGCTGCATCCGCGCGTGCACGGCGGCCTGCTCGGCCGGCGTGGCATCGACGAGCCGGCGATGCGCGAGCACGGCATCGAACCGATCGACCTGCTGGTCGTGAATCTCTATCCGTTCGCGAGCACGATCGCGCGGCCCGGGTGCACGCACGCCGAAGCGATCGAGCAGATCGACATCGGTGGTCCGGCGATGCTGCGGGCCGGCGCCAAGAACCACGTCGACGTCACGGTGCTGGTCGATCCGGCGGACTACGGCACGGTGCTGGCCGAACTCGACACGACGGGTGCCACGTCCATCGACACGCGCGCGCGGCTCGCCGCCAAGGCCTTCGCGCACACCGCGCGATACGATGCGATGATCGCCGGCTACCTGCAGCAGCGCGAAGGCCATGCCGCGCAGGAGTTTCCCGCCGTGCTCACCCTCAATTTCGACCGGCAGCAGGAGCTGCGCTACGGCGAGAACCCGCATCAGCGCGCCGCGTTCTACCGCAGCCCGGGTGCGCGCGGCAACGGCGTGGCGACGGCCCGCGTGCTGCAGGGCAAGGACCTGTCCTACAACAACATCGCCGATGCGGACACGGCGATCGAGTGCGTGCGGAGCTTCGCTGCAGCCGGCCTGCGTCATCGTCAAGCACGCGAATCCCTGCGGCGTCGCCGTGGCGGCCAGCGCGCTGGCCGCGTACGAACGCGCCTACCGCACCGATCCGACCTCCGCCTACGGCGGCATCATCGCCTGCAACCGGGAGCTCGATGGCCCGACCGCGCGCGCGATCATCGGCCGGCAGTTCGCCGAGGTCATCGCTGCGCCAGCGTTCAGCGGCGAGGCGCTCGAGGCGCTCGCCACCAAGCCCGCGCTGCGGCTGCTCAGCGTGGGGGCCCTCGGCAGCGCAGGGTCCGCGGATGAACCGGACGATGAGCTCGAGTACCGCAGCGTCCGTGGCGGGCTGCTGGTGCAGCAGCGCGATGCCGCCGACATCGATCACGGGCAGCTGAAGGTCGTCAGCCGCCGCGCACCGGATGCCCGCGAGCACGCCGACCTGCTGTTCGCGTGGAGCGTGGCGCGCTTCGTGAAGTCCAATGCGATCGTGTTCGCGCGCGACGGCGCCACCGTGGGAGTTGGAGCCGGACAGATGAGCCGGGTCTACTCGACACGCCTGGCCGCGCTGAAGGCCGCCGACGAGCAGCTCGAGGTGCGCGGCGCGGTGCTCGCGTCCGACGCGTTCTTCCCGTTCCGCGACGGCATCGACGTCGCGGCCTCCTACGGCATCGCTGCAGTGATCCAGCCGGGCGGATCCCGCCGCGATGCCGAAGTCATCGCGGCAGCGGACGAGCACGGCATCGCGATGGTCCTGACGGGCATGAGGCACTTCCGCCATTAGCGGCGGGATCTCCCGCGCTGCCAGAGCTCGCGCGTGCGCGTACTGATCGTGGGCGGCGGCGGACGCGAGCATGCGCTGGCCTGGAAATGCGCACAGTCGCCGCGCGTGCGCGAGGTGCTGGTGGCACCGGGCAACGCGGGCACTGAACGCGAACCCCGGGTACGCAATGTCGCGGTGGCGGCCAGCGACGTTGCCGGCCTGGTCGCGCTCGCGCGCGCCGAGGCCGTGGACCTGACCATCATCGGTCCCGAATTGCCGCTGGTGGCCGGCGTGGTCGACGCGTTCCAGGCCTCGGGCCTGCGCTGCTTCGGTCCGCCCGCGCGCGCCGCGCGCCTGGAGGGGTCCAAGGCGTTCGCGAAGCAATTCCTGCAGCGGCACGGGATCCCGACCGCGCAGTACCGCAGCTTTCGCCGGGAAGACTACGACGCGCAGTGGGTGCGTGCGCAGCGCCGGCCGCTGGTCGTCAAGGCCAGCGGGCTCGCGGCCGGCAAGGGCGTGATCATCGCCGGCGACGGTGCCGAGGCCGATGCCGCGGCGCAAGGCATGTTCGGCGGCCGGTTCGGCGAGGCCGGTGCGCAGATCGTCGTCGAGGATTTCCTCGAGGGCGAGGAGGCGAGCTTCATCGTGATGGCCGACGGCCGGCACGCGCTGCCGCTCGCGAGCGCGCAGGATCACAAGCGTCGCGACGACGGGGACCGCGGCCCGAATACCGGCGGCATGGGTGCCTATTCGCCCGCGCCCGTGGTCACGGACGCCGTGCATGCGCGCGTGATGCGGGAGGTGATAGCGCCGACGCTGCGCGGACTGGCCGCCGAGGACATGCCGTACACGGGATTCCTGTATGCCGGACTGATGATCGGCCCGGATGGCAGCGTGCGGGTGCTGGAGTACAACTGCCGCTTCGGCGATCCGGAGACCCAGCCGATCCTCGCACGGCTGCAGTCGGACCTGACCGAGCTGTGCGACGCCGCGCTGGCAGGAGTTCTGGATACCGTCACGGCACAGTGGGATGCGCGCGCCGCCGTCGGCGTGGTGCTCGCGGCCGCGGGCTATCCCGACGAGGTGCGGCAAGGCGATCCGATCAGGGGGCTCGAGCAGGCCGCGCGGCTGCCCGGCAAGCTGTTTCATTCCGGCACCCGGCGCGAAGACGGGCAGGTCGTGACGGCGGGCGGGCGCGTGCTGTGCGCGGTCGGGTCCGGCAGCAGCGTGCGCGATGCGCGGACCGAAGCCTACGCGCTGGTCGATTCCATCGAGTTCGAAGGCATGCAGTTCAGGCGCGACATCGGCCATCGTGCGCTCGCGCGCACGCGCGACTGACTGCGGCCATGAACGCCGCGGACTGCGGGAACGATCCGGCCGGCACGCGCAGCATCCCGGGGCTCTCGCCCGAGCGCAGGCGGCGCCTGCGCTCCCTGTTTCGCGTGCTCGGCGCGATCAGCCCCGCACTCGCGGCGCGCCTGGCTGCCTACGCATTCACGTTGCCCCTCGCGCGCGCGGTCGGGCCCGAGGATGCAGCCTTCCTCGCCGGCGCGCACGGCCGCCGACTGCAGACGCCCGTGGGCGCGGTCCAGGTCTACGAATGGCCGGGGCGGGATCCGGCGGTGCTGGTGCTGCATGGATGGATCTCGCACGCCGCGCGGCTGGCGCCGGTGATCGACGCGCTGCGGGCCCACGGACTGCGCGTGGTCGCGTTCGACGCCCCGGCGCACGGCCGCTCCGACGGCCGTCGGGCGGACCTGCACGCGTTCCTCGGTGCGCTCGAGACGGTGAGCCGCGACTGCGGGCCGATCGGCGCGGTGCTGGCGCATTCCTTCGGTGCGATCACCGCGGCGACCTGGCTGGCACAGGACCATGCGGTGCCGCTGCGCGCAGCGGTACTGGTGGGACTGCCGCGCGATGTCGGTTACCTGTTCGACTCCTTCACCATCACGCTGGGGCTCTCAGCCGGGGTCGTGCGGCGGCTGCGCGCGCTGTTCCATGCGCGCTACGGGCGCGACCCCGAGGATTATTCGGCACAGCAGCTCGCCGCCCGCATCCGCGTACCGGTGCTGCTGGTGCACGGGGCCAGCGACGAGCTGGTGCCGGTCGCGCACTCCGAGGCGATCGTGCGACTGCTCGATGGCGCCCGGCTGCATGTCGTCCCCCGGCTCAACCACAGTGCACCGCTGCGCGATCCGCCCACCGTGGCGCTGATGGCCGACTTCATTGCCGGGGCGCTCAGAAGCTCAGACGGACGAACGCCTCGGGACCCTTGATGTCGAGCTGAACGGTGCCGCGCGGACTGCTGCTGGTCTGCGTCAGCTCCGTCTTCTGGTACTCATAGCCGAGTCCCACGGCGAGGTTGCGCAGCGGGCGATATTGCAGGTCCGCGTGGTAGACGCCCAGCGAGCCGCTGGTCGAGCTGAGCGCCAGATGCAGGTACTGGCCGCGCGCGTTCAGCGACCACTGCCGGGCGATCCGCAACGTGCCGTCCAGCGCCAGGGTCGCGAACGGGCCGGAGCCCGAGTACTCGGTCTGCCGCGGCGTATTGGGAACCTGGGCCATCGCCGTCGCTTCGATCAGGTGCAGGCCGATTCCGGCCCCCAGCTCGTAGCGCTCGCCCCGCAGGAAAGAATACGTGTAGGTCAGGTCCATCTGCCGCCAGTTGAAGCTGGATTGCACCGGATTGGCGAGCGGCGATGGTCCGCCGAACTGCAGACCGGCGATCGTGAGCGGGGTGGCGACCTGCTCGGTCTTCTGGCGCTGCAGGTCGAGGAAATTCACCCGCAGCCGGCTGCGCTCGCGCATGCGGAACATCAGCTCCATGCGCCACTGGTAGGCGAGCGGTGTGAGTCCGAGGTCCTGCTCGGCGGAGAATGGCGTGCCGGTGACCGTCGGGGAATCGATGCGTACCGGCGTGGTGACGCGGCCCCACCAGAAGCTGGCGCGCAGCGCAAAATGATCGGTGATCGGGCTTGCGACGGGCAACGGCTGCGCGACGTAGCCATCCGCATCGGAGGTCGGGGTGACCGGAATGACCGGCGCGGCGAGCGCGACTCGTGGCAGCAGCCCCTGCACGCCCAGGATGGACAGCAGCGACACAGCCAGTTGAATCCGTCGCGTGCGCATCATCGATCAAGACCCCGGCGGGCGGCCACCCTGTACGAAGAGCGGCATGATCCCCCAGCGGCGGGATGCGGCGCCACCGTCGCACTGCGGCGACGAGACCTGGCGCACATCGGGCCAGGCCGCCATG